>URND01000005.1 GCA_900549105.1 uncultured Eubacteriales bacterium
GTGATAGAAGCCACAGCCGAGGGCATTAAGAAAGCCAGAGAAACGGAGGTTCCAGGAAAATCTACATACCCATTTTCCAGGCACAGGATCTCTGCAGAGAAATAGGAGAGCCTTCTGAAATCAGTAAAGTATATCTAAAAATAAATGGAAAAAATAACCTGGAGAACGCAAAGAAAATATTTTCAGTAATTTAATATAATAATATAATATATAGCAATTCGGCGATTGCCTTCGAAATGGAGACTGTGAGAAAAAGTCTGTAAATAAGATTCTTCTATGATATGCAAGGGTGGCAAGCCTGAAAATCAGGCTTCTCACCCTTGTTTTATATATAACAGTTGTTGAATGGCATGTCAAGAGCAGGCGGTTTTCCGCCCGTCTTATTCGCCTGTTTATTCGTTACTCTGGGAGGCGTCCTTCGTACATAATACTCAGTTCACCATACACCTGTGCCCAGTTGCGGATCGTACTGGTCCATTTCTTCGTAGCTTCAAATGTGGCAAGATACAGTGCCTTTAATAGAGCTGTATCGCTTGGAAATACGCTTCTCTGGCGATTCAGTTTCCGATAGGTAGAATTCAGGGATTCAATAGCATTTGTAGTATAAATCACCGTTCTGACCATCGTTGAAAATTTAAAGATCGGCGAGATTGCGTCCCAGTTATCCTTCCAGCGCTTCATGGAATTCGGATATTTCGGTGTCCATTTTTCTGTTACACGCTCTAAGGCTGCCAGAGCTTTCTTTTCATCTGTGGCCTGATAAATGGTTTTCAGATCCGTAGCGAAGGCTTTTCTGTCTTTATCCGGGACATATTTCAACGTGTTTCTTACCTGGTGTACAATACAGCGCTGGTATTCCGTCTTTGGAAAAGCTGCTGCGATCGCTTCTTTGATTCCGGTTAAACCATCGGCACAGATGATTAATACATCTTTGACACCACGATTTTTCAGTTCATTCATAACGGAAAGCCAGTATTTTGCGCTTTCGTTATCGCCAACACTGATGGTTAAAACTTCTTTTTTTCCTTCCGTGTTGATTCCCAGAATCACGTAAGCAGCAAGCTTTCGGATCACGCCATTATCCCTTACAGAATAATGGATTGCATCAATGTAGAGAATGGGATAGACCTCGTCCAGTGGCCGGTTCTGCCAGTCTTCGATCTGTGGCAGGATCTTATCAGTCACATCAGAAATAAAGCTTTCAGAAGTTTCAAAGCCATAAATATCTTCGATGGTTTCGGAAATCTGCCGGGTAGTCATTCCTTTGGCATACATGGAAATGATCTTCTGATCAATATCGGAAATATCTTTCTGACGTTTTTTCACAACCTGTGGTTCAAACGTTGATTTGCGATCCTGTGGCACTTCGATTTCCATCGAGCCATACCGGCTGTTGACCTGTTTCCGCTTATAACCATTGCGATAATCATCATTATCTGAGCGTTCGGATTTTTCGTAACCAAGATGATCATCCATTTCAGCTTCCATCATTTCCTTAATAGTGCCGCCTAAAAGATCCTTGAGCGCATCCTGAATGTCTTCTGCAGACTGGATATCGTACTCTTCCAGGAGCTGATGGATGATGTTTCGTTTTCCTTCTGTCATTTGTACACGATGTACAGGTTTCTTTTGTCTTGCCATAATAAAAGGCCCTCCTAATGATATTTATTGTATCATAGAAGAACCTTATAAACATTATTCTACAGAAAAAGTTTCACACACTCACTTAAACTTGCAAACTGGAAGCTCGGATTCCAATTCAGCTTTCTTTTTCATTATATCATCGAATTCAATTTGAAATTGATTTTTTCAATCTGTTATACATCTGTCTATATCTAACCCATATTTATAGAATAAACAGAGGAATCATCTTCCTCTGCCCCTATTCCACATCTTGTCTTCTTCTTTTTCATTATTAGTATCTCTACTAACTTATTGTTTGATTCTATCACCTAAAACAGCTGTTCCCAAAAAACTTTATTTTCGTTCGTCAAAAATTGTTATTCTTCAGTATAACATAAATTCTTTGTTCCTGCACTACCCGCAGCGGGTAGTCTTTTTTCCAATCCAGAAAGTTTCAAAAAATCCCAGCCGCTGGCTTTCGAAATCAAAAAGACATCTGCCAAATAATCTATATGCCTGGGGATTGTTTTGTTCGTGTAAAATATCTGTCTTTCACTGGCAAAAATCTCTTCTAATCTCCATCGTATCATTCCTTGATTCCGTGCATCTGTACGCTTTTATGTATTGAAAATACTCTACCACAGTTTTTCTACAAAATATACGAAAAAATCTCCCAGAACAAATATCCTGGGAGGCTGTATACCGTATAGAATTGTGGGTACGTTTATAAATAATATGTATTCTTAATTCGCTTTTTTCCGTATTATATTATTATATATGCATGATTTGTTTCGTTCATATATTTTGTATCTCTTTTGTTCTTTGTTTGTCTGCATGACCCATTTTGTGTTATCGACTTGTAAGCTATACCCACAGTAAGAACAGCAGTGGTTCTCGTCTGGTACAAAATTCGCACCGCAGGAAGGGCACTCCCGTTCCGTGAAAAACTTGCCATCCCTTTTTCTTCGTTGTGGATACCGGGCTCTCTGTAGCACAAGCGTTCTTTTGTATTTTCTGGTGTACGGTTTTCTCCCCTGTGGAAGATAGGTTTCGCTTATGTACACCTGAGCCGTTATTCTGGTTATCTCCTCTGTGTTGACCACCCTTTTCAAGCGGATTGTGCCCACACTGTAATCCATCAGATCGGGGTAGTTTCCATCCGGATACAGTGCCTCGTTGATGCAGGTACGCAGATAATTTTCAGAGTAGCGCACAATCTCTTTCTCCAATTTTTCTTGCTTTCCGTACGAGATGGAGAAAACAGCGATTGCCGCAGCCAAAACAAGAACTGCAGCCCCCACCCCCGCCGCCAGGGAAATCTGGGTGTCCTTGATGAGCCAGAGGCAAAGGAACAGGCAGACATACTGCAAAGCACCCCAGAGGAGCAACTGCAGCACACGCAGCAACTCGTCCCCCATCTGCTCATACACCTCAAAAACCTCGGTCTGCCAGTCGTAAAATTCGCATTGGATCACGCCACCGCAATAGGGGCAGACCGTCTGCTGACTCTTCAACTTTACCTCCGCGCCACAGGAGGGACAATTGATCGTCGTCTGATTAGCATAGTAGCTCTCCCGCTTCTCCTTGCGGTCGCAGTTGCGGATATGTCTTGACTGGAGCAGTCGGAGATAGGCGTTTTTCCGGTAGACTACATGGACTGGGCTGCCGCCTTCCTTTGGGAGCAGGCGCTCCAGGGCGCTGCACTGCAGCACGGACTCTCTCCATTCCCGGCCGTCATCGTTCCAATGTCGGAAAGAGTTTTTGGGCAGGGGAACCACGTCGATCAGCCGGATCTCCCGGCAGAGTTTCTGCCTCTCTAAAAGCCCAATCTGCTGCTCGATCCGCCTACGGAACGTCATGTCCATCCGGGCGGGGAGAAGCCCCTTGTCCGCTTTTCCCAGAGGGAGCAATACCATGTTGAAAGCACTCCGGATCTCGCTCTGCAGATTTGTTCCCTGCCACGGTCCCTTCCACTGGGCAAGCATTTTTTTACACTTGGTGCTCTTCCAGTTTCGCTTCAGAAGGCCGGAAAAATCTACTTTGATAATCTTCTCCCCTATAAAATAAAGAAAAACAATCGTATATGCAGCACCCATGATGGCAGCTTCCAGTAAGTTCATAATGCACCTCCCTGTTCGCAGATTCAGTGTTTTTGACCCGATTATTCCTATACGCGTTTTTTACCCTTTTTGCCTTTACCGCCGTTTTGCTGCTCTGCTTCCGGTCTGAGAATCCCGTAGATCATGGCGGCAGTGATGATCAGTCCCACGAGGACCGCTGCACAATATAGAAGGAAGTTTACGGGGTTATTGTTCTGTGACATCTTATACGTACCGTCCTGGCTTTTGTAGACCTCAACGAAGATGCTGTCGCCGCGCTGAAGCTGTTTGTAGAATTGATTCTTTTCACGGTCGTACGAGAAAGTCTGATAATAATACTTGCCCTGATAAGTCTTTCCGTCCACAACAAAGGAGAGTTTCATCTTGTGGTTCGTCTTAATATAGTTTTTGTACTTATCGTTCCTATCTTCATTGTCCTCCTGCTTTTCTTCGCTTCGTTCGATCTTTTCGATCACGGCGTCGACCGTCCGGATGTCGTCGGAATTGTTGTAGTCGTCGGAATTGGTCAAGCTGGTTACGATGCCGAGAACCCCAGCAACAAGGAGTCCGATGCCCAGAAGTATTGCCAAGATGTCGTATTTATTTATTTTTTTCTTCGTCGGTATTTCTGCCTTTTTTTCCATTTTTTCATTCATGATGCACACGCTCCCTCCAAATGATAAAAAACTGCTGGAACAGTTGAATGCCGAAGACGTCCCGTATCTTAGTCATCAATCCCTTTTTTGTGATGCCCGGCTCCATCATCAAGATCACCGTTTTCAGCGTTCCTACTCTTCTTTTTATACCGATTTTATTATAGTGCTTTTTCCCTTCTGATACCCTACCTACTGCGGATAGTTTTCGGACAAATTGAAAAAGACCTTAAAGGCTTACGCCCCTAAGGTCTGATTTTTTTGTATCTTTTTATTCTCTAGCCATTCTTCCCACGATAACGGAGTTTGCGAAAAACACGCTATCGATGGTTGCAAAATAACAGCGATGTCTATTCGAACTCAATTTCTACTCAATGCCTTATCCCTCCATCTTTTGTATGCTTATCCCACAGCAAAGCAGTACCAGACCGGTACAAGCTGCTGATAAAACAAATACGAATGGAGGGATTTTTCATGCGAGAGATCAATAACACAAAGATCATTGCCGTAGATCATGGATACGGCAATATCAAGACCGCCAATACGGTCACACCTACCGGTATCACTGCCTATGAATCAGAGCCGATCTTTACCGGAAACATTCTGGAATATAACGGTATCTATTACCGGATCGGGGAAGGACACAAGGAATTTATACCGGACAAAGCCATGGACAGGGACTATTATCTCCTGACACTGATGGCCATTGCACGGGAGCTGAATCTGCATTCCATCCAGGAAGCAGATGTCCATCTGGCTGCCGGGCTTCCGCTGACATGGATCCGGAACCAGCGGGAAGAATTCCGTTCTTATCTTCTCCAGAATCCGGAGATCCGTTACCGCTTCAATCATAAGGATTACCACATCCGCCTGGTCGGATGCAGCCTTTATCCACAGGGATACCCTGCCATCGTGAGCCGTCTGGGTGAACTGAAAGGTACGAATCTCCTTGCGGATATCGGGAATGGAACCATGAACATCCTGTATATCACCAACAAAAAAGCACAGGAAAGCCGTTGCTGGACAGAGAAATTCGGGGTGAACCAGTGCATGATCACTGCAAAGAATGCCATTCTCGACCAGTTCGGGGTAAAGATCGAAGAAGCTACCGTAGAGCAGATCCTGCGGTTTGGAACAGCTGATATCTCTGCCCCATACCTGGACTGCATTACCGCTGTCGCCAGGCAGTATGTGGCTGATATCTTTGCCACACTCCGAAAATATGAATACAACCCCGATCTGATGAGGCTGTATGTGGTGGGCGGCGGCGGATGCCTGCTCCGTAATTTCGGGAAGTATGACAGGGCCCGTGTCACGATCCTTGATGACATCTGTTCCACTGCCAAGGGATATGAATATCTGGCTTATATGAGCCTGAAAAGGAGGGGATGATCCATGGCAGCAAACATCCGGAACACAAACCTGCGCTTTAACCTGGAAAAAGATCTTCAGCGAAAAGCCTGGGAATACCTGCAGACCATGGACAAGCAGGAATTCCGATCCTACAGTCAGGTGATCGCCCTTGCCCTGGTCGAGTATTTTGACCGCTATTACCGCACACAGGAAGACCCCTATCTGGAAACAAGAGAACGGGAAGAACGCTTTGTGGATCAGATCCTAAAGGCAGTGGAAAAGTGCCTCGAGCAGTATCTTCCCCTCTTCCTTTCCGGCCTGATAGCAGGGATGGCACCAAGGGAGCCCCAAAACAAGGCATCCCTGCCGCTTCCCAAAGAACCGGAGCCAGAAGCAGAGGTAGACTGGGAGTTTCTCGGAGAATAACCGGGAGGAGGTGTACACATGACGGAATTTCTGACTGTCGATACCAGTCTGCCGCCTTATCTGGTATTTCCCAGGTTCCTTCTGGATATGGATCTGAATGAAACGACCAAACTTCTCTATATGATCCTGCTGGACCGGGCAAGGCTCTCCCTAAGAAACGAAGGCTGGACCGATGCATCCGGTCATGTGTTCCTCTACTTTACGATTGAAGCAATGGCAAACGTTCTCCATAAAAGCCAGATGACCATCAAAACATCACTGGCTGCACTGGAAAACAAAGGACTGATCCTGAGGAAACGCCAGGGCGCCGGACATCCAAACCGGATCTATGTAAAATTTCCAGAAGATGCTTTCAGAGAGACAGACAGGATCCTGTCCCCGAGACAGACAGAAAACTGTCCTTATAACAGACAGGATTCTTTCCCTGAGACAGACAGAAAACTGTCCGGTAATAAGAAAGAGATAAAAAAGAACGATCTATCAAAAAGAGAGAGTCAGGAGGACCGCTCTCCCTATGGAAACTTTCAGAATGTGTTCCTGTCAGCAAAAGAGTTGGAGAACGTCAGACAGACCGTCCCCAACTGGCAGGATTATATCGAGCGTTTATCCGGCTACATGGCTTCCACCGGAAAACAGTACCAGAACCATGCAGCCACCATCATCAGCTGGGCACTACAGGATAATCCCCCTTCCCGGCAAAAATTCTATGAAAGTGAGGAGTACGAAACATTATGAGAAAGTTCACAGAAAAACGAACCGATCCGCTTCCAGCCAGAGAGTTGCAGCCGGATGAATATTTCAATCCATCCGACCACCTGATCTACTGTGCCAAGTGTCATACACCACGGCAGGGAAGATATACCTTACAGGGCCGGATATTCCTGCCGCCCATCCGATGCAGATGCCAGCAGGAACTCTATGATCAGGAAGAAGCCAAACGAAAACTTAAGGAAAAACAGATGGAAATCCAACGGATGAAGACCAGCGGCCTGCAGGATAAGGCATTCTATGATTATACCTTTGCCAAAGACAGCGGGGTAAATCCGGAGATGGCGCTTGCCCATAAATATGTGGAAAATTGGGACAGCATGAAAGACCGGTCTTCCGGTCTTCTCCTCTGGGGAGATGTCGGAACCGGAAAGACCTTCTTTGCAGGCTGTATTGCCAATGCCCTTCTGGATAAAGGCATTCCCGTATTGATGACGAACTTTGCCCGAATCCTCAATACATTGGCAGGTATGCATTCTGAGGACAGGAATCTGTTCATCGACAGCATGAACCGTTACAGCCTGCTTATTATCGATGACCTGGGAATGGAACGGAACTCCGAATTTGCCCTGGAACAGGTCTTTCATGTGATCGACAGCCGCTATCGGAGCAGGAAACCGCTGATCGTAACGACGAATCTCACATTGACGGAACTGAATACCCCAGCGGATATGGCCCACAGACGGATCTATGACCGGATCCTTGAGCGCTGTGTCCCCATCCGGATCAACAACCGTAACATCCGGCAGGACAATGCATCCAAAAATCTGGAGGAAGCGAAAAGATTATTACTCTGAATGACGGGCAGCACCAGCAATGGGAAGATGAAATACTACAGGACTGCCACAATACACCGGGATAGATACTACTTTCTGTATCTTGAAATATGGATGAGGGTATCTGTCCCTGTTCAGATAAAAAGCAGTACCAGGAATAACCCAAACAAGAACAAAACAGCCCGGATACGGGCACAAAGGGGGTGCCAGATATGGCAGATAAAAAAACAATGACACCAGAAGAAAAAGCCCTGTTACAGGCAAAACACCGGCTGGAAGCTGCACAGGCAAGAGACCGGAGAAAAGAGCGGAATGCAAGGACCAGGAGGCTGATCCTGGAAGGTGCGGAACTGGAATATGTTGTTCCGGAAGTCAGGGAAATGAGCCGGGAAGAACTCCGTCATTTTCTCAGCTTTCATCTTCAGAAGCATGATTAAGCATCTTTGTACGTATTCCAATCCCGAAGGGCGCACTTACTCACCACCCCGAAGGGGCGGTGGTATCCCCTTACGGGGCTCGTACGCTCTGCCGAGGGCCAGTCGTTTCCGTAAACGTCATCGACTGTACAGCCTGCCTTTTCTGTCCCTGCTGTCCAGAACACCGCACCTGCTGATCATCCGTTGCAGTCGTGGATATTCCACGGCAGGCTGTCTGCAAAACCTGTCACCGGCAGCTTTTCGCAGTTGTTCGTGCCTCATGATTCTGCACCAAAAGGAGGAATGCTTATCGCTATTTACCATTTAGAAGCCAAGATCATCAGCCGTGGAACGGGGCGTTCTGTTGTAGCCGCAGCAGCCTATGCTTCCTGTTCACGGCTTTACAACGACTATGACGGTATCACCCACGACTACACCCGAAAACGGGGCTGTCAGTACAGTGAAATCTTTTTATCCGATACCGCACCTGTCCACTGGAAAGACCGTCAGACTTTGTGGGAAGCTGTGGAAACCGTTGAAAAAGCCAAGAACAGCCGTCTGGCAAGAGAACTGATTGTTGCCCTTCCTATAGAATTGGAATTGTCTGACTGGAAACAGATACTCCGGCAATTCATTCAGGAACAATGTACTTCCAAAGGAATGTGTGCTGATGTCAGTATCCATGACACAGACGGTCACAATCCTCATGCTCATATCCTTCTGACTGTCAGACCATTGGATCAGGCCGGACACTGGCAGGCAAAAACACAGAAAGAATATCTCTGCCGCCGTGATTCCGACGAACAGGCTTTTACGGCAGAAGAATTTCTCATCGCAAAACAGGATGGATGGGAAAAACAATATCCCTATCAATCAGGGAAGAAAAAGGTCTATTTAACGCCCTCTGAGGCTCAAAATCATCCAGACTATATCAGAACATCGAAATCCCCGAAAAGCACCCGATACGGACGTCAGAACCCCATTTCCGAAGTATGGAACAGCGAGGAACAGCTTTTGTGCTGGAGAAAGGGCTGGGAAGATGCGGTAAACCTTTCCCTGCAGCAGCATCAGCTTTCAGCCCGCATTGATTGCAGAAGCAACGCAGACCGTGGGCTGGAAGAACAGCCCACCATTCACGAAGGTTATCATGCCCGTAATCTGGAAGCAATGGGAATCCCATCTACACTCTGTGCTTTAAACCGTCAGATCAAAGAAGACAACCGTCTGCTGAAAGAATTAAAAGTACAGATCCAGAAACTTACGAAAGCCCTGAAAGAAAGTATTCCTGCCATTGCATCAGCACTGGAATCCCTGAGAAGCCGTCTGATAACACTCCAATATCATGTTCTCCATGATACCTCACAGCAACGTGCAATATCAGAGGTATTAGATAAAGCCATCACGCTTGTGAAAGAATATAAATCTGTTCAGAAAAAGATAACTGGAAAAATTTCAGAGAAAAAAGCTTTACAAGCAGAAAAAAAGATCTGCAGTCCTCTGAAGTTTTTACAAATCCGGCAGTTTAATCAGAAGATTGCTGCTCTTACGGAAGAAATCGAAGAGCTAAAAAGCCGGAAAGCGTATCTGTTCTCCTGTTTAAATTGTCACAATGATTCTGATATGAAAGCAATTCAACAAAAGATAGAAAAAATGCAGGACACACAAAAACGTTTGAAAGATCAGTTAGTTTCTCTGAATGAGCAAAAAGAAACGGGTACTCTGAATTTTCTGGAAATAAAAGAAAAGATCTCTCCGGAAGATGTGGATGCTGTACTAGAAGAACGTGAAAAACTAAGACCGGAAAAAATGCAGGAAGTAAGAGAGCACTTAGAGGGAACCTTTCAGTCAGCTTTCAGAAATGATATGCTACAAAAGGCAGAAAAAATCATCAATTCTGAATTACAGGAAACCGAGTCCTTACACTCTATCCTGCATAGACTTCATCAAAAAGAAACTGCCTTAAAGAGACAGTCACGGACTCCGAAATACCATAAAGACCAGGAAAGATAATGCATCTCCCAGCAATATCGCTTACAAAAAAAACAACTCAGATTTCGTATCTGGGTTGTTTTTACTTCTCACTTTTCTTTCTGGGATAAGGACGTTTCTCATCCGTTAATTCCAACAGATAATCAATACTGGTCTTATGAAATTCCGCTAATTTGATCAACACCGATGTTGGAATATCCACATCGCCACATTCATAGTTGCTGTATATACGCTGACTGCAATTCAATATCTCACCCATTTGTTTCTGAGTAAGATCAACATCTTCTCTTAAATTTCTGATTCTTCGATACATAGCTTCCACCTCGTATCCTCATCATACATTAGCGGAATATTCGCTGTTGAATTTTAGCGAATAATTCGCTAGAATCATTATTACAAGGAGTGAGATGATTATGTATAAAAAACTCAAAAACCTATTATCTGCACTGGGCTATATCGGATTTTTCTGCGGATATTTCTATATCCTGTTTTTCAATTTGGTAGGTGGATTTTCAATGAACGGCATGGAAACCCGATGGGACGCTTTAAAAATACTATTGCTGTCATTCATTATAGCTGCCGGATTTCCCGGAATAATCTGTTATCAGCATCACCGGATTTACAAACTGGAAGAAGAGCTTGATGATCTCTATGATAGTTCTCAAAAAAAGCAAACCCAAAAAGAATAAGATACCCATATAAGTGAAGCGATCAAGATACACAATTCCTGATCGCTTCTGTTACTTCGCAAATATTTTTTATGAAATCATCTGAAAATATTCTAATGCTTCCCGGATAGCTTTTTCTTTTTCCGGTGGACATTGCGGAACTCTCGAATTTTCTGATTTTGGAAGATTGTAATTGATTCCGACTTCTATTCCGCACTTTCTTTTAATCTGCGAAATGTACAGATTAGACACTTTCAGCTGATATTTTTCTTTTACATATTCCTTGATTTCTTCGTAAGTAGCCTTGGTTTCTGCAGAGGTTGCATCCAATTCATCCAAATCCAAATCGATCTCTATGGTGTCATCTGGTTTTAGTTGGGACAAAAGAACAACCGTCTCCACATGTACAGAGTGGGAAAACATGTCTACGCACCGCACTTTTTCAACTTTATATCCATTTTCTTCGAGGAAATGCAAATCTCTGGCCAATGTGGCCGGGTCACAGCTTACATAAACAATGCGTTTCGGCGCCATCTGCACCATACACCGGAGGAGTTTCTCGTCGCAGCCCTTTCTTGGCGGGTCCACAACAATGACATCTGCATAAACACCATATTTTTCATATTGTTCGGGCAGTACTTCTTCCGCCTTCCCCACGAAAAATTCTGCATTTTTAATATGATTCAGCAAAGCATTTTTTCTGGCATCCTCAATCGCCTGGGGCACAATCTCCACACCATATACTTTTTTAGCGCATTGAGCCAAAAACAATGAAATAGTTCCTATACCGCAATATAAATCCCACACTGTCTCCTCACCGGTCAGCCCGGCATATTCAAGTGCTGTCCGATATAACTTCTGGGTCTGCACCGGATTAACCTGAAAGAAGGAAAGGGGCGAAATCTGATAGGCGACATCCCCAATTTTATCTGTTATGTAAGGTTTGCCCCACAAACATTTCACAGTGTTTCCCAAAATAACATTGGACTTCTCCTGATTGATATTCAAGCAAATACTGGTCATTCCCGGCACATTTTTAAGCGCATTGACAAATTCATCCGCCGCCGGAATTCTTTTTCCGTTAATCACCAGGCAAACCATAATCTCCCCGGTATATTTGCCAATACGGGTAAATATATGGCGCACTAAACCCGTATGATTTACTTCGTTATATGGCGGCACTTTATAATCTTTCATCCACTTTTTCACAATATTCATCAACTGACGGTTCATCGGATGCTGAATAAAACATTCATCCACCGGGACAATCGAATGGGTTCTTCCTGCATAAAATCCGGCAACGATATCCCCCTCTTTATTCTGCCCCACAGGAAACTGGGCCTTATTCCGATAATACCAGGGCTCTTCCATGCCAATGATTGGCTCCATCCCGTACTCGCCGATTTTTCCTACACGTTCTAAAAGCTCCCGGACTTTATTTTCTTTATAAATCAACTGATTTTCATAAGCCAAAGGCTGAATCTGACAACCGCCGCAGGCTCTGGCCTGAGGGCACCGGGCTTCTGTCCGATAGGGCGAAGGTTTCAAAATTTCCATCAATCGGCCATAACCATAGGACTTTTTCATTTTTATAATCTTTGCCTGAACTGTATCGCCAATCAAAGCATCCTTCACAAATAATGTAAACCCATCCACCTTGCCAATCCCTTCACCGCTGCTGCCCAAATCGGTGATGGAAAGTGTCACAAGATCATTTTTCTTTAAACTTTCCTTCATCTTACTAAACCGCCTTTATTCATATCTCTTTTATTTCGAGGTTTTCCGTAAATTCGATTCAAAGAGACGGTTATATCCCATCCACTCTGTTGTATCTGCTGCCCCTGCAAAAATTTCTGTCATCGTCTCCATTTTCGCATCCGTATTATCCGCCAGGTTTAATGCCAAAGCCTCAACCAGCGCCGGTTTCTTCGGCGAACCAT
The DNA here is from genome assembly GCA_900549105.1 of uncultured Eubacteriales bacterium. Classification (GTDB taxonomy): domain Bacteria; phylum Bacillota; class Clostridia; order Lachnospirales; family Lachnospiraceae; genus Frisingicoccus. The sequence goes on from URND01000005.1 coordinate 12,712, forward strand.
ATTCCAATTCTCCGTGATGGGCCAAAATACAATGCTTTAATTCATTGGCAAGAACCTTTGGAAAATTCGGAATATCCCGAATCCTGTCATGAATCATTTCTGTTCCCACCACAATGTGTCCGAGGAGCTGACCTTCATCCGTATAATCATTAGCCGGGAAAAGCGAAAGCTCCGTTGTCTTTCCAATATCATGACACATGGCCGCGGTGAGCAATAAATCCCTGTTCAAAATCGAATAACGCCTGCAGTAAAAATCACACAGTTTTGTCACACTCAGCGTATGCTCCAGCAGCCCGCCGACAAAGCCATGATGCACACTTTTCGCCGCCGAATGTTCTTTAAAGCTTTTGATAAAAGCTGCATCCTTCACAAAAAAGCTCTCCAAAAGCGCTTTTAAATAAGGATTCTGTATCGTCGTAATATAACCGGTTAATTCCTTCATCATATCATCGATGGAAAACCGACTGGTCGGCAAATAATCCCGCATATCGTATTCCTGCTCTTGAGTCCGGCGCACCCGCCTCACATTCACCTGCAAAGCCCCCTGAAAGCTGGTCACCATACCGTCCACCTTGATAAAATCCATAGATTCAAAATGTTCGATACCATTATTCAAATCCCATACTTTCGCATCCACCGTACCGGTCTTATCCTGAAGAAGCAGAGAATAATAACTTTTTCCTGCCTTTGTTTTTAAATTCTGTTTGTTTTTACATAAATAAATGCCGGAGATATTATCTCCCTCCCGCAATTCACAAATAAATCTCATAGCTTATCTCCATTTCTAATCCAGATTGTGTAAATAGTATAGCACATCTGAAAGGTCCAGGATACACCAAATCTCACAATAAAAAAGGAATACCCCAAAAGGTATTCCCAAATTATAAAATCTACTGTATTTTGTCTTTGACCTTCTCAACAACTTCTTCCGCGACATCCTTCACATCCGAAACAACTTCCTTTGTCATCCCGATTGTCCGCTGGATAATTCCCTCGGCCTTTACTTTGCGGTCCCCGCTAAAATTTCCGGCCATCATTTTGGTTTTACCTTTTACTTTGTCCGTAAATCCTCTGTTTGACATAATAACACCTCCTTTGACATTAATATATCCAATATAAAAATAAAAAATCCATTTTCATTTTTCCTGTTATAGGGTACAATGATAAATACAATAGTATGAGGTGTCACTATGAATGAAAAAGCATTACGAATATTAGAATACAATAAAATCATAGAAAAATTAATGGATTACGCCACATCCCCGCTGGGCAAAGATATATGTAAAAAACTTCTGCCAACGGCCGATTTGGGTGAAATCTGCCAGAGTCAAATGGAAACAAGCGATGCGCTTTCCCGAATTTACGCCAAAGGAAGTTTATCTTTTTCCGGGCTTCGGGATATTCGGGATTCCCTGCTCCGCTTAAAGGTTGGCTCCAGCCTGTCCGTAACAGAACTGATGCACATTGCTTCTCTTCTGGAAACAGCTTTGCGCGCAAAATCCTATGGCCGCCGTGAAACAGATGATATGAACACCGATTCCCTGGACGGTTTATTCAACGCCATCGAACCTCTGTCTCCGGTATGCCGGGAAATCCGGCGCTGCATCCTCTCCGAGGAAGAGATTGCCGATGATGCCAGTCCGGGCTTAAAGCATGTACGCCGTTCCATTAAGCTGACCAATGAGAGGATTCACAGCCAGTTAAATGCCATGGTCAATTCATCCTCCGTCAGCTCCATGCTTCAGGATAATCTGGTTACCATGCGCGGCGGAAGATACTGCCTTCCTGTAAAGGCCGAATACCGCAGTCAGATTCAGGGGATGATTCATGATCAGTCATCTTCCGGCTCCACTTTGTTTATTGAACCGATGGCTGTTGTCAAATTAAATAATGATTTGCGGGAACTGGCTGCAAAAGAAAAAGAAGAAATTGAAAAGATTCTTGCCGAATTGAGCAATCAATGCGCCGAATATCAGGAAGAATTATCAACCAATATCACCGTTATGGCTCACCTGGATTTTGTATTTGCCAAAGCAAATCTTTCCAGAAGCTACAACGGCTCGGAACCTTTATTCAATGAAAATGGCTATATAAATATAAAGAAGGGCCGTCATCCGCTTCTGGATAACAAGAAAGTCGTACCTATTGATATTTCTGTCGGCAAAGATTACCGGCTTCTTATTGTTACCGGTCCCAATACCGGCGGTAAGACCGTATCATTGAAAACAGTCGGCCTTTTGACATTAATGGGCCAGGCCGGACTGCATATTCCGGCATTTGACCACTCCGAACTGGCCGTTTATGAAGACGTATTTGCCGACATCGGCGATGAACAGAGTATTGAACAAAGCCTCAGTACATTTTCATCCCATATGACAAATATTGTCTCTATTATCGATAAGTCGAATTACCGCTCCCTTGTCCTTCTGGATGAACTTTGCGCCGGAACGGACCCTACAGAGGGCGCTGCTCTGGCTATGGCTATCCTGAAAAATTTCCTGCGCCGGAATGTAACCACCATGGCAACAACTCACTACAGTGAATTGAAGGTCTTTGCCCTTTCCACGGAAGGCGCCTGCAATGCAAGCTGTGAATTTAATGTGGAAACTTTAAGCCCTACTTACAGGCTTTTAATTGGTATTCCCGGAAAAAGCAACGCCTTTGCCATTTCAAGCAAGCTTGGCCTGCCGGATTATATGATTGATGAGGCAAAAAAATTCATTGACGCTAATGACCAAAGTTTCGAGGACTTAATTGCCGATTTGGAAACAAGCCGTTCGACCATTGAAAAAGAACGGCTGGAAATTGAGCAATATAAAACCGAGGTTGCCGGATTAAAACAAAAACTGGAAACCAAACAGGATAATCTGTCCAAACAAAAAGAACGAATTCTGCGCGAAGCCAACGAGCAGGCCCGCAAAATTCTCCAGGACGCCAAAGATTATGCGGACCAAACTATTCGGGATATGAATAAGCTGGCCGCCGGAAATACCGGAAACATGAAGGAGCTTGAAAAGAAACGTTCCGCCGTCCGAGATAAGCTTTCCAAAACCGATGAACGGCTGGCCCTGAAGAAAGACCAGGCAAGGAAAAACCGGCCGGAGGATTTTCACCCAGGCGACAGCGTCCGGGTTCTCAGCATGAACATTAAAGGGACCATTACCGGAAAACCAAACAGCAAAGGACAGATAGCCGTGCAAATGGGCATTTTAAAATCCATGGTCAGCCTGACCGATTTGGAACTGCTGGATGAAGAAGTTATTAAAGCGCCAACCTTAAAGAAAACCGGCGCCGGAAAAATCAAAATGGCCAAATCTGCTTCCATCAGCACCAGCTTGAATATTATCGGCAAAACAGTAGATGAGGCGATGCCCGAACTGGATAAATATCTGGATGACGCCTATCTGGCCCACTTAAATCAGGTAACCATCATTCATGGCCGCGGCACAGGGAAACTGCGCACTGCCGTTCACAACAAACTGAAAAAATGCCGATATGTTAAATCCTACCGTCTCGGCGCCTTTGGTGAAGGTGAAACCGGCGTTACCATCGTCGATTTTAAATAATGCAAAAGAGGCTCTTCCTGAAACAAACAAGTTTCGAAGAACCTCTTTTATTTATCTTTTGTATTCATTTAAATTTTCCTCTTTCGTATTATGCGGCTATTCCGGATATATTTCTTGATAAATCTTATCCACATCATATTCCGGCGCGTATTTTCCGGCCACTGTATAAATCCGGTCAATAGTTTCCTTATCTTCTTCCAGTTCCTCCGCAATAGTCTCCGGCGATTTACCTTTCACCATTTTTTTGCAGACCATCGAAATCAACTTCTGAACCGAACCCCGTTTAATACCCCGTTCAATACCCTCAAGAATTCCATCCTGCCTGAAACTCTTGTAATCTCGAATCGCTTTCATACGGTTATCATATTCCAGTTTTTTCCGCTCATCTTCGCTGAGGGCCATCAATCGCTGGTAGGCCGCATCGATATACACATCTTTTTCTGCCAAAGTTTCCATTTCCTCCCTTTTTTCACTGCCCAGAAATCTGGTCCAATTCAGAAGTGGATTTTCCAGATACTGGTTCTTCCGGACTTTTTTCAATTCAAGAATATGTACCTCTATCTTATCGCTGTACATTTGATTCCGATGGTCTTCCCATAAATGAAACCGGGAATAATATTCAGAACTGTCTTCAAACAAATTAAAATCCAGAATTCCCACATGGATACACTTCTTCATCTTTTCATAAGAATCTCCGGCCCGTATCTGCTCACAAAACATCTTGCATAAATAGAATAATGAACGCTCCGGCCACTGCTTGTAAGAAGCCACCTGAATCTCAATATCCACCTGGGCTCCATCCGTCAGCATCACCCGTACATCCAAAATTCCCTGTTTGTCATCGGCATGAAGTTTTCGCAGCACTGTCGGTATCAACTCTGTCCCGACAATATCCTCCGGCCGCACGCCCAAAAGGGCGGAAAGAAATCCCCGCCGGACCAATTCCTCTTCCATGAGTTCCTTGAAGCAAAAATCAATTTTCGGCTTCATAATAAAATCCTGTGTCTCTCCCATAAAATTCCTCCTTTGACCATAAAATAACCGGCTCAGAAACTTTGGAAAAACACATGAATTTATTTTTATTATAGTAAACCTGTCTGTTTTTCTCAATAGCTTTCTGCCGCCTTATTAAAAATATTAATGGAAATTTCTGTTTCCGAAAGGAAACTGCCGCACATAGAAGCTGTGCGCTTTGACAGTTTTACTATACCGAAAAAATTACTCAGCTTCAATATAAATCTTTCGACACATTTCTGCATCCATGGAAAAAGAGCGCTTATCCTGTCGTTTTATCAACTTTCAAAGCACTCTTTTTCATTCTTTACAATTCATTTATTGGAGTCGTAGTCTATCTTGAAATTCATAATAATCGCATTTACAAGCATACTTTCAATTCGTGATTTCATATCCCAATCTATCTCATAATGCAAATCTCCCACATCATCGTAAACCTTTCGTGTACACAATTTGCATATATAAGCGTTGTGACATTCAAGAACCTTTTTCAGAGCTTCCGAATCCCCGCGAACTGCCGCTTCTACCACCGAATAGGGTACGCGATTATCTGTAAATTTTTTAGACATACCTACTCCTCCAATACCTCGCGCATTAATCTCAGCGCCTGCTCTTTTCTGCGAATTAAAGTTCTCAGAGAACATTCTGTCATCTCTGCAATTTCTTTATTCGTAAATCCTAAAAAGTAATACAGAAGTAAAATATCCTGATATACTTTGTCCAGTTGTTTAACTGCCTCGCCGAGATTATCATCCCGAATTTCTACCAAATAACCATTTACAACAAAACGATGGGGTACGCCAAAATATTTGTCTTCTGTTATCAAATAATCCAACGCATTCTCACACAGGAAAGAAAGAGACATTTCTTTCTCATTACGCCTTCCAATCTCTTCATAACATTTTCGTGCACTCAGCTTCAATACTTTTACACAAAATGCTGCAAAGCGATAAGATACGGTTTCTTCGAATTTATTCATTGATTCTCCCCCCTGCTCATTACTGTCCACTGACATTGTTTTTCAAAGCTGTAAATCTAAAATTCCCGGCAGATTCGGGAACAGGCTGTGAAGCAAACCATAGCCCACTCCGGCTAATCCTGTCATCAGGCTGTAATCATAGTGTTCGCGCAGTACAGCTTTCGTATCATTTTCTATAAATAGCTGCTGCAAAATCCAAAGACTCTCCATCATGTTTTTCCGCATGGACTCTTGCCACACGTCCATTCCGGCCAACTCTCCAATGAGGATATTTCCCAGATTGCCATGGCACAGCCCGACTTCCTCCCGAAAGACTATATCCGGATAATCGACAGTCAGCCTTTCTATCTCCCGACCCAGCATTTCTTTTTGCGTCCCGCTGAAATACGGCAAAGAGAGTTTCCATCCCAACAGAATTCCGGCGGTCCCATGGCACCATTTAAAGTCTGACATATACAGTTCCTCATCAGCCCTTAAATCCCGCCAGCCGCCTTCTTCCGGGCAATATAAAGTCCTTTCATATAAAAATGCCTGAAATGCCGCATCCAGATATCTGCTCTTCCCCGTATATTGGGCAAGTCTGGCCAAAGAATACATAATTCCGGCACACCCATGAGCAAAGCCGCCAAGTAATGCCCCATTGCTGATCCTCTTCCAGCCAATTCCTTTTTCTGCAGATACCGCATTTTCCAACAACACTTCCGCAGCCACCTCAGCCATTTCCAGATAGCAGCTTTCTTTTTGAAAATCGTACATATTCAAAAAGGCCATGATTGCACCGGCATTTCCCCCGACAATATCAAACTGATTATCCGATGGAAGGTTTCTTGCTGTAATCCGGCAATGTTTTGCCGCATATTCCAGATATACTGGGGCCTCTGTTATTTGATACAGTAACTGATACCCATAAACAATAGAGCTTTCTCCAAAGAAAATCCCTGTAGGTAAATTCTCTGTCCCATTTTCCACCGTCAAATCTGTATATTCAAACAGTTCCCTTATCATCGGCTTATACACCCTGGAAATCGGATGTTCCGGCATCAGTTTAAGCATAGCCGCTGAAAAAACAGCCATCCCCATGATTCCCTCATAAAGATATCTGTCTGACATTTCCATATAATATGTATAGCGTTTATCCACATTAACCGCCATTGTCCGGGTATTTATCCACCGAATCTGTCCGGGCAATTCAACACGATGCTCATAAATCACATCTGCAATCTTTGAGCATAAATTTTTCACTGAAATATCTTTGATATTCTCGGCTGAAAATTGCGGTATACTTGTTTTTAAAACCTCAACTCTTGAATAGGTTAAAGCTGTCTCAATGAGCTGTTTCTGCACACGTAAATCTTCCAGCGTCCGATTTTGAATTTGATTCTCAATAAATTCCATCCCTGTCCGTTTAAAAAACGTTTTTAATGGTCTCCCCTGAGAATTAATAATTTCTCCCGAGCCCATATGAAATTGAAAATAAGGAATATCGCCATTCAGCATATCCTCAATTTCCTGATTCACAAGCCAGGCTTTATCTTCAAACTCAGGTATGGCCAATGCATTTTTAAGAAATTCCCGCCGCATGCCCTCCTGGCGCATAAACTGCGGATGATAGGACAAATCAAGAATCATATGATATTCCTGAGTATTCCTGAAAAGCTGCCGGTAAAGGGACGAGCTCATCATTTCCGCCAATTGGCTGACCTGCGCTTTATGTTCATAAATATACAAATATCCAGCTTCAAAGCCCTCATAAATATTTTGTAAATAATCTCCCGGATTAACAAGCTGTCCATTTAACCGTACCCGGTTATTTTTCTCCTGAGTCTCACCATATTTGTAGGCAATACACATTGTCGATTTACCTGGATTAGCTATCACCGGAATCTTCAAATCCATCATCTGCCGGCCGCCGCCGCAGAGACCGCTGAAATCTGCATTGAAATTCTTATTTCTGGCCCCATAAAATGGGAGTATTCCTATCGGCAATACCGACATTCCGATGAAAGTATTGGTCTGCTTCTCACCAATCGGCATCTGCTCCGGAGGCAGCTGAATCAATGTTTCATAATCAATCAACACCGGATACTCGCCGCTGGCAACCATATTTTCATAGTGCATATCTCCGCTATGACACAAATGGCAAATGCACAAAATCATTCCGAGCCGTGTAAAATAATTTTTTACCTGCTGCTCAGACTGACATTCCCCGTAGGACGCCTCTTTTTCCCAAACATAACTATCCCGCTCCAACGCAGGATTTATGTATGCAGGCACCCCACAGGAATTGCCAATCCGCGCATACAGCTCGTTAAAAAAGCGAACCCCTGTATTCACTCTGGATTTATGATAAATGACCTCACCATTATCCAGTTCTACACGGTAAACAACACGGTTTTCACAATGTGAATCCGAGCCGCTTCCTGATATCCGAAGGACTTCCCCAAAAGGATTTTCCGCGAAAAATTCAGCATTTAAATCCTCTTTATCAGAAACAAAATGCTGAAAAACCTCTATTATATTTCGAATATAAAATTTCGAACTCTGAAATATCGCGTCTCGCCAAATCGGATATTCTGTGAATAAATTTCGCACATATTCCGGCTGCATCAGATGATGACAAACATAATCCGCATATTCCTCTTCTTCTGAATCGCCTTTCAGTTCTCCGGCTTCTCGCTGAACATTCATATCATAGATTAAAAGCCGTTTTGAAACCTTAATTAAAATTTGCTTCAAAACACCCAAATCTACGACCTCCCGCGCTGGACGGCCCGGTAGCTTTACAGCCGCCGTTTCGCCTTCAATTTCTTTCAGCGCCGCATCGGCAATACAGTCAAAAAAAGGATTAAACACCGCTCCTGGTTTCTCCCCGAGTCTCGTATACTCTTTTAAGCTTTGATAAACAATATTCTCGAATTCTTTTTTACTTTTTGTCATCTTTTACATTTTTTAGTTACAAATTAACAGCAAAAAACTGTCATAAAATCTGTGCAAGTATTTGTAACCATTGTTAAATAGTATGGGATTGTTGTCTGCATTTTTTGAATTTCTTCCATTTCCTTGCGGATATCCCCAGCAAGATTCTTGCTATTTTCATTTTTTCTGTTTTCCATTCTCTCTCCTCCTTTGCTAAAATTTTCTCTTTGATTATACCCCTCATTTTCTAATTTTTATCATTCTGTCCTTAAATTGTCGAATTTTGTCCCTGAATAGCTAATTCGCTGGTATACTTATATAAATTTGAAACATATCTTGCTGGATCTCATATTCCTTATGCCCTTCATACTTCTTAACAACATTATCAATACTTTTCATTCCAAGACCATGAAGAATTTTATTTTTCTTATCTGTTTGAAAGAAATTTACTCTTTCTTTACCACCTTCTTTCATTGTATTTTCACTCCATATAATAAGCATATCATTGACCTTTTTAATTCTTAAATCTATCCTCCGCTTCTCTTCTTCAATTTTTTCACATGCCTCAATAGCATTATCCAATAAATTAGCCAATAATGCACACATATCAATATCTGCTATACCAATTTCTCCAATATAATCAATTTCATGAGTAAATTGGATACATTTTTCTAATGCTTCAGCAATCTTACAGTTTACAATAATATCTATAATTTTACATCCAGATTCTACCCTTTGATTAATACTTAGTGTCCAATGGATATATGTATTAATGTATTCTAAAGCCTCATTATTTTTCTCTTCTTGAATTAATTGATTTACCACCAACATATGATTTTTAAAATCATGATACATCATACGATTTTCATCATAAACTTTTCGCAAAGATTGGTAATTAGCTTCCAACATATCATTACGCATTTTTAGAATTCTATTTTTCTCCTCTCCTTTTATTCTTACAATATAAAATATGAAAAAACCGCACATCACAAAGGCACATACTAAATAAAATGCCCAATACTGAATCAAATGTTTTGTATATGAAAATCGATATACCCTGCAAAAACATGATATCCCCAAATAACTATATATACAAAATATCCATCCATAAAACAATGAATTTTCCCTAAGATAATCAATCCACTCACTTTTAAGAAGTATCCGATATATCACATAATAACTAAATGATAAAAATATTAAAAAGACACTTCTCTCTATTCCTACATTAACTAAATCCCATTTTACATAACGGCTAACTTGATTAACTTCATAAATTATAGTAACCATCAATAAATCTATTAACCGCATACAATGGACATACATTGCACTTAATGTAAATATTCTTTTACATTGTTCATGTGTAAATAACTTAATTAAAATGCAGTGATAGAAAGTTAAAATATATGTTATTATATTTGAATATGAAACCGAATAATAATTCATAGCACCAATAACCGCTACCGGCGCACTTACCACTATGATAATGGCATTCTCAACCCATTCTTTTCTTCCTGTCTTCACGCCATATTTTTTCAAAAATAATTTGATTCCCCAGAAAATCAATGAATAATAATTTAAGTATTCTGTAGCCCAAAATATGAATTGCTTACACATGGTTCCTCCAATAAGTATTAATTTCTATTTTCACTCTTTCTAACTGGGGTTTGCTGACAGGAATAATTTCGCCATTAGACATATAAATCTGCTTATTTTTCAATTTCATCACATGCTCAATATTCACAATAAAACTGCGGTCCACATATATAAAGTTCTGTTCCGGCAATTCTTCATATACCTCAGATAAAGTTTTGCGAATACTGCTCTGCCCGTTTCGTGTCTGAAATACAACGTTCTTTCCATCTTTATACAGGTAATAAATATCTTTAATTGGAACCTTTTCAAGCTTTGTACTCACGATAATCCGATATGACGGTTCCATCCAAGACTCCATCTCTTTCTGAATATTTCCTAAAGTTTCGCCCAGCTTCTTTTTCCATTCATCCTTCAATATGTATTGATAAGCCTTTGCACTATATCCTTCAATTGCATACTGGGGATAAGCCGTGAGAAAAACTATATAAGGATAGGGTGATTTTTCTCTGAGTTTCCGCCCTAAATCGATTCCTGACATATCCGGAAGGTCAATATCTAATAGATAAACATCATAATATTTACCATCATCCACCTCATACATCAAACTTCTGCCATTGCAGTAGCAATCCACCATCACAGCCAGATTGGTTTTCGCATAGTAAGCATAAATTTCTTTTTCTATCCGTTTATAAAAAATTTGTTCATCATCTAAGACCGCAATCCTTAACATTAGTTATCACCTTCTTAATCTTATTTTCTTGCGCTCCTATACATCTTACATTAGGCTCAGTTTATCATCACGGATTTTCACCGTAAAGCCTATAACTTGTGGATTATTTTTACACAAGCTTTCCATAATAAAAAATATGCCCCATTGTTATATACAATGGAACATCCAAAGAAGGTCTTATCTGTCTGGGTTTTCCCCTATTTTTATATATGGCTCTTCCAATACGCATTGATTTCTGCTTTAACTCTGTCTAATTGAGGCTTGCTGACTGGAACCCGCTCCCCATTTGACATATATAACTCTTTGTTTTTTAATTTCATCACATGCTGCACATTAACAATAAAGCTTCTGTCTACATAAATAAACTCCTCTTCCGGCAAATCTTCGTAAACCTCAGACAATGTCTTTCGAACGCTGCTCTCACCGTTTCGTGTCTGAAATACAACATTTTTTCCTTCTTTATATAAATAATAAATATCCTTCACCGGTATTTTTTCCAATTTTGCTCCCACCGTAATTCGATACGACGGTTCTGTTCGGGATTCAATTTCTTTTTGAATGTGATATAATGTTGTTTCAAGTTTTTCTTCCCACACATCCTTTAGAATGTATTGGTACGCCCTGGCATTATACCCTTCAATAGCAAACTGGGGGTAAGCTGTGAGAAAAATAATATAACTATAGGGAGACTTTTCCCTGAATTTTTTACCTAAATCTATACCGGATATATCCGGAAGCGCAATATCCAATAAATATACATCATAATACCTTCCATCGTCCACCTCATACAATACTTCTTTCCCCTTGGTATAACAGTCTACTTGCACGGCAAGATTCATTCTTCCATATACCGAATAAATCTTCCTGCTGACTCGCTCACAAAAAACGGGTTCATCATCCACAACTGCAATTTTTAACATTACAAAATCCTCCTGCCTTTTTCTTTTGTATTTATAAAAGAAAGACGCTTCACCATCACAAGTAATGAAGCGTCTTAAGATTAGTCAAATCAAAGTGAATGGATTATAAAGTATCTCTTGGCCTTTCTTTCTCCACTCTCGCTCAATATTCCATCCTTAACCATTTGTCTCAAAAATCTCTTTGTCGTGGATTCCGCCAATCCCAGAATTTCTCTTGCTTCCTTGTTAGAGATACTTCCTTCCGTTTCTATATACTGTATAATTGCCTGTTGCCTTTCAATTTTCTTATCGGCCTTTTTATCGGCCTTTTTATCGGCTTTTTTATCGGCTTTTTTATCGGCTTTTTTATCGGCCTTTTTGTACAGATTTACTCTAAATGTATCTCCGATTTCAAAGAATTCGGGAACTGGCAGCTCATATTCTTCCGCTCTCCTCAGTATACGGCGAATTCCTGTCCCCCATTCCTCAATCAATTCCATACGGCTAAATATTTCAGCAATGACCCGATTTCTGATTTTTGACCTTCCGTTCATCGCTTCTTCAAGTGTCAATCCTCCAAACAACATTCCAGGCGAAGTCACCTCTACACGATTATCATATATAGCAACCTGAACACAAGAATTATCCATGTAGTTCCGATGACATACCGCATTAATAATCATCTCCCGAATAGCTGCCACTGGAAGCTCATACGAATCTTTTCGCACTAAGCCTTCAATTTCTGCACTTAAATTAATATGTCTGAGTACAAACTGGTATGCCGATTCGATTTGTTCATACAATGGGCCACTATATTCCTTTTTGTCAATAAAAATATCTCTGTCATTTCCTTTGAACAAAGCACACTGTATTTTAGAAAACTGAAAATAATCGCTCACCAATAAAGCAAATGCATTGGTTGCCAATATTCTGCCTTCAGATTCTTTTAATATCTTCCATTACCGACTGTTCAACTCCTTCCTTTATTCCATAGTATATCATTTCTGATAATTAAATCCTATAATAAAATCCTATACAAAAAAAGAAATGATGAATACTTATACTCATCATTTCTTTAAATTAAATACAAATTTTCTCATTTTGTCCCGGTGGAACCAAAGCCGCCTTCGCCCCGCTCCGTTGCATCCAATTCATCCGTGAGAAGGTATTCCGCCGTCAAAAATGGCGTAATCACCATCTGGGCAATGCGTTCCCCATGCTCGACAGTCACTGCCACGCGGGAATGGTTGTGCAGCGGCACCATAATCTCGCCGCGATAATCCGCATCAATCACACCGACTTTATTTGCCGGAGCAAGTCCCTTTTTGGTCGCCAGGCCGCTGCGGGCATAAATCAGTCCCGCATAGCCCTCCGGAATGGCCATAGCCAGACCCGTTTTAACCAAAACGGTCTCCCCCGGAAGAATGTTTACAGGTGCATCCATACAGGCATACAAATCCGAACCGGCGCTGCACTTACTTCCGTAAGTAGGAAGAATGGCTTTATCATTTAACTTTTTAACTTTAACCTGCTGTTTCATGGCCTTTCTCCTATTCATAACCTTCGACAATAACAACCCGGCCTTCCTTCAGCGATGCCGGAACATCGATTGTCCGCTGATTTGCAGACCCCTTAAACCTTTTGGTCAAATCCTTTTCTTCCTCAACGAACTCGCCGTCAACAAGGACATCAATATAAGAAAGCAGTTCTTTTGTTTCCGGCCAGTCCTCTGCCATTCGTCCCAAAACATCCCGGTCGAAAAGATAGCCGGTGAAGCACCAGATTGTTTTCTGCGGATACCGTTCCCGCACCCTGCGGAGCAATGGCAAAAGCCCCTGCTGGTTTGTCCGCTCAAGAGGCTCTCCGCCCAGAAGGGTCAGCCCCCAGATATAATCCGGCTCCAAATATTCGATAATCTTATCAATTGTCTCTTCCGTAAAGGGTTCGCCATAGTTAAAATCCCAGGCTACTTCATTAAAACAATTTTTGCACCGATGGGTGCAGCCGCTCACAAAAAGTGAGATTCGCACCCCCGGCCCGTTGGATATATCATATTGTTTTATATCTGCATAATACATAGTCTACCGCCTTCAATCCGACTAAATATGAAGAACACGGGCTGCGATTTCCTTTGTCTTGCCCACATTCCAGAAATTCTCGCCGAGATAACCGCAGGTACGGCGTGTTACATTCATCTTATCATGGTCTTTATTGCCGCACTGCGGGCATTCCCATTCCAAATCATCATTGATGATAATTTCTCCATCATAACCGCATACATGGCAATAATCGGATTTTGTATTAAATTCAGCATACTGAATATTATCATAAATGAATTTAACCAGTTCTTCCAAAGCTTCCAGGTTATGACGCATATTTGGAATTTCCACATAGGAAATGGCGCCGCCGGCGGAAATCTTCTGGAACTGACTTTCAAATTTAAATTTGCTGAAGGCATCAATCTTTTCACGAACATCCACATGATAGGAATTTGTATAATAACCCTTATCTGTGACATCCTCGATAACACCGAAGCGGTCCATATCGATTCGGGCGAAACGATAGCAGAGGGACTCTGCCGGTGTGCCGTAAAGGCTGAAATGAATACCGGATTCTTTTCTCCAGCGGTCCGTTGCCGAACGCAGATGATTCATTACCTTTAAGGCAAATTCTTCACCTTCCGGTGTGGTATGGCTGACGCCCTTCATAATCTTCGTTACTTCATATAAACCGATATAGCCGAGTGAAAGTGTGGAATAACCGCCATGCAGTAATTTATCAATTTTCTCACCCTTTTCAAGGCGGGCAATCGCGCCGTACTGCCAGTGAATCGGGCTGACATCCGAAGTTGTTCCCTCAAGGGCTTTGTGACGGCACATCAGCGCTTCATGACACAGCTCCAAACGTTCATCAAAAATCTTCCAGAATTTCTCCTCATCACCCCGGGCCACGATACCCATCTGAGGAAGGTTCAGGCTCACAACGCCCTGATTGAAACGGCCTTCAAATTTATAATTACCGTTTTCATCCTTCCAAGGTGTCAGGAAACTCCGGCATCCCATCGGGCTGAATACATTGCCTTCGTAATTTTCACGCATTTTCTTAGCGGAAATATAATCCGGATAGAGACGTTTTGCGGAGCAGCGCACAGCCAGCTTCGTGATATAGTCGTATTTTCCGCCTTTCAGGCAGTTGTGTTCATCCAGAACATAAACCAGTTTCGGGAAGGCCGGCGTCACATAAACACCCACTTCATTTTTAATACCTTCCAGCCGCTGACGAAGAATCTCCTCAATAATCATGGCGTTTTCTTCGATATATTCATCATTCGGATCCAAATTCAGGAATACGGTAACAAATGGGGACTGTCCATTTGTTGTCATCAATGTATTAATCTGATACTGAATCGTCTGAACCCCTGAACGGAGCTCGTCATTCAGACGGGTCTGCACCAATCCTTCAATGGTTTCCCCATCCAGCTTATCCCCATACTGTTCCTCAATCTGGGCTTTATATTTGTTATAGCTCTTCCGCAGATATTTTCCGAGATGACGGATATCCACAGACTGGCCGCCGTACTGGCTGCTGGCTACCGCAGAGATAATCTGAGTCATAACCGTACAGGCTACCTGGAAACTCTTCGGGCTTTCAATCAATTTGCCGTTCATCACGGTGCCGTTATCCAGCATGTCCTGAATATTAATCAGACAGCAGTTAAAAATCGGCTGAACAAAATAGTCCGCATCATGGAAGTGCAGCACGCCCTCTTCATGGGCCTTGGCAATCTTCTCCGGCAAAAGCAGACGGCGGGTCAAATCCTTGGATACTTCCCCGGCAATCAAGTCACGCTGTGTGGAAGCCACCGTTGCATTTTTATTGGAGTTTTCTTCCATAACATCTTTGTTGCTATTCTTAATCAGACTCAAAATAGAATCATCTGTTGTATTCGCTTTTCGCACTAACTCTCTCTGATAACGGTAAATAATATAGGTTTTGGCCAAATCATATTTTCCCTCGGCCATCAGTTTCTGTTCGATAATATCCTGAATATCCTCTACTAACATACGTTTACGGTGACGTGTCTCTATATATTCAACGATGCTCTCAATCACATCTTCCGTAATTTTTTCTTCCGGCGGAACTTCCGCATTTGCTTTGGAAATGGCAACAATAATCTTACTTCTATCATAATTAACTTCCCGGCCATCCCGCTTAATAACTATCATATTTATCCCCCTTCTTTTTTCTTTCGGTTTGTGTCCTAGGCCATTATATCACTGTATGAAAAAAAAAGCTACTACAAAATACAAAATATAGAAAAAAAATTACGCTCAGCACAACATCTTGTACTGAGCGTTTTGCACCTATCCAAGCACCATTTTTGCGATATCCACTGACTGTTTCGCGTCTTTCGCATAGAAATCCGCGCCGATCTGTTTCGCATAATCTTCGGTCAGCACTGCGCCGCCGACCCATATCCTGCAGTCGCATCCGGCTTCATGCAGCGCCCGAATAGTTTCCTCCATACTCACCACTGTTGTCGTCATCAATGCGCTCAGGCCCACCAGCTTTGCCCCGGTTTTCTGAACTGCTTCCACAACCTTCTCAATCGGAACGTCCTTGCCCAAATCAATCATCTCATAACCGTAGTTTTCCATAACGACTTTAACAATATTCTTGCCAATATCATGAATATCGCCCTTTACCGTGGCAATAATAACTTTGCCCTTCGACACGGTTTCCACATTCTTCTGACTGGCCATATATTCTTTTAAAACATCAAAGGCTTCCTGGGCCGTCGTCGCCGACTGGATAAGCTGCGGAAGAAAGAGCTTGCCGCTCTCAAAATCCACCCCGACTTTATCCAGCGCCGGAATGAGGATTTCATTGACAATCTCCATCGCCTGTTTTGTTTTCAAAAGTTCTCTTGTGGCCTCCGCCGCATATTCCCGAATTCCGTTTAAGACGGCATACTCAAGACTCTTTGTATCCGATGGCTTTGCCGCCGGAGCCGCCGCCTGGGAATTCGCCTGGGAATTCTTTTCCGCCTCCACAATCTTACTGTACTTGTCCACATAATATTTCGAGCCTTCATCCCTGTTGTACAGCACATTAAAACTGTCGATGGCCGCCATCATCGCCGCCACATTCGGATTAATAATCGGCAAATCCAAACCATGGGCCATCGCCAGTGTCAGAAAGGCCACATTCACCAGTTCCCGTTTCGGCAAACCGAAAGAAATATTTGAAACGCCAAGCACGGTTTTCACGCCCAGCCGCTCTTTTACGAGCTGCATCGCCTTTAATGTCTCCACAACTTCCTTCTGCTGCGCCGAAGCTGTCAGCGTCAGACAGTCAATATAGACATCTTCTTTCGGAATACCGTAGCTCTCCGCCTTACGGACAATGCGCTCGGCCACCGAATAACGTTCCTCCGCCAGCAGAGGAATCCCCTTTTCATCCAATGTCAGGCCGACCACCGCCGCCCCGTATTTTTTTACCAACGGAAGAATCTTTTCCATAACCGCTGTCTCGCCGTTGACCGAGTTGACAATCGGCTTGCCGTTATAGATGCGAAGCCCACTCTCGATAACCCCCGCATGGGAGGAATCAATCTGAAGAGGCACATCCACAACACCCTGAAGCTCTTTAATCACTTCCACCATCAATCCGGCTTCATCAATCTTCGGCAGCCCCACATTCACATCGAGAATATGGGCCCCGGCTTCCACCTGGGAAATACCCTGGGTCAATATATAGCCGATATTATGATTTAACAGCGCCTCTTTAAACAGCTTTTTACCCGTTGGATTAATGCGTTCTCCAATCACCCGGACACCGTCAATCTCCACCACCTGGGTACTGCTGCAGACCGCCGCCCGCTGAACAAAGGCCGGCCGATTTGCCTTCTTTCCTTCGGCTTCTCTCCGGGAAAGCATCTTTTTCATTTCACGAATATATTCCGGCGTTGTTCCGCAGCATCCGCCGATAATCCGGACACCCAAATCCATAAATTTATCCATCTGCTCCGCAAATTGTTCCGCACTGATGTCATAACCGCCCGAGTTCAAATTCGGAAGCCCCGCATTGGCCTTGATGATTACCGGCAGCGGCCACATTTTCCATGGCGCTTTCCAGAATCGCCGCCACAGCGGCTTCGTCAAAGCGCCCCGTTCCCCGCAGATTCCCGATGGTGGACAGAGTAGGCACCCACACCGTTCCGTTTTCGCGCATGGCGTGGAGGGCGTCCGTGTCCAGATACGCGCCGTGTTCCACGGAATCCACCCCGGCCAGCGCTGCGGCTTCCACCGTAACCCCGGTAAAGGTTCGCCCATTTTTCTCAAATGTCATCGTTGAAAAGACCGGAAGGGAAGTATTTTCCTTCGCCGCAAGAACAGCCGCCTTCATTTCCAGCAAATCTGTACTTGTCTCTATAACGATTAAATCGGCCCCCGCCTCTGCCCCGACAGTCATCATTTCCTTAAACATATCGTAGGCTTCTTCAAATTTCAGACTACCGTTTGGCTCCATCAATTCCCCGATAGGGCCCACATCCAAAGCCACCGCCACCGTTCTTCCGGAATCGGCAGCAGCCTTCTTTGCATTTTTTACTCCGGCTGTAACCAACTCTCTGACAGAATAATCACTGTAGCTCAGCTTATATCGATTGGCGCTGAAAGTATTCGCATAAATAATATCCGCTCCCGCCTCGATATACTGGCGATGGATATCAATGACAGCCTCTGCATGAGTCACATTTAATGCTTCCGGCACCTTTCCCATAGGAACTCCGGCCGCCTGCAGCATCGTTCCCATACCGCCGTCCAGCATGATGATTTCATTTTTTAAATCTAACATCTGGTTCCCCTCTTTCTAAACGCACACCGTCCCCGATTATTACAAAAATCACATTTATTCTTTCGCTCATCCCGCTTTGTATCACTGATTCCCAGGATGGCGGTCACCGATTTGCTCGGCATCATCAGGCAGCTTCCCGTCAGGGATACGCCAATCTTCCGATGGGTGTCCAGCAGTCGAATCAGCTCCCTCTGGGTCTCCAACGGCAAATCGCCGTATCCCGGGCTGAAACGCCAGGTCAAATGACAGCCTTCCGCCATAACCTCCTGCTCCATTTCCTTTTCCGCCAAATCTGCAATCTGTTCTACCGCCTGAATACCGCAGCTGTCCATCACAACCCCCGCATCCGGCTCCGTCACCATATAACGGCGAATCCGCTTATCCAGCTCAATCCCCGCCGTCGCGCCGAGCAGAAACATTTCATCACAATTTTTCAAATGCTCCTGAATATCTCTGCCGCTTAATACAAGGGCTGTTCCCGGAATACAAATTCCTTCTTCTCTCTTTTCAATTGGAAATCTTCTATATATATACTTTGGCTGGAGAATCTCCAATGTCTCTGCCTCACACCGGTTCAGAAGCTGCTCTATCCGCTCCGTTACCCCCGAATCTTTATAACCAAGATAGCGGAGAATCTCCTCCCTGTTTAAATGGTCTATCATACTTGCCTGTTACAGCTTGCCAGTATATTTGAAATACTGGTCGTAATCCGTGTTGCTGTCTCCACATTATTCATTGTGTAAAGGTGAATACCCCGCACATCATTATTGATCAAATCGATAATCTGCTCTGTCGCAAAGGCTATCCCCGCATCTTTTAAAGCCACCGGGTCCTGGGCATATTTATTTAACAATTTGGAAAATTTCACAGGAAAACTTGCCCCGCACATGGAAACGGTCCGCTCAATCTGCGCTTTATTAATGACCGGCATAACTCCGGCCTCAATCGGCACCCGAATTCCGGCTTTTTCCACCTTATCCATAAATTCATAAAAATGGTTATTATCAAAAAATAACTGGGATACGAGGTGGGTCACCCCCGCGTCAACCTTCTTCTTTAAATTTTCAATATCCGCGTCTATATCCGCCGCATCACAATGGCCCTCCGGATAACAGGCCCCCGAAATATTAAAGCTGTCATCGTAACTCTTAATGAAAGCGGCCAAATCGCTGGCATGTTCAAAATCAATGACATTATTATCCGGGGTGATATCGCCCCGGAGTGCAAGGATATTTTGAACGCCTTCCGCCTTCAGGCGGTCCAAAAACTCGATAATATCCTGTTTTGTCGAACCGACGCAGGTAAGATGGCTGACCGGCTCAATCTGATATTCACTTTTAATCAAAGAAGCAATTTCACATGTTTTATTCTTCTGGGCCTCCGAACCGCCGGCCCCGTAAGTCACACTGATAAAATCCGGCCTCAGTCCCCGGAGTCCATAGAGTGTATTGTAAATCGTATCAATGGATGTGGTCTTTTTCGGAGGAAACACCTCCAGAGAGTAGACGACCTTTTTACTTTCAAATAATCGCTGTATATTCATAAAAATTCCTCCGCTTCGTTTAGTCCATCTAATTATAGTCCTCAGTATCCTTTTTTTCAATAATTTAATTCCTATAACTGGTTATCAGCCGGTCAAACGCTTGAATTATTAAAAAATCCATAGTAAGATAAAAAGGTAAAAACCCTTTTGGAGGTGGTTAAAATGAAATTTACAAAAATGCACGGATGTGGAAACGACTATGTTTATGTAAACTGTTTTGAGGAAAAGATTGAAAATCCATCCGAGACAGCCCGGCTGGTCAGCGACCGTCATTTCGGAATCGGTTCCGACGGCCTTATTCTCATCTGTCCATCAGATAAAGCAGATTTCCGCATGGCTATGTACAACCTGGATGGTTCCGAGGGCAAAATGTGCGGAAATGGCGTGCGCTGCATTGCCAAATATGTCTACGACCATCATTTAACGGATAAAACTCAGATTTCCCTTGAAACTCTCGGCGGAATTAAATACCTGGATTTAAATATTAAAGATGGAAAAGTTGAAACGGTTACTGTCGATATGGGAGCTCCGATTTTAACGCCATCGGAGATTCCTGTCAACATTCCAAAAGAGCAGGCTGTGGATGAGCCCGTGGAAATCGACGGAAAAGAGTGGCGCATCACCTGTGTCTCCATGGGAAATCCCCATGCCGTTGTTTTTGTCGACGACACAGCCAGCCTGAAACTGGAGCAGATTGGACCGCTTTTTGAAAAGCATCCTCTTTTCCCGGAACAGGTGAACACGGAATTTGTCCATGTGATTGACCGGCATACCGTGGATATGCGTGTCTGGGAACGGGGTTCCGGCGAAACGCTGGCCTGCGGTACCGGCGCCTGTGCAACGGCGATGGCCTGTATTCTGACCGGGCAGACGGATAACGAAGTGCTTGTTCACCTTGTGGGCGGCGATCTGCTCATTCAATATGACGCTGAAAAAAATACTGTTTTTATGACAGGGCCGGCCACGGAAGTTTTCAGCGGTGAAATCGAGCTGTAATTTATTTTTTGAAAGGAATTTATTATGAAATTATCTCAATTATTAGAACGAATGGAGTATACCTGTGTCCAGGGTTCGGCGGATATTCCTGTATCGCATCTGCTTTATGACTCCAGAAATGCCTGCCCGGACGGCGTATTTGTCTGTATCAGCGGCGCTGTCATGGATGGCCATACCTTTATTTCAGATGTTGTTATGAAGGGTGTTACCGCAGTTATCGTGGAAAAGGAAGTGAAGGCTCCGGCCCATGTCACTGTCATCCGCGTGGAAAACACCCGGGTTGCTCTGGCTTACATGTCCGCCGCCTATTTCGGTTATCCGGCGGAACAGTTAAAAACAATTGGCATTACCGGTACAAAAGGGAAAACAACCACAACTTATATGGTGCGCTCCATCCTGGAAAACTCCGGTTTTAAAACCGGGCTTATCGGCACTATTGAAACCATCATCGGCAAAAAAGTCATCAAAGCCAATAATACGACCCCGGAATCCTATCTTGTCCAGCAGTATTTCCGCGACATGGTCAATGCGGGCTGCGAATGTGTTGTTATGGAAGTATCTTCCCAGGGGCTGATGCTTCACCGTGTCGACGGCTTCACCTTTGATTATGGTATTTTTACCAATCTTGGGCCGGACCATATCGGTCCGAATGAGCATAAAGATTTGGACGACTATATACACTGCAAATCCTTATTATTCCAGAAGTGCCGTCACGGCATCGTCAATATCGATGACAGCTATGTGGAGCGGATCATCGAGGGGCATACCTGTGATTTAGAGACCTTCGGCATGTCGGAAAAAGCCGATTTCTGCGCTTCTGATATGAAATTGCTCCAAAAACCGGGACTGCTCGGCGTTACCTATCACCTGTCAGGCCGCATGGATATGGATGTGGAAATCGATATTCCGGGCCGTTTCAGTGTGTACAACTCCCTGACAGCCATTGCCATCTGCCACCATTTCAATGTACCGAATGAAAACATTTTGAAAGCGCTGACAGATGTTCATGTCAAGGGCCGGCTGGAAACCATTCCGATTTCCCCGAAATTTACGCTGATGATTGATTATGCCCACAACGCCATGGCCCTCGAAAGCCTGCTGATTTCCCTGAAAGAATATCAGCCAAAACGGCTGGTGACCTTATTTGGATGCGGCGGGAACCGGGACCCGCATCGCCGCTATGAAATGGGCGAAGTTTCTTCAACCCTTTCCGATTTGACCGTTGTCACATCGGATAACCCAAGATTTGAAGAACCGATGGATATTATCAATGACATCTTAATCGGCGTCCGCAAAGGCCCCGGAAAATATGTCACCATCCCGGACCGCAAGGAAGCCATTAAATACTGTATTGAAAACGCCGAAGAAGGCGACATTATTATTCTGGCCGGCAAGGGCCATGAAGACTACCAGGAAATCAAAGGCATTAAATACCCGATGGATGAACGGGATTTGATTGCCGATATTCTGGCAGGAAGATAAAATTAAATTCTCAGAAAAGATTGAAAGCAGTAGATTGACTCAACATCAATCTACTGCTTTCTTTTAAAACTAAAAGAAGAGGAAACGGCATGTTTCTTAATTACATGCCTATATGAAAAGAGAGACAAACGATTCCCCATATCCATAAGCTCTGCCCCGCTGCTGAAACTATAATAATTTCATTAATTCCAACAGTTGGATAACGGTGTTCTCATCCGTTGCCAGATAATGAATCAATCCCGTTCTCAGAGCCCCAATGATAGGCACACACTTTGAAGGTCCTGCTGCAATAGCCATAACATTGCCAACCTTTCTAAGCATACGCTCATCCACACCAATTAATTTATTATTATATTCTTCTTCAACAAATTTTCCATCAATATTAAAAAGCCGCCCGCACACATCACCCACAGGTATATCCCGATTCGCCATAATTTCCTCATGGACGCTCAAGCCCTCGCAGTCGTATTGCCGCAGCTCACTGCGCCCCTGGGTTGTTCCGATTCCAACGACAGCCATATCCATATTGTCCCACCGCTCCAATATCGGTTTCATATAGGAGCTTTCAAGCACTCTCTGCTTGTCGCTGACATCCTGGACAATTCCCGGCGAGTAGATAAAAATAGGATTTCCCCGTAATTTATCCGCAAACATTCGAACACTTTCATTTAATTGATATTCCCGTGTAAGAAGCGGCGAAATGCCGATTAAAGGTACGACTGTGATATCACATAAATTGGAATCTTTGGGAAATGAATGCATGAACTCATAGCAGGCAGTTCCCCAGGATATACCGATGCACGAATGGTCTTTCATCAAATCCACCGCATATCTCACGGCCTGCGAGGTAACGACCCGGGTCAAAACCTCCTGGCTGTAGGTGGCGTTCGGCACGACAATACATTTCCTCAGCCCGAAAGTATCTTCCATTATCTTTCCCAATTCCTGATTGTTTTCAGAAGGGTCCAGAACCTGTATATTTACAATTCCCATTTTTTTAGCTTCCGTTAAACATACGGAAATCGCTGACCTTGACATGGAAAAAATCTTTGAGATTTTATCCTGGGTCATATGCTCAATGTAATATAACTTGGCAATCTCTACCAGCTTCTGTATATCATCCGTATACATAAAACTTTTTTCTCTCCCTCTTATATTTTGTAGTAGTGTTTATAGTCTCTCTCCAAAGACTGGATGCTCTCTATTCCATCATAAGTTCTAAAAATTGTTCCTCAGAAAAGTTGTGAATAACCTGCCCTATATCACACTGTCCGAGCACATTTCTTAAATCCTCTATCCGAAGTTTACAACCTTCAAGCAATGATGTCAATTGACTTACATCCATACAGCCAAAAAAATCGCCGTAAATCTGTATCTTTTGGATAATTCCATACTTTACTACCATAAATACTTTGATTTCCCCACATTCCTCAAAACGTTTACTTTTAATCACATTATATTCGGGAGAAGCGCCATAATTCCATTCCCATGTATCGTATACGCTGGCTTTCAGACGCTCTATCCCTTTTATATCCTCTTCAGAAAACATATATTTTTCTATTTTTTCACGTTTTGACATATAGGACACAAGGTGAGATTTGAATTCTTCCATGGTCATCGGTTCCTTCATATAGCTGCAGATATTGGCCACTCTGCTCTGAACCGACTTAATCCCTTTTGAAATTATTTTTGTATTCGAAACATTTAATACCTTTGACATTTCATCAAGCTTTGTCTCATACAAGAGACATCCGTGGTGCATTGTCCGGTTCCCTTTAATATACTGGGAATTCCCGGATATCTTCTTTCCATCAACCAGGATGTCATTGCGGCCGTTTACATAGGCTGAAACCCCCAATTCATTCAACGCTTTTGCGATAATTGTCGTAAATTCATCAAAATTAATCTTCTGACTTTTTTTTGAGTTAATAATAAATGTAAAATTTAAATTCCCCAAATCATGATACACCGCGCCGCCGCCGGAAAGACGGCGGACAACATGTGTATGATGGTTCTTTATATAAGGAAGGCTTACCTCTTCATAGGTATTTTGATTTTTACCCACTACAACTGTATTTTCATTTTGCCACAATATAAAATAATCATTTTTTCTGTCCATGCAGTCAAAAACATACTGCTCCATAGCCAGATTAAATTCCGGCAATGTGTTGGTTGATTCAATATAAATAAGACTCATCCCCGACACCTCCCTGCCGCTGTTTTATATAATGGCTTTATTTTTTCTTTGGCAAATGAATACTCATATTCAGTGCGTCCGCACACGCTTCCATCAATGCCTCCGAAAATGTCGGATGGGCATGTACAATCTCCGCAGCTTCATCCGCCGGAATTTCTGTGCAGATCAAATTTGTTGCCTCAGATATCATTTCTGCAGCATTTGCGCCAAATATATGTATACCCAATATTTCATTATATGTTTTCTGAACAATGACTTTCACAAATCCCTCGGTTGTGCCTGAAGCCAGAGAGCGACCATTGGCTCTGAATGGAAATCTTCCGACAGTGATTTCCGATTTGCCATAGATTTCTTCTGCCTTTTCCTCGCTCAATCCAACGCTGGCACATTCCGGCAGCGTATAAACGCAGCTCGGAACCGTTTTCAAAAGACACTTTTCACTGCCGCCCATTGCATTTTTTGCCGCCGCTTCACCCATTTTAAATGCCGAATGGGCCAGCATACTTTTTCCTGTTATGTCTCCGGCCGCATAGATATTCGGGATGTTTGTCCGCATATACTCATCCGCAATAACAAAATTCCGTTCCTGCTGAAGCTTTTTGCACAAAGCGCCCAAACACTGTAAATCTGAAGTTCTTCCTATTGAAATTAATACCTTATCCGCTTCAACCGTTTTTCCGCCGCTGCACATCACTCTGCAGCCCTTTTCTGATTGTATAGCCTCTACCTTTGTCGAGGTATACATCTGTATTCCTAACTTTTTGAAGGTTTCTTCCAAAGCGGCGGAGAGTTCTCTATCCATAAACGGCAAAATTCGAGCCTCCGCCTCAATGATTGTCACTTTACTTCCATAGTAGGCAAGGGCCGCGCCAATCTCACAGCCAATCACGCCGCCGCCGATAATCGCCAGCTTCTCCGGCAGTTCTTTCATGTCCAGAATATCATCGCTTGTGAGTACATCAGCGCTTTCAATTCCCGGAATCGGAATTTTACTTGTTTTTGAGCCGCCGCATAAAATAATATTCTCGGCTTTATACAATTTATTCTGACATTCGATGGTATGCTCATCCACCAGTTCCGCTTCTCCGTAAACAACATCCACCGCGTTGGATTTCAGCAGCCCGGCCACGCCGGAGGTCAATTGCTTTACAACCTGATTTTTATTTTCAACTGCCTTAGCCATATCTACTGAAAAGCTGCTGTCATTTTTAATCCCATATTTTCCAGCCATCTGAATGGTGTGGATAATTTCAGCCCCTTTTAAAAAGGTTTTTGTTGGTATGCACCCTCTGTTGAGACAGGTGCCGCCCACCGTATCCTTTTCAAACAGCACAATCCGGCCGCCCAACTGGGCTCCTTTAATCGCCGCCACATATCCGGCCGGTCCCCCGCCGATGACTGCAATATCATAACTGTCCATACATTTCTCCATTTCAGTCCATTTAAACAAGTATATCTATCGGATGTTCAATCAGTTCCTTCACCCGTTTTTTCAACTGGGCTGAACCGACGCCATCCATAACTCTGTGGTCATAGCTCATGCAGAGCACTGCCTCCTGCCGGACAACCACATTGCCGTCCCGCATCTTCAGCACATCTTCGATGCCTGTAATGCCGAGAATTCCGCTTTCCGGCTGATTAATAATCGGATTGAAGGTAAACACATCAAACATTCCCATATTGGAAATCGTAAATGTGGCTCCTTTGCAGTCATCCGGTTTGATTTTTCCTTCTCTCGCCGCAGCCGCCAGGTTCTTCGCCTGTCTGGAGATTTCTCTGATAGATAAAATATCCGCATTTTTTATAACCGGTACAAATAAACCGCCGTCCACAGCTACCGCAAAACCAATATTTGCCTCGGCGTAAGTTACAAGCTCATCCCCCTGAATCATCGTACGCACATGAGGCAGCTCCTTGACCGCCATCGCCGTCGCCTTGATGATGAAGTCATTCAGGGAAACCTTTTCCCTGCGTCCCTCATTAATCTTCTTTCTGAACAGAATAAGCTCAGTCATATCCACTTTCATACTCTGCATCACTGTCGGCACCTGACTGTAACTTTCAAACATTCTCTGTCCGACAACTTTGCGAAGTCCTCTGAGAGGCTTTCTCTCCTCGACGGTTCTGAAATTCGTACTTTCAACCGGCATACTTGCAGAAGTGATTGTCTCTGCCGACTGCACATACTTTTCAACATCATCTTTTACAATCTTACCATTGAAGCCGGAACCATTCACCTTCGTCAAATCCACACCGGCCTCTTCGGCAGCCCGTTTTGCCAGCGGCGTCGCCAAAACTTCTTTGGCATGTATGATTCCATTTGAATCTGCTGAAACATCTTCCAGATTTATTCCTTTATCAGCGGCAATCTTTTTAGCATAAGGCGTCGCCAAAACTTCTCCTGCTGTTCCGGCCGCCTTTGTCGGCTCCTCCGCTTTCTCCGGTTCTTCCGCCTTATCGGCTTTTAACGATTCTTCCGCTTTTTCATCCTTCAACGGCTCTTCCGCTTTTTCCGGAATCTTTTCGCCCTCCTCGCCGATATAACCAATAACCGTAAGCACCGGCACCACTGTGCCGTCATCCACCAATTTACTTAAGAATATTCCCGAGCCCGGAGCTTCCGCTTCCATTGTTATTTTATCGGTTTCAATCTCCATAATCGGTTCGTCTTTTTCTACTTTATCGCCAATATTTTTTAACCACCGAATCAATGTGCCTTCCTGCATATCCATTCCGGCCTTCGGCATGAAAATCTCAATCATAATTTTCCTCCTTAAACCAGTTCTTTAACGGCACGGATAACCTTTTCCACTGTCGGGAAGGTTTCGGCTTCCAACGTCGGATTGAATGGAATTGGTGTGCTCTTGCCCCCAAGCCGCTTAATCGGTGCATCCAAATAGTAAAATGCCTCACTGTCCGCAATCTGTCCGCAGATTTCTCCTCCGAATCCGCCAAACTGAACAGCTTCATGCACAATAAGCACATGTTTTGTCTTTTTCACGGATTCAATAATTGTATCCGTATCCAACGGAAGGAGACTGCGAATATCAACGATTTCTACCTGAATACCTTCTTTTTCCAATGCTTCCGCTGCCTCCAGGCAAACCTGAACCATTCTTCCATAAGTAACAATCGTGCAGTCTTTTCCTTCCCGCTTAATATCGGCCACTCCAAGCGGTATGCTGTAATCTTCTTCCGGCACTTCGCCTTTTGTGCGGTAAAGCTTTTTCTGTTCAAGGAACATTACCGGGTTATCATCATGAATTGCCGATTTCAATAAACCTTTGGCATCATATGGCGTTGACGGAACAACAACTTTAAGTCCCGGAAAATGTGCAAGACAGGCCTCGAGACTCTGAGAATGTTGTGCCGCCGCACCTGTTCCCGCACCGGCAGCCGCCCGCATAACAAGCGGAACCTTTACTTTTCCTCCGAACATAAACCGCAGTTTTGCCGCCTCATTAACCAGCTCGTCAAAACATACGCACATGAAATCTGAAAACATCAGCTCCACAATCGGTCTTAAACCGGTCATTGCCGCGCCGACAGCGGCGCCCACATAGGCCTGCTCGGCAATCGGCGTATCAATAATCCGTTCTTCTCCAAACTCCTGAACCATTCCTCTTGATACGCCAAAAGCTCCGCAATATAATCCAATATCTTCTCCCATCATAAATACGGTATCATCTTTTCGCATTTCTTCTGAAATCGCATCGTTAATTGCCTGCGCATAAGTAATCTCGCTCATTTCTTCTCCTTTCACGCATACACATCTTCATAAATATCGTCCACGGAAGGCTCCGGACTGTTCTTCGCATACTCTACAGCTTCCAGTATCTGTGCTTTTGCATTTTCTGCAATTTTATCCAGTTCCTCATCCGTAAATATTTTATTATCAATTAAGAATTTTCTAAAATATTTAATCGGGCATTTTTCCGTCCAGGCATTGATTTCTTCCTTTGTCCGATATAAATTGCCGTCACTCTTTGAATGACCGGAGATTCGGTATGTATTTTCCACAACAAGCATCGGGCCCTTATTCAACACATACTCTCTGGCTTCTTTAATGGTGTCATAGACTTCCACCACATTATTTCCATTAATCGATTTCGACGGCATGCCAAAAGGAATAGCTCTCTTTGAAATATCCGTATCCTTCATAACCTTAGCAATCGGCGTCGACATTCCATAAGTGTTATTCACACACACAAACAGTACCGGAAGATTCCAGATGGAAGCCAGATTAAATGCTTCAAATACAGCGCCTTCATTGGATGAACCGTCGCCAAAAAATACCGCTGCAATTCTGTCCTCTTCTTTTTTCTTTTTTATGGATATTCCGGCTCCGCAGCACATCACCGCGCTGGTTCCCAATACGCCATCCGCCCCAAAATAATGAATATCCGGGTCCGCAATATGCATAGAACCGCCTTTTCCCTTACAAACGCCGGTTGCCCGTGCCAGGATTTCAGCCATCATATGATTTATATTGACGCCTTTTGTAATCGCCTGATTATGTCCCCGGTGAGTACCAAATACATAATCCTGTGCCTTCAGCGCGAGTATTGAACCCACCGCCGTCGCTTCCTCTCCAACGCCCAAATGGGTTGTCCCATGTACAAGCCCTTTAGAAAACAGCCATTGTACTTCTTCCTCAAATTCGCGGGACAAATTCATTTTGAGCCACATCTGCTCATATAATTCCTTACTATGTTCCATTCTCCGTCGCTTCCTCCTCGTACTTTAAATATAACCTGATTACATTTTAACATTTGTTATAACATTTGTCAATATCGCCGTAGATATCGCCGTAGACTTCTTCAATTTACCGAATTAACGCTGCCCGCTCCTTAAAAGATGCTTTTAAATTTGTATATAAAGAGCGGTACAGATGAAAGTATTCGTTATATATTTTCACATTTTCTCTGATTGGCTCAATTCTGTCCTTAATCCGAACAATGGCGTCACTGCCTTCAACCACAGAAGAAAAATATCCGCTGCCGACCGCAGCCATAATTGCCGCTCCGCAGGCCGGACCTTCCTCCACACCCATTGTGACGATTGAAGCGTCAAAAATATCCGCCTGAATCTGCCGCCACAGCCTGCTTCTGGCGCCGCCTCCGGATACCCGAATCGTATCAATGGTTTTCCCTGTCTGACGGCATACCTCAATCGTTTCCCTCAGAGAAAAGGCCACGCCCTCCATAACACTCCGGCACAGTTCCGGCATCGAAGAACTGAGAGACAACCCGAAAAAACAGGCCCTTGCATCCGGATCATTGTTTGGAGCCGAGTCCCCATTAAAATATGGAAGAAAAAGAACGCCGCCGCTGCCAATCTCCGCCTTTGATGCAATATGGGTTATATAGTCATATATTTCCTTTCCCTGCCTTTCAAACTCCGGCTTTTTGTCCTTAAATATGACATCCCGCATCCACTTCAATGATGCTCCGGCTGTCAGGGAAAGCCCGAGATAACACCACAAGTCGGAGGTGCCGTGGCAAAGACTCTGTATTGCCCGTTTGTTATTATCAATAAATGGTTTCCCGCTGCACCCAAAAACAACGGCAGATGTTCCTATAGAAGCACCCATAACATCCTCACGGATGATTCCCGTGCCGATTCCGTTGGCTATCTGGTCTCCACTTCCTATAATTACGGGAATTCCCGCCTCTAATCCCCATTCCCGGGCAACATCTCTCCTTAATTCGCCAACAATTTCCGTCGACTCCAACAATCTGTCCGGGACAAAAGTCCTCGGAATATCCAGCATATCAAATATGTCCCAGGACCATTTTCGATTTGGAACATCCAAAAGGAAAGATAATGAGGCATCGCCGACTTCTGCTGCCATCTCGCCTGTCATACGAAAGGCCAGATAATCCTTTGGGAACAATATTTTATCTATTCTTTCATATATTTCCGGCTCATGCTTTTTCATCCATAAAAGTTTCGGCGCCCAAAAAGTAGGGAGACATTCATTGGCTGTAATATCTAACGTATTTATCCCTGTCCGAAACGCCGTCTTTTCAATATCCTT
The DNA here is from genome assembly GCA_900549105.1 of uncultured Eubacteriales bacterium. GTDB lineage: Bacteria > Bacillota > Clostridia > Lachnospirales > Lachnospiraceae > Frisingicoccus. Next base: position 43,525 of record URND01000005.1, read on the forward strand.
AACTTCATTGGCTGCTCTCTGGTCCATCCATATAATACAATTTCGGAGGACATTTCCATCGGAATCCAGCATAACGATTCCCTGCATTTGTCCTGAAAATCCAATGGCCTTTATCTCTGAACCATCGACATTTCCTTTAAGCACAGCCATTTGAACTGCCCTGCCGCAGACTTCCCACCAAATCTCCGGGCTCTGCTCTGCAAATCCCGGTTTTGGGGTGATAACATTCTGCTCCGCATATCCCATACTTACAACCTTACCCGTTTCATCGATAACAACCGCTTTTATCCCACTCGTGCCAAGGTCGATTCCAAGCCAGTACATGATTACTTCCTCCCCCATCCTGTTATTGAAATGAAAAAGCCGCAGGAAAATGTGTATCCGTTAATACGTCCTCATTTCTTGCGGCCTTTTATCATTACTCAAAAGCAAAAGTTACTTTTCTTCAATTATAAAATATTATTTTAATAAGGACTGAATATCATCCGGAAGGTCTTCATCATAAATAATCGGCCATGCTTCTTCAAGGTTCTCTTTTGTTACGCTTACCGGGTCGATAAGAATCATCTTAGGAACTTCTTCGCCGACAGCATCCAAAGCGCCTGCATAAATGGAATAATATCCGTCTTTATATGGCTGCTGAGCTCCAATACCTTTTACCATGCCGTCCTCAGCCATAAGTCTTGCAACATTATAACCAAGGTCAACACATGTAACTACGAAATCATTTGACAGGCCATTGCCCTGTGCGGAAGAAATAACACCTTCAGCCGGAACGTCCCACTGTCCGAATGCACCGTCAATATCCGGATATTTTGCAAAAACAGCATCTGCTAAGGATGCACAGTCGCTGGCATCTGTGTAGAACTCTTCTGTCGCAATTTCAATATTCGGGAAGTTTGCTTCAATATAATCTCTGAAGCCCTGAGAACGTGCAAGGTTTCCTAAATTTGGTGTTGCCCATGTAAACATGGCAATCTGTCCTTCACCGTTCAACTGCTGAGCCAGAATCTTGGCAGCCTCAACACCTGCGCCATAAGTATCTGTTGTAACTAAGCTTGCATAATCATCCGCATCCAGATGGGAGTTGATATTATCAAAGAATGCAAATGAAACGCCCTGCTCTGCATAATCTTTAATCTGATCGGTCATTGCTTCTACGTCAATCTGGCAAAGAATGATGATGTCCGGATTTTTAGCCATAACACTGTCGATGTTTTTGGATAATTCATCGGAATCCCACTGAGCATCTGTTGTAGCGACAATCTCTATACCCAACTCTTCACAGGCTTTTTCTGCACCGGCAATAACAGCGGCGGAGAAAGATTCACCGGAAGTATGCATACATAATGCTGCAGTTAATCCGGCATCTTTAATTTTTGTTACCTGATCATCAGTTACTTTGAAATCGTCCACAGCCGTCGGAGATACATCCTCAAAACGGGATACCCATTCATCCGGCGTAGCCATGTCCGGAAGCTCAACCTTTGCCTCGCTGGCAGCCTTTGTCTCTTCCTCTGCTGCAGCCTGCGTTTCTTTTACTGTCTCCGTAGCTGCCTCTGTGGCCGCTTTTGTTTCCTTAGCGCCGCCGCCGCATGCTGTTAAGCTGGATACAGTCATTGCCATAGCCATAGCAATCCCCAATACTGCTTTCATTTTTGTTTTTTTCATAAGTAAATCCTCCTTTTTATATGTAATAACATCATGTTATTCCTGTTTATTTTTTGCGCTGATAGAACCAAGCGCAGTAGCCGCGATAACTACAATACCGCTGACAATATTCTGCTGAGAAGCCGTCATACCTGCAATAACCGTTCCATTGCTAATCATTGCTATAAGCCATGCCCCAACGAAAGTTCCGGCAATCGATGCAACGCCGCCGGACATCAATGTTCCGCCTAATACAACCGAAGCAATAACATTCATTTCCGCTCCGCTGCCGTAAACATAGTTTGCCGCCTGAAGCCTTGCACAGTAGAGGACTCCTGCAAAAGCTGACATAACCCCGCTTAAAACCATAACGGATAATTTGATTTTTGAAACACTGATTCCGGTATATTTCGCCGCCTGCTTATTGCCTCCGACTGCCAGTACCCGGTTTCCGAAAGGCAGTTTTCGCAATAAAACATAAGCAATAATCATAACCAGCAGACACCAGAGAATCATCACCGGAATTCCAAAAACCTTTCCGTTGCCGAATACCTGGGTAAATGTTCTGTCATAAATCGGAATCGAATTGGAATTTGCCAATTCCATTGATACACCGTTTAAAATTGTCAGCGTACCAATCGTAATAAGGAACGATGGTAAACCTGTGACAACTAAAATCACCCCATTGATCAGTCCGATTAAAAGACCTGTAGCCAACGCTGCAATCAGCCCCATCACCCAATTGCCGCCGGCTCTCATCACAATCGCCGCCACCAAACCGGAAGTTGCAATATTAGCGCCAACCGTCAGATCAATTTCGCCGCAGCCAATGACAAAGGTCATACCGAAACTCATAATACCTATTGTTGTCATCTGCCTTAAAATATTAATCTGGTTGTTTACAGATAAGAATCCGGCATCGCCTAATGTGATTGAAAAAACCAAAAAAGCCACAACAATTGCAATATATACAATAATCTTTTGTAATTCGATTTTCTTTTTTCCCTTACTACTGTTGAATTGCATTTTGTAATACCTCCTCTGCTTGAATATCTTCATGCTTTAATTCCTGTATAATCTCTCCGCGCTTTAATATATAAATCCTGTCGCATATAGATAACATTTCCTGCAATTCAGATGATACAAATACAGCGGCATTTCCTTCATCGGTGAATTTGCGAACAGTAGCTATTAATTCCCGTTTAGCCCCAATGTCGACGCCGGCCGTAGGTTCATCCAGCAGCAAAATCTTCATGTCGGACCTCAGCCACTTGGAAATAACTATTTTTTGCTGATTTCCTCCGGATAACAAATTGATAATTTTGTCCACAGAATCCGTCTTAACACTCAATTCGTCAATACTGAATTCCGTCACCTCTTTCATCTTTTTCCGGTCAAGAAATACCCCCTTCTTTACCTTATCCAGAATCGGCAATGTCAGATTTTGTTCCACCGAATGTATCAACACCAACCCCTGCGTTCTTCTATCCTCCGGAACTAATCCAAAGCCGGCCTTAATCCCATCCCCAACAGATTTTATCGATACCTCTTTGCCGTCGACTTTAATACTGCCCTTTTTATGCTTTCGAATTCCAAACAGACATTCCAGTATCTCCGTTCTTCCGCTGCTCAGCAGCCCTGCGAATCCAATGACTTCACCCTTATGAACTTTAAAAGAGACATCCCGTACCAAATCATTGATTTCAAGATTCTCGGCCTCCAGCAATGTTTCGCCAAAGGCGTCTTTTTTCGGCGGAATCCATTCAAAGGAGGCTCCCCTTTTGTCTCCCATCATATATCCAACGATTGTCTCCACCGATAAATTATCATTTTCCAGTTCCGCACTGATTTTTCCGTTATATAAAATCGTAACTTTATCTGCTATTGTAAGTATCTCATTCATTCGATGCGAAATATAAACGATAGCCACGCCGAGTTTTTTTAGATTATTTACAATTTCAAAAAGTCGTTTTACTTCATTTGCAGAGAGAGCTGCCGTCGGCTCATCCATGACAAGTATCTTCGCATCGCTGGATAAAGCTTTGACAATTTCAACCATCTGCTTTTCACCAACCGTAAGGTCCCCTACGGTTGTATCCGGGTCAATATCCACCCCCAAACGCTCCAGCAGTTCAACAGCTTTTTTACGCATTTCTTTTCGGTCAACAAAATATTTTTTATTCAGAATTTCGTTGTTCAAAAAGATATTTTCTGTTACTGTCAATGTGGAAACACTGCTCATTTCCTGAAAAATCATGGATATTCCCTGTTTAAAGGCATCCTGATAATTCGAAAAAGATACTTCCTTCCCATTCAAAACAATGGTTCCGCTATCCTTGGTATATACCCCTGTCAATATTTTCATCAGCGTACTTTTACCAGCGCCATTTCCACCGACTAAAGCGTTCACCTGTCCGGGATAAATTTCAAAATCCACATTTTTCAGCACTTCTACCCCGGAAAAGCTTTTACATATGTTGTTCAGTTTTATAACAGGTTCTCCCATATTTCCTCCAATCCATTTATCCACCTATCAGACATTTAATTCCGTTTGCTCTGATGAATTCCGCATAAGGAATCACCGCATCCCTTTCAAGAGCTTTTTCTTCCTTAAACGCATATGGCTTATTTAATGACTTGTACTTATAACTTCCCATTTGATGGAACGGCAATAAATCTATCTGTTTAACCCCATTCTCCAAAGCGACATTCACAACCTTCTTTATAAATTCCTTAGAATAATTAAAACCAGGAATAATCGGACACCGGATACGCACCAGTTTTCCTTTTGCACAGAGTTTTGACAGATTCTGAAGGACAAGCTGTAATGGCTCTCTGGATATTTTTTTGAAGTCCGCGTCTTCCAATGTCTTTATATCAAAGAGAACTTCATCGATATATTCCACAGCATGCCATAACTGTTCCCACGGCACGGCCCCCGCCGTCTCTATCGCCGTATTGATATACTCCAGCCGGCATCTCCTGCTGCATTCTCTGACAAAATCCGCCTGCAGAGCGGCTTCTCCCCCTGAAAAAGTAACGCCGCCTTTGGATCTGACAAAATAATTTCTTTCTTTTAATATTTCTGTCATAACCTCATCCACTGACATTTCTTTTCCATATAATATTCTGGCATCACTGTAACAAGCATTCACGCATCGGCCGCAGTTCCGGCATAAACTGTAATCCATACATACTTCTCTGCCATCTATATAGATAGCCTGCTGCGGACACTGAGTTAAACACCTGCCGCAGTTCACACATTTATTTTTATTAAATGCGAGCTGTGGGTTATATCTCTGAGATTCCGGGTTGCTGCACCACAAACATCTCAGATTACATCCCTTCATAAAAACCATGATGCGTATTCCATTACCATCCGTATAATGATATCGCTCAATATTTAAAATATTGCCTTTCATAAATTTTCAATTCCTCGTCATACTTTGTGAATTGTCCGATTTATAATATCATCCTGCAAATCCGAATCAATGGCCGTAAACAACGCGCTGTATCCGGCCACCCGGACAAGCAGATCGCTGTATCCCTCCGGATGGATTTTTGCATCCTGCAGTACCTCTGAGTCCACCATATTAAACTGAATATGCTGTCCCTTGAAATCTCCCAGATAGGTCCGCATCATATCTATAAACCGTTCCCGGCTTTCCGGGCTGTCAACTGTTTTCGGGTCCACCCGCATATTGTAGAGTGTTCCTCCCGATAATAAAATGTTTGGCAGCTTTCCAACAGACTTCAATGCTGCCGTAGGTCCGTTGACATCGCTTCCATGCATTGGTGAAGTTGTATCCGCCAAAGCCTCTCCGGCTTTTCTGCCATCCGGAGTCGCTCCAACAATCTTTCCGAGAGGAACATTTGAGGATACCGTATTACACGAAGGAACCCAGGTACATCCAATCGGGCCCCTTCCATATCGGGTCGTATGATATTTTTCTTCTTCCGCAAAAATATCGTACAAATATTTTGCCATAATATCATCAACATAATCGTCATCATTGCCGTACTTCGGAGCTTTCAGACACATATGCCGAATTTCTTCACCGGTAGGCGATGTCGTCATATCTTCAAAATCTGTATTAAGCGCATGCAGTAAATCTTCGCCGCTGAGAAGCTTGTCATCAAAAACTAATTTCTTGATTGCCGCAAGGGAATTTCCCGTGTTGGCAATGCCCATATAAAGCGGTCCGCAGAAGTCATAGACAGCGCCGCCTTCTTTCACTGTTTTGCCCCGCTCGATACAGTCGTCAATCAGCATAGACATATATGGGTCGCTGATTCCCTCTTCCGATGCCAAATCCAAAGAGTTATCATAAATAACATGCATACGGATGTAGTATCTCATCTGATCCATAAAGGCATCATACAATTCATCATAGGTTTTAAAGGTCGCCAAAGTCCCCTTACCTCTATGGAGACACCGCCCGGTTCTCGGGTCCACACCGTCATTCAGTGTCATTTCAAGTGCTTTCGTAATATTGATAAAAGCAGCGCCGTCCGGCCGATTGCTTTGTTTGCCTTCAATTAAAGGTTCGCCGCAGCCCACATTGGCATAATCATAGGCATCTTCCAGTCTCACACCCCGGTTAACCAGTCCAAGAACATAATTTTCATCACTGTAATATGCCGGCTGGCCTCCTCCGAGCTTCTGTACATCCAAAACCGCATTCATAAAACGATTACTGCATTTATCATGATATCTTGCCGATAACGGATTATTTAACTGCATCATCGCCTGACATTCCAGAATCAGATATGTCATTTCATTAACCGCATCGCGCCCATACCGGTCCTGGCCGCCAATTGTCATATTCTGTGCAACGACATAGCCGCGGAAAGATGATGTGCTGCTCCAGTCCAACACTCTGGTTACCTGGAATAATTTCAGCATAAAATTCGAAAACAGCTCTTTAATATCATCCTCTGTCCAACCGTCTTTTAAAGCCGACTTATAATATGGATAAAGCTTCTGGTCCATGCGCCCGTAGGAAAATGCACTTCCGTTTCCTTCAATGTTAAGAACCAAATTGGTAAAATACATGGACTGTATTGCCTCATGAATATCTCTGGCCGGCTCCATCGGTACGCGCCGACACACATCACTGATTTTTAAAAGTTCTTCTTTTCGCTGACTGTCCGTTTCCTTCGCAGCCAACTCCGCCGCCAGTTCGGCATATCTTTCCGCAAACATTTTTACACTGTCGCAGTTAATCAGAACCGACTGCAAAAACGGCAGTTTCTTTAAATCCTCTGTGACGGCCAAATCCAGTTTTTCAATCGCCTTCTCCGCTCTCCTGCGGACATTTGCCATACCTTCATCCAAAATCCGTTTCAGGTTGACAATAACATGTCCTTCTGCACAAATAACCAGATAATCCGTATCTATCATGCCGATTTGGAAAGCATCCCATGCATCTTTCGGAATTCTTGCATATACCTGGTCTTTATGGGTTTTTCCCTTCCAAAATGGCGCTATCTCCCGTATAACCTTTTCATCCTCTGGACTGATTAAAAACTTATCCCCCGGCCGGTCTTCAAACCGAAATGGCTCCCCATCCAATTCTTTTATGAACCAGTCAATTCCATAATCCGGATAAACCTGTGCACACCGGTCATATGGCGCTATCTCGCCGACAATAAGTTCCCCATCGTTGATTCGTATCGGCAAATCTTCGAGAGTTTTTCTCAAAGCCATGGCCCGGCGCAGCGGCACGGGATACCCTTCTGTTTCCATATAACTTTCAGTGACAGCTTTCGCCCTCGACGAGTCAATTCGAGGTGTTGACGCAAATACTTTTTTTCTCAGATTTTCAAGTCTGACACTTCGGTAAATCTCCTTACCTTCAAATATTGCACCTGTATTTATCGCATCTTCCGAATGCAAATTTGCGTAATGAATCATAAGCTTCTCCTTTCCCCCTTATATATCTTACCGCGCGCAGCCTGTCGCAGTGCGCCCATGCGGAGCATCTGACATACGGGATACCCGGATGGGTACAAAATCCGTTCTTGACATTTGTTATAACATTTGTTTTTGTACTGCTAATTATACATCATTCCTTTATAGTTGTCAACAATATTAACAAAAAATGGCGAATTTCAAAATCAAAATCCGCCATTTTTATAAATTATCACTAAAATGAATTAATTATATCCTTATTTTTCTTTCTGTTTCCTCAAGAAGAACTATTTTTTCTCTCAAATTTTTTTCTTTCTTTACCATCTGATGGGCAAGAGTACGAATATACATCTTATCATCCTTTTCAAATGGAATATGATAAATTCCTATTTTCTCCGGCTTCACATACATTTCGATAATGTTTCGGCCGGCAGTATCATAAAAGAAATATGGATTCATAAATACAATATCCACATGTATCTGAGAAAAAATTTTAAGCAATTCCCCCTCATCCGGGTTACAATCCGATAATATCAGAATATTCTTATCCTCAATTCTGAACAACAGGCAATTGCATAAATCCTTCGGGAATATCTGTTTCATATGTTTTGTGCATAAAGAATATAATTTTATATTTTCGGCCAATTTATATTCATGAAATCTTCCACGTTCCATTTTCATATTCCACGTTCGTATTCCATGTTCCCCTATCCATTGATTTAGTGAATCAAAATCCGGATTTGTATCCTCCGGCCACACAATCCGATTCACTTTATTCCTGCTCAAATATTCCTCAACAAGCCTCGGCGTTATATGATCCGGGTGATTATGTGTAAACACAAGAAAATCTATATCGTTATAAATACTCTTATGCTCAGAATCAAACATCTGATTTATTATTCCATCAGGTGTTGCGCTGAAAGGATATCCCCCGGCATCCTGCAGCGCATCAATTAATATTCTGGTTTTTTCACATTGAATCAGAATCCCTGCATTTGATATGTAAGTTATCTCAATCATTTTCTGTAATCTCCCCCAATATCCTGACTGTAAAATATTAACACTATTTTTTCATTATAACTCTTAACATTTGTTATGGAAAGTGTTAATTTTTGGCAATTGACTTTTTTGCAAAAAAAATGTTCTTCGCATAAATTTTTGATTTATACGAAAAACATCTTTTTAGAATTTTAGTAACCTTCCTGCCGACGCGAAAGTCTTAGCTCGCGGCGTTTCACAGCGGTTTCCCATTCCATTCGCTCACCATCATTTTCCAAAATTAATCCGGGAACCTCCATTGGCTTATCATCCTTTCCCATACACACCATAACAAAATATGCACGGTTAATCGGATAACGTTTGCCCTCCCAATCTTCTCTGTATGTATCAATACGAACTTCCATCGAAGTTTTTCCCACATGGGTAATCTTTCCAATTAAAACAACGATATCATTCAGATAAACACCCGATTTAAAATAAGTGTTATCGATAGCCACCGTTGTGGCATCCCTGCCGCAGTGGCGCCTTGCCGTAGCCCCGGCCACCTCGTCAATCCATGTTAAGAGCTGACCTCCAAACAAACGTCCAAAACCATTAATGTCCGGCGGCATCACTATTCGATGCTGCACCGTTTTTGAATCTGATACTTTTTTAGCTTCCATATAACCTCAGTCCTTTCTACTTAAGCCTAATCTACGGGTTAATGTTTTTATCATTCTAATATACGCAGCCTCAAAATACAAGTTAAGTATTTCATAAATATTAATAAACTCTAGATAAATATTTGTAAATATTGTATACTGTTTTTATCATGTATTGAGGGAGGCTACCTATGGAAAAAGAAATTGCAAAAAACAAAACAGTTGAAGAAAAAATGGCACTGGCTGATGAAATCAGCCGTGGATATTTCCGTCAGGGGTTAAATTGTACCGAATGTGTCCTTCGCACATTCATGGATATGTATGATGTTGAACTGCCGGAAGATGTCCTCTGCATGGCTACCGGTTTTGGCGGCGGCATTGGCCACACCAAAAATATCTGCGGCGCCATCACCGGCGCTGTTATGGCCCTTGGAACCGTTAAAGGACGGCGGAACCCATTTGGCCCAAAAGAAGAAATGGGACAGCGCATCAAACATCTTCAGGGGGATATTTATCCTGTTTTTGGTGAAATGGTAACAGAAATTGAAAACAAATACGGCACGTTGATCTGCCGTGAAATGTCACAGCCATTTGGCGACTTTGACTCCAAACCGCGCAAAAAGAACTGCATGGAAATTATTGCTTACTGCGCCCAGCTTGCCGTCAAATATGCTGAAAACTAAATCTTAATTGAACAGGAGGCGGCGATTCGCCGCCTTTCCTGCTATTCTGCAACAATATTTAATCGGCAACAATAACGCCGTTTTCACAATCCAGATTTACAAACACACCGCTCTTTAATATACTCGTCGCATGTTTGACATTAATCAGCACCGGAATATCCAGGCTGAGACCAACCGTCACCGCATGGGCATCCAGGCTGGATTTCTCGATAACAATACCGGAAGCTGTCCTTAACTGTTTCAGCATATGATTATTTGTATCACTCGTAACGACAATATCCCCCGGCTGATAATGCTGCATTAAATCTTTCTCTGAACGGCACACACACAAACGTCCATGGACTTTCTGCTTATTAATTCCCTCGCCATTCGCCAGAATATGGCCTACAACCTGTACCTTTAACATATTTGTTGTGCCTGAAACACCCAATGGAACCCCGGCCGTTATAACCGTCACATCTCCCTGCTTCACATAGCCTTTTTCCATAGCTGCTTCGACCGCCGTCTCAAATAATTCATCGGTTGTTTCCTTTTCTTCAATAATCAGCGGCTGAACGCCCCATGAAAGATTCAGTTGACGCCATACACTCGGGGACATGGTGCAGGCAATAATCGGGCAGGTTGGACGGAATTTGGAAATCATCCGGGCTGTTCTTCCCGATTTGCTTACCGTAATAATCGCAGCCGCATTTAAATCCATACCCGTTGTACAGGTGGCATGGGAAATTGCATTGGTTACATCAGTAATCACTTCTGTTCCCAATTCAGAAAAACGACGGCGATAATTAATATCAATTTCTGTGCGCTCTGCGATTTTTACCATAGTCTGCACTGCTTCCACCGGATAAGCGCCGGCTGCCGTTTCTCCTGAAAGCATAATCGCACTCGTTCCATCATAAATAGCATTCGCCACATCCGTTGCCTCCGCACGGGTTGGCCGCGGATTTTTCATCATCGAATCCAACATCTGTGTCGCCGTGATTACCTGTTTACCGGCCTGATATACTTTGCGAATAATTTTTTTCTGAAGCACCGGCACTTCTTCTAAAGGAATCTCAACGCCCATATCGCCGCGGGCCACCATAATACCGTCGGACACCCGAATGATTTCATTGATATTCTGGACACCCTGCATATTTTCGATTTTCGCTATAATATTAATCGACTGGCAATTCTTTTCCTCAAGAATCTTTCGGATTTCCAAAATATCCTCTGCTGTTCTCGTAAAGGATGCGGCGATAAAATCAAAACCATTCTCGATGCCAAAGCAAATATCTTCATAATCTCTCTGGCTGATAAAAGGCATGGACAATATTGTATCCGGCACATTTACACCCTTCTGGTTTGAAATCACACCGGCATTGACAACCGTACAATGAATTTCCGTATCTTCAATATCATTAATACAAAGTTCTATCAAGCCGTCATCCAATAAGATTCGTCCGCCGACTTTCACATCCTTCGGCAAATCTTTATAAGTAATGGAAACAATTTCTGAATTTCCGACAACATCACGGGTTGTCAACGTAAACTTACCGCCCCGCTTCAATTCTGCTTTTCCGTTTTCAAAAGTTTTAAGACGGATTTCCGGCCCCTTTGTATCAAGAAGCGCCGCCACAGGAAGATTTAATTCCTCTCTCAATTTTTTCACACGATTCAGCTTCTCCAACTGTTCTTCATGTGTGCCATGAGAAAAATTAAACCGCGCGACATCCATTCCCTCAATCATCAATTTTCTTAAAATATCTTCACTCTCTGACGCCGGTCCAAGCGTACATATAATTTTTGTCTTTCTCATAATCTACTCCTCTGCTTCTTTGCTGTCTGCGGATATATTTTCATTCCCGGTCCGCTCCTGGACATCCATGCATATTAAACGATAAACTGTGGCCGCCAGCGGCACTCCGATTAACATTCCGGGAATTCCGCCAAGGCCGCCGCCAATGGTAACAGCCGCCAGTACCCATATCCCCGGAAGCCCAATCGATGCTCCCACAACCTTTGGATAAATCAAATTACCTTCAAGCTGCTGAAGAATAACTATAAACACAAGAAAAACCAACGACTGAATCGGGGACACGGTAAAAATCATGAAAGCCCCGACAACCGCACCAATATAGGCGCCTACCATCGGAATCAATGCTGTCGCTCCAATAAAAGTTCCCACCATCGGCGCATAAGGCAAGCGCAAAATCAGCATACCTACAGTACATAAAATGCCCAAAATAACAGCTTCCACACACTGTCCGGTTATAAAACTTGTAAAACATTCATTTGCCGTATAAACAATATGATTGATAGTCTTCATATGGGACTTTTTCATATACACTTTCTGCAATGTTTTTGCCTGTGACTGAAGTTTTTCTTTATTCATTAAAATATATACGGCAAAAATAGTCGCTATCGCTATATTGACAACCGAGCCTAAAAGCTGAGAAACAAAACTGAAAGCCGAATTCAGCATAGAACTGAAACCGCTGGTTACATAGGTAAATATCTTATTAAACATTTCCTGCCAGTTTATTTCCATGGCGCCAATCTGCTCTGCCAGAGAAGGAAATAAATCCCCGTTATCCACAATCCAATCCTGAATTATTTCAAAATAAACCGGTATCTCATTAGCCATCACGGAAAAAGCCTGCACCAATTCAGGCAATACAATTCTTATAATCAGGAATATGGCCGCAAAAATCAAAAATATGGACAGGAAAACACACACGCCTCTTCTGGCCCGCAAAGCCGCCTTACTATTCGTATCCGGAAACCAGTGATTTTCCAACGCCTTCATAATAATATTCAGAATATAAGCCACCAGGCATCCTAAAATGAGCGGAAAGGCGACGTTCCAAATCTGGCTAAACCAAGAAAACACTTTGTCAAAACGAATTACTATTAAAATTAACACTGCGATACATATGCCGTATTTAAAAAACATTTTTAAATTCTTATTAATAAAAATCACCCCTTGCTGTCATTTTTCATTCTAACATATTCTTATAAAATAAAAAAGTCCAACCACACAAAATGTAATTGGACTTTCATTCAATGAGGCATCGGGGATTCGAACCCCGGACAACTTGATTAAAAGTCAAGTGCTCTACCGACTGAGCTAATACCCCATATCAGTTGATATTTATCTTATCGCTGATAAAGTGCCCAGAACCGGAATCGAACCAGTGACACGAGGATTTTCAGTCCTCTGCTCTACCGACTGAGCTATCTGGGCAAATGAAGCTGCAACCACAGGCTAACCTTTAACAGCAACGAAGATATATTACCATTTTGAAGTATTTTTGTCAAGCATTCTGGTTTATTTTTCTGAATTTTATTTTTATTTGCTTGTCTTTCATTCATAAAAACAGAGGGCATCCCGGCAGCCATTCTATACCTTATCGCGCGGAGCTTGACGCAGCGCGCCCATGCGCAGCATCTGACATACGGGATACCCTCTGTTAAATTCCCTCTATTTTCCAACCTGAACCTGGAATAAATCTTCTCCGGCTTTAATCGGGCCGCTGTGAAGCAGCCGCACCTGGCTGTTTTCATCGAGCTCGGTACACACAATCGGGGAAGCCAGTGACGGCGCGTGCTGGCGGATATAATTCAAATCAACCCGCATCAGCAAGTCACCTTTTTTGACCAAATCGCCTTCTTTAACCCGCACATCAAAGCCCTCGCCGTTTAAGGATACCGTATCGATTCCCACATGAATCAACAGGGCAATGCCGCTCAGGGTTTTAAAGCCCAATGCATGCCGGGTATCAAAAACAAAGGATACCGTTCCATCGGCCGGCGCCACAATATCCGGGCCTGTCAGTTCAACAAAGGCTCCATCTCCTACTGCACCGCTGGCAAAGCCTTCATCCGGGGCTTTGTGAATATCCGCCGCAATTCCCGTATAAGGACTGGAGATAACGGATGTTTTTGGTTCCTCTTTAGCTGACGGGGTTGACTGCCCGGTTTCTGCCTCCGGCATTTTCTCCAGATAATCTTCCAGATGGGATTTGATAACGGTTACTCTCGGGCCGTAAATGACCTGTACCCCATTGCCCTTCTGAATAACGCCGGAAGCCCCTGTCGATTTCAGCACATCCGTTTTAACTTTTGACGACTGATAGACCGTGCACCGCAAGCGGGTAGCGCAGCAATCCACATCGGAAATATTGTCCCGTCCGCCAAGGCCGTCACAGATTCTGGCCGAAATTTCATCCCTCTCTGACATACCGCCGCCGGAAATGCCCCCTGACGCACTGCCGCCGGATATACCGCTGCTGTTTAAGGCGCCGTTGTCTTTCATTCCCTCTCTTTTTCCGCCCCGGCGCTTCTTATCCACATCGCTTCGATGATACAGCTTAACTTCATCGGATGCTTCGCGTCCCGGCGTTTTTAAATCAAACTTCCGAATCAGGAAGGTAAACAGGAAATAATAAACAATAAAATATACAATGCCGACAATAACAACCCAAATCCAATTTGTCTTTGCATTTCCCTGCAAAATTCCAAACAGGAAAAGGTCGATAAAACCGCCGGAAAATGTCATGCCGACGCCAACATTAAATATATGCATGAGCATATAAGCCGCACCGGCAAAAACGCAGTGAATAGCATACAGGGCCGGAGCTACAAACAGGAAGGTAAATTCCAGCGGTTCTGTGATTCCTGTCAGCATAGACGTTAAAGCCGCCGACAGCAAAAGACCTTCAACCGCTTTTCGTTTTTCCGTCCGGGCCGTCTTATACATCGCCAAAGCCGCTCCCGGAAGTCCGAAAATCATCAGCGGGAATTTTCCGGACATAAACCGGGTGGCTGACACGGCAAACTTTTCCACAGAAGGGTCCGCCAACTGGGCAAAGAAAATATTCTGGGCCCCTTCAATCAGCCGTCCTCCGACTTCCATCGTTCCTCCAACAGCCGTCTGCCAGAAAGGCAGATAAAAAACATGATGCAGGCCAAAGGGAATAAGGGCCCGTTCCATAACCCCGTAAACCCAGGTTCCGATATAACCTGAATTCAGCACCACATTGCCCACACTGTAAATGACTCCCTGTATCGGCGGCCATATATAGTACATCAAAATTCCCACAAGGGTATAGACCAGCGCGGAAATAATCGGCACAAAACGGGTGCCTCCAAAGAAGGACAGCACCTGGGGCAGCTCAATCTGATAAAAACGGTTATGCAGCGCCGCCACACCCAGGCCGACAATAATTCCGCCGAAAACGCCCATTTGGAGCGATGTAATGCCGACCACCGAAGCAGAAGCGCCTGCCAGAAGATTTTCCGCACCGCCATTAATTGTAATCATGGCGCTGATTGACGCATGCATAATGAAAAAAGCAACGGCAGCAGCCAAAGCGGCAACTTCCTTTTCACGCCGGGCCATACCAATCGCCACGCCCATGGCAAACAAAATCGGAAGATTTGCAAAAACAATATCTCCGGCCTGCTTCATAACTGTAAATACAGCATACAATAATGTCCCCGGTCCCATAAATCCCATAAGACCATAGGCATTCAGCATGGTTTCATTTGTAAAAGAGCCGCCGATACCAAGCAATAAACCGGCAACCGGAAGCAGCGCAATCGGAAGCATGAAGGAACGCCCGACACGCTGTAAAACACCAAATACTTTATCTTTCATAATACGCCTCCTTGTTACAAGGTATTTTTAACCACAAAGAGACTTTTCATTCATATAAAAAGAAAAATGCCGCTGTTTAGCGCAGCAGCCGCATACTTATCCGAAATCGGGTGTTCAACGGGTGTTCAAACTTTTCGGCACAAAAAAATAAGAGAAACGCTGTAAATTCAACGTTTCTCTCACTTTTACAGAGTGCCGGCGACCGGAATCGAACCGGTACGATCGGTTAGGATCGCAGGATTTTA
>URND01000006.1 GCA_900549105.1 uncultured Eubacteriales bacterium
AACGCCCGGTAATAACGAATCCGCTGGTAAGAAGAAGTCTGTCAGAATAACACGTGCCGGTGTCTACCTCAAACCTGCATTAGTACAAGTTGCTCATGCAGCCGTGAAATCTGATAAAACTCCTTACTACAAAACCAAATATGAACGAATTTCCAAACGCCGGGGCAAGAAAAGAGCCATTATAGCCATCGCCCGGATGGTTCTCACTGCTGTTTACCAGATGTTGTCTACTGGTGAAACGTGGAATCCGACCGATTTATACAAGATTGATATGCCTGAACCTCTGAAAGAAAAGCAGAAGGAAAAGGCTATCAAACAAGCTAAGAAACTGCTCATCCGCGAAGGAATCCTTTCCGAAGAACAATTAGCTTCTTAATACTTAAATTCAACATTTTTGGTGCTACCATAAGACAGCTTGTTAAAGTGCGCCATTTATTGGCTGTCCTCTACTTTCTTTCACAGTATAATCCTCTTTATAAAATGCTTGATTTTTGTTACATATTGCCAGACAAAGTTTTCCTTTATGGCCATCTCTATCTCCTGACTTACGGAGGTACAATTGTAATTTTCAATAAAAGCCTCTCTTTTTTTATGACATTCCGCAGACTCAAAATAAGAGGCATTATATTTTGCAGCATCGTCCATTTCAATCTCAATTATATCAAACTTTCCCTGCATGCGAGTTAGCAATTCTTCCCCAATAGAAGAATGGGTCAAAACCCAAGAACCATTGTTTCTTCCCACAAATGACTTGTTAATTTTTTCTGCATTCCATAAATCTCCGAGTGTTATATCAGCAACACGATTTTCTCCCTTAAAGGCACATGCATAGCAACTTTGCCTCAAATATAAATTTTGAATAAAGCCTTGCAAATATGCATTATCCACCACTTTTTCATAGAATTCTGTATTTTCATACTTTATACAAAGCCCATAACATTCTTCATTTCTTTTGTCTCTAAAGGATACTGCTACTGGCTTTTTCCCATTAGAAACTTCTTTAACATAGTCCCGCCATACTCTTGGACTTGGTACTCCATGACATACAACATCAACTAATATTAAATTTGAGGTTGTTTCTACAAACCTGCGCACTGCAGCAACTTGGCACGGAGTTCCGGAAAATAACACTTTTTTTGATTTGAGGTCCTCTGATATGAGCAAATACATTTCTTTCTCAATAACACTCTGAACATACTTAGAATTACAAATCTTGTCAATTTCTTCTGGATTACTAATTCTTATATGTTTTACCTGATATGGGGAGGTCATAGCCGCTCCATATACAACTCCCCCATCCATGAGAATTTGATTTGAAAGTTCTCCGAACAATCCACTTGATGAGCAAATGACCTGCTGCACATTTTTTACGTTGAATACTGCATAACTTTTGGTATGCTCCAACCGTATTCTATCCTTTATTGGACATATTTTTTCACACTTACGACAGTGAATACATTTCTCACCATTAATTATAGGATATCTAAATCCCATCTCGTTCTCCTGTATTTCAATACAATTTCGAGGACAGACAGCGGTACAAGCCATACAACCTGTACATTCCTCCTGTTCGTTTAAAAATTCCATATCACAACACTTTCCCTGCATTTATAGCTTTTTTACAGTATTCTGGAATAATATTCTCTAAATGATGCCTAATTTTGTTTCTATTATTATATATCCATATAAATGCTTCTTTTAATTGCATATCATCAGTAAGGGACTGCACGGAAATAGTATAATGCTCACTGGTTCCAAATATGTCTCTTGCTATGCCTCGGGCCTTTACTGAATAACCAAGAACCAATGTAGGTACACATGTAGAATAAGCAGCAATTGTTGAATGAGTTCTCGCACCAACGAATACTTCACATTTGGAAATAATACCCTTAAGTCTCTTTGCATTATCATCATTAACAAGATGGACTCTTGAATCGTTCCTAAATCTTTGATATAATTTTGTTAAGATGAGTCTATCGTCTGAATTAGACCACACTACATGAGGTATTAATAAAATATCGTCATTGGTATATTTTAAAATATACTCAATTAGATTAACATAGTTCTTTTGAACTATATTTTTTTCTGATTCACTTGCAACAACAACCGGACTTGCATTTATACCTATGCATTTCTTAGGTAAAATCCGATCTTCTTTTTCAAGTAAAAAGGCCGGATCAGCACAAAGTAAAATTCTATCTTTATTAACTCCTACTTCAAGCAAGTTATTATAAGTAATACTCTCACGACACACGATATAATCATACCGTAATAAATCCTTCAAAATCGTACCCTGCATATTTTTTTTGTCAATTGAGCATCCCCATAAAATAGTCTTACACCTCATCTTAATTGCAGCATTATGTACTCCGATAACATCATACGGAATTACATTTTTATATGAATAGTTATCACCACCTATAGATAAACAAATATCATCCGGTTGCAGTATTTTAGTAACCGGAGCAATAAGCCTTTTTCTAAAAACACCTGATTTCAGAACTTCTCTAGCGAATTTATCAATATATCTAATAGGATTGTATGATTTGAAATGCAGATATTCCACATATTCAACAAAATCTATACCGTATTTTTTATCTTCCTGAATTGCATGAGAAGCAACAATTATTTCTGCATTCGGATTTTTTTCTTTAATTATTTTCACAGTGCTACGTACAAGTGCTTCACAACCGTGATTTCCACTTCCTCCATGAGCGAACAAAATATATCTCATTTCAAATTCCCCATTTCAAATATTTGACGATAACCTGTATTTTTTATCTTTTCATTACTATTCTCAATTGCATACGCAAGACATCGATCTGCAACCTCTTGGATTTCTGTTTGGCTCATTAAAGCGTAATTGTCAATTACCCTTACATACTCATCAATTTCATCGACTTTAAAAACATATCCTGTTCCCTTAGCTGTCAAATCTTGCCACGGTGTTTGATTACTTAAAACACAAGCACATCCTGCTGACAAAGCCTCTTGAATTACATGTCCATAGTTTTCCCCTAGTGTTGGGAAAAGAAATACGTGTTGAGGCTTTAATATTTCAACCACTTGTTCTGCATCCACATCTCCTTTGTAAATCCATTTTACATTTGCAGGAAGCATTTTTAACGCATCTTCACACTGCTTCCAATACTCTTTCACATGTATAGGCCCATAAATTGTAAATTCCACATTCTTCTTTACATGTTTAAGTATCTCAATAGCTCCAATCAAATTTTTCTTTTGAGCAATTCTAGATATCCAAACTACTTTTACAGTTCCTTGATTTTTTATTTTTCTTATATGTGTTGAATCAACCATCCTCGGAAGATCTTCAGCAATAAAGAATTGCTTTCTGTCTCCCTTTACCTGCTGTAAAATTTCACCAATCTCCATTTCTGAAGTCGCTGACCAGTAAATATTTTTGAACATTCCCAAAAAGTTAAATACTGTTGTAAATAGTTTTTTCTTTTTATATTTAAGTCTAAACTCCATTGGAGAAAAAAGACCCATTGCAGCTACCACTACAGTTTTTTTAATTTGTCCCAAGCGATTTAATATCAAGGTATTGATGGCATAATCGTTAAAGCATCCACACACATAAACTAAATCTACATCATTTGCTAATGCTTTGATTGTCCGAAACGTGAACCCCCTTGGAGGAACATAATAAACCAATGCCTTTCTAACCTGATTCCATGCATTTACTTTGATATTTGCATATGGGGTCCTATCTCCATGGTCCCGATCACATGTCAAAATGCGAAAATCATATTCATCTCCCAAATAATCTGTAAGATTAATGATTGAGCGAACCGGCCCCCCATCTTTATAGCCAGGGAGATAACGTCCCATTATTATCAAAATTCTTTTTTTCTCCCCCATGCTTCTTCTCCTTTTATGCCTTTAAATCTCCTTGTTCTTTCATTTTTACTCCAAACTTTTCACACTCATACAACTTTGCGTCCACTAAATACCGATACCAATATGCCTGCAAAAACGTATAAATCTTTCCTTCAACTCCATCCAAAAAACCAAATCGTATGTAATATCTGTAAAAAAAATATAAGTGTGCCCTTAAAAATTTCGGTAAGCTATAGTAACCATAATTTTTGATAAGTCGTTTTGCCTTAGCCTGAAAAGATGATGTTGCTTCACCAACGGATTCTTCTCTATTTGCTGCATCTGTCTTTATTTGCTGATCCAGTACTTCTTTATTGCTATACCAATTATGTTTATTAATCCACCATTCTAGTGACTTATTATTATTGTCACTAAAATCATACTGAAAAGTAACCACCTCTCCATCTGTGACAATAAGGTGTTCATCCATCATTTTCAGCTCCGACATTCCATGTCCCACACGGAATATACGAAGTAAAAATTCTGGATACTTACCACCATGCTTTAACCAGCGTCCCATAAAGTAAACACGCCGTCTAAGAATAACGCCATTAATTATATTAGGAAGCCGATCCAGTTTCTCATTTATTTCTTCTGCCAATTCAAATGTAAGCTCCTCATCAGCATCCATCTTCATAACCCACTGAGTAGTAAGATTAATATTCTTAATTGCCCAGTTGAACTGAGCGGCATGATTTTCAAAATGATGCTCATATACTTCTGCACCAAGTGATTTTGCCAATTCTACTGTATTGTCTGTACTATAACTATCAACAATAACCACGCGTTGCGCCACATCTCGAAATGATTCAATGCACTTTTTTAAATTCAATCCTTCATTTTTTGTAAGTATCACTATAGTTAAATCAACCATTCTTTAAGCCCTCTTTTTATTATCCAATGGATTTCCTACACTAAAACAACTGTCAAAACTGTAAATATCAATATACTACATATGTTTTCCACAAGCAATGTCAGCATAAACGCATAAAATATATAATACTCATATAAAATGCTTCCAATCCATTTCAAGAATCTATTTTGTGGCAACACAGTTAAACCGTTATAACCGCTATTACTACAACTGCTAGCAAAAAACAATACAACAAAAATAATACATAAAAAAATACATATAACATTACTTTTATGACATCGATCCGTATTATTCTCTTAAATATTATGCTTATTATATTTCCCATCAAAGTGAGTTTCTTGCTATTGATAGACTTTTCTATTTCTTCTTTAATCTTTGCAGTAAACGAACCTAAAGAAAAGCAGCATTTGTCTTGCTCCCCCCAAAAATATACCGCCATTGACAGTCATTATCCTTTCATAGCCCCCAAAAACCAAACAGCTGAATTCATAGAAACAATTCCTGTTTATTCGAAAAACCGCATCATTCAAAACACTCTTCTTTTAGACCCTTCTTTTCCATTTTTCTTATAACTTCATCCAAGTCCATAATCCAAACAAATTAGAAACAGTACAACGCTAATTCCAACAATGAATTATATATTACCTACACTTAGCCTTAGCCACATGAGCCCACACATCGTTAAAAATAGAAAAGCCTTTTAGTATCCCAATAAATTCTTACTTATAAAATTCATATCTGTATTTTGCTTTCTCTAACTAAGTAATTTAAGGTCATGCTCTCGGTTAATACTTCAAAGCATTTCCTTTCCATCTTCATAATACTTTTATAGCATCTATATACTTCTGAATACTGACATCCTTTGTCAAATTCTTCTCCAGATACTTTCTTCCATTTACACCCATTTCTTTTACTTCATCAGTTTCGGCATTTTCTATATACCAACGGATGATATCTGTAACCTTAACATAATCACCCGGATCGCAACACTTACCGCAGTTGCACTCCTCAATAATGCTACGAATCTCTGTTCCTTCCTCTAAAACGCCAATGATAGGCTTACCTACTCCCATAATCCCATAGGCTTTAGAAGGACAAGAAACCCCTTTGATGCCCTTTGCATTTACGCACCAGTGGACATCACCAGCATTCAGGCTATAAATAAGATTTTCTTTATCCTGATAAGGAATAAAAATTATATTCTCAAAATGATGCTTCCTTGCATATAGCACCAACTTATCCAACACTGACCCGCCACCGACAAATGCAAACACTACCTCTCTTCCACCAGTCGTCTTTGGGCCTTCTTCATACACACCTTTCAACGTATAGCCCTTACGGAACTGCTTCAAAACTTCAATCAGTTTTTCTAAATCATAATACAAACCAATGTTACCAGAGTACATGATGACAAGCTTGTTATCCATCCCATACTGCTTCTTAAAAGCTATTACCCTCTCATCATCTTCTGGAAGCGGATAGACTTTTTTCTCATCAATCCAGTTGTTAATCATCGTATACTTTGGTACATTGTGATTGTGGAATCTTTTCCTAAGTGTTTCTACAAGATCTCGTCCCACTGTGATAACCAAATCAGAGTGCCTGCAACTGAACTTATCGCAAGACATCATCATTTTCAGAATCAACTTGTTTTTGCTGTAACTGACAGCCATAACCTGTTCCGGATTGAAATCCTGGATGCAATAAATCATCTTAGCATGCTTCATCCGCTTACCCAGGACACCAAGTAGGCCGCCAAGAATTGGTGGCTGTGATATGGTAAACACATAATCCTGCTTCCCCATCTTCTTTGCCGCTCCAAGCGCACCAAAGAAATAAGCCACGATATTTTTAATTCGGCTCATTTTATTCGCCTTAGTGAATTCCGGAACTCGGACTCGAATGATTTTCACACCGTTTAGTTTTTCAAAATAATACTTCTGTGTTTTATATTCTGAATCTACTGTTCCTCCGTAACTTGGAACCACACAAATAACCGTCACATCAAACTCATTCAACATCCCCTCTGCCTGATCTTTTAGAATCTGACCAGTGGATGCTGTATCAGGGACATAATAGTGAGCGAAAATCAATATCTTTTTCTTGCCCATATCAACTCTCCAATTTTCGAATGACTCGCGCCGGATTTCCAGCAATCACTGAGTTCTGTTCAAATTCACCAGCAACAACTGCTCCAGCACCGACAACACAGCCATCCCCTAAAACAGTCCCTTTCAAAATGATACTATTACAACCGATAAAGCAATTCCTTCCTATTTTAATTTCCTTTGAACGAACTAAATCCGAATCGCCGCCATGGACATCCATTAGTAGTTTATTTCTCTGTTCCACTTCAATCGGATGGAAGTCATTATCAAGAATTTTGCAGTTACCGCCAATACATGTGTTATCTCCAATAGTAATTTTCTTCCGGGAATATATAGTAGCGCCTGAGATACCTACATTGTTCCCAATCACAATCTCGGCTTCAGGTGTTCTGGTTACAATTATGGTCCGAGAATAAAGTCCCACCAGATTTGATAAAAAAGAACTCTTGATGGTGCAGTTTTCTCCTATCGAAAGTTTTGCTCCACCTTTATTAAAGATAACCGGCATCCCCTTTAATAGCAGATTCCTACCATATTTAACTTTTGTCACTTTCATTAAAAGCTTAAACCAGTTGCTATTCATCTCTTTGCTCCTCGTCTAACCTGCTTATATTTATCTTAATAAGCTCTATAAACCTTTTAATCTATAAAAACGCTGTGAATACCAGATATCCATCTAAAATCTCCACAGCGAGTTACTTTCAATATTCTGGGCCCTACCTACATCGATCCTTCCCGTTTAAAGACAACGCCCACTGTTTTAAAGAGGATTCTTATATCCAGGCCCATGCTCCACCCGGTAATATACTGGGTATCCAGCTTGACAACCTCTTCAAAATCTGTGATATTGCTCCGGCCGCTGACCTGCCACATCCCGGTAACCCCCGGTTTTGCGGCCAATCGGGCACGATGATGGAGATTGTATTTTTCCCATTCATCCACTGTCGGAGGGCGAGTGCCCACCAGGCTCATATCGCCTAAAAGCACATTGATGAACTGTGGAAATTCATCCAGACTCCAGTCGCGAATAAAGTTTCCAATGCCTTTTTTGACTGTGCCATCCGGCAACTGACGGCTTCCGATAATCCGCGGGTCCCAGTCCAGTTTGAACATCATGCCGTCCTGCACCCGGTTCTCAGCCATCAATTCTTTTTTGCGTTCCTCTGCATCCATATACATGCTTCGGAATTTATACATTTTGAATTTCTTGCCGTTTTTGCCAACCCGAATCTGGGTGAAAAATATCGGGCCCGGGGACTTCATATAAATAATCGGTCCTATAATTATGCATAAGATGCCTGTAATCAGACAGCCAACCAAGCCGCCCAGGATATCTAATGCCCGCTTCAAAAAAACCTGCCGAATACTGACATAGTTGATACTCGTTGTTAAAACCGTATAGTTTCCCAACCGTTCGACAAACTGTTTTTGACCTGTAAGATTGGATGTTTTTGCGAGCTTCATATGTACAACAACACCCATTTGAGTAAACTGTTTAATCAGCATCTCGGGGTACGGCTCTGATTTCGGAAGGTTTATAAAAACTTCATCTACCCATTCCCGGCAGACATAATCAATCACACTTTCCCTATTCGCCACAACCGGCACATCATTGATATCCTTACCTTTTAAATCTTTATCAACAATTGCGATACCGGTTAGCTGGAAACCTTCATAATTGCGATTTTTAAAATTTTTTATTACCTTATCAGCCATATTCTCCGTAGTGATAATGATAAGTGAACGATTTCCGCCAATATCTCGCTTTTTACCAAGATATAATTTCCACAAAATGCGAATGACATAGGTTAGCACACTATAGATAACGCCCCACATAATCATGGTTGTCCGGGAATATTCTTCGCCGCTTTGTATGATAAACACGTAAAATATAAGCAGCAATTCCACAAGACAGGCATGTTTCACTGTCATGGCAAACTCTTTATAATAACCTCTCTTCAACACATTTTTTAAGGTTTCAAAAAAGAGGATTACTAAAATATCTATGCTTGTCATGACAAACGCAATATTTCGATAAATTGGAACCGCATAAGGATTCCATACTCCATGTCGAATGGCATAGGCTACAACAAAGGCTATATGAAGACATATAATATCTAAAATAATAAAATCCAGATGTTTTATCCATCCCTGAGCGCTTTTCCTATACATCTCTTATCCCCAATTTCGTGTTTCCGCGTATTACTATCCCCATTCGGGCATCCTGTATATCAAATGCTCCGCATAGGCGCGCTTCGTCAAGCTCCGCGCGATAAGGTATAGCTTTCTAGTAAAAAGGACTATATAAGTTTCCATATACAGCCCTTCGGTTTACCTTAATAAATTATAATCTTTCCCTTTTGCTAAGCACTACGGCTCCTGCAACACAGATGACTGCGCCAAAAGCTGCCATGATTAACAGTGGAGACATTCCTGTTTTTGGTGAAGTTGTTCCGACAACTGCAGTTTCATCGAATTCGTCCAAAATAAATGCCACCGGTGATAAACTGTCAAATGTCGCCGTAACAGAGCGGTATGCCACCGCATTGACTTCAACCTTTTCCCATTCAGCACCGTCATAATGGAGAACAACAACTTTTGTATCTTTATTCACGCCGTTAACTTCAAACTCAATCGTCACCGGCATCGGAGTGCCCTCAGGGACAGAAACGTCCTTCATATCGGCAACCGACATGCCTTCAATATAGTCATCGCCGATAATTTCCTTGAGATAATCTACATCTTCAAGTTTTTCTTTCGCTTCTTCATCCGTGACTTCTTCCAGGGTAACCTGAAACTCATCACCATTGGCATCTTCTGTTTTACCGCTAATGACAATTCCGTCTGCTGATGGACTCGGCGCTGCAAATGCCCCAAGACTCATGCTCACTGCAATTACTGCCGCTGCACAAAAGCCGGCCAGCCGTTTGATTTTTTTTATATCATCTCACTCCTTGCTTATTATTTTTATTTATAACTTATCTAAATATATTGCAATTGTAACACACTCAGGCTTGTATATAAAGTATTTTTATCAGTACATCCATCATTTTTTCTTCATCTACAATAAATTCGTCATGCTTTTCGCCTGCCCGCGTCTCCCCCGGAATCTTTATATATGTATCATCCAGCGTGTAAGACGCATATTTTTCCATCTGTTCTGCCGTTAAATCTGTCGTCATATAGGGCTTTCCAACAGAAAATAAGGTATTGATGAAGTTGGAATCTTCCTGATTCTTTTCTTTCAGAAGTTTAACCAGGGCTTTCAAAAACTGGTTCTGCCGCTCCATACGGCCGTCATTGCTTCCGGTTACGTTGATATCTCTGTAGCGGACATATTTTTCTGCCTGGCTGCCGGTTAATGTCAGCGTTGCCCCTTGAACAAAGGCTTCATCAATGGATGTATAATCCTCCGGCACGGTAATCTCCACACCGCCAATGACATCATTAATGGCTGAAATTCCATCGATATTTAACGCCATATAGCCGTGAATCGGAACATCTTTCAAAAGATTCGCCACAGCTTTTTTCATCAGCCAACAGCTCCGCTTTTCCCCATCCCCATAGGCATACTGTAAAGCCAGCTGGGCTTCCTGGGTTTCCACAAACTTGCCCGACATATCATAAATATCTATATCCGTCATGGATTCTCTGGATATGTTCAACATCGAAGCCGTTTTCTCCTTTGTATTTAAAGACAAAAGAATAATACAGTCGGCCTGGCCGCCCCGGCCGGCATACTCCTGAGCCTGCATCTCTTCATGTTTATCGATACCCAAAAAGAGAATGTTCCGAATATCTGTATTGTAAATGTATTCTTTACCCTGCCAGGAAATCTTCTTGTCCGACAAGGTCATTTCTGCATTCTGCTGCGATGAATCACTCTCAGAGTTTTCTGCATTGCTTCGAGTGACCGTCGGAACATTCCTTGCCTTTAGGAAAAAGAAAAAAGCAGCAGCAATCACCCCAATCGCAATCAATGCAGCGATTATTGTAAATATTTTTTTATTCCTCATTGATTAAAACCGCCTCTACCAAAAGTCGATTGGATGGCTGCCCGGCAATACACGTACTCAATGTAATAATCCGGTCATCTGCCGAAACTTCCGAATCTGTATTGCCAATGGAAGCCAAATAAACTTCTCTGTCTTTTTTATCTGAAAAATCAAAGCTTCCCATAATATGCCGGTCATCATAAGTTACCGCCATAAATATCCGATAGGTAAATTTATGTTCCGGCGTATATATAAATAAGTTCTCATGGGCCTTCAAATATTCGGCATCCTTAAACTTATATAAACTTCCAAACATAGAACCATCTTCCATGTCATGGCCATATATGAGTGTATTATAATCCTGAAAATCTTTAGAATTAATTCCTTCGCTATAAATCGACCCCGGATAACCGGCAATTCCCTCGATGGTATGATTCAGATAATAGGAATTGTCCGATGCACTCTGAACAATCGGATAGTTAACCTCTGTTCCCGGAATTTCTATCCAGGCATATATCTCCGGATTTATCTGCTGCAATTCCGAAAAATCCACAGGGATTTCCGGGCTTTTCCGGCTCACTGCGGATTCTGGCGAAGTTTCAGCGGTTTCGGTCAAAATTTCAGAAATTTCGGTTCCACTCTCCGTTTGGCTCTGCAAATCGTCATAAATTTTTTTATTTTCCTGAAGCTGAAAATAATAATATGCAAGAAAACCGATACACAATCCGGCGCCCAAAATACAGAGTATGTACAATATCTTTTTAAAACCGGTTTTCATTTAGGCTGCCTTCTTTCCACCCTTTTTCTTTTTGGATGGTTTATCTCCCGTATTTAATGGAATAGACGCCAATGTATTTAATTCCAGATATTTCATAACATCCTCTTCTGTTTTAATACGGTCATCCATCAAATAGCCAATCATAATAATAGCCATCACCAAAAAGGCTCCGACCAAGCCGGCCAGTAAAGTATTCTTTTTCACGTTTGGACTCACCGGATATTCCGGAATCACCGCATTCTCCACCGTGCTCGGTTTATCCGTCACCATAACTTCGGCAATCTGCTCCGCAGTGGCATCGGCCATGGCGTTAGATATATCGCAGGCCAGCTTCGGATCCGGATTTTGGGCAAAAATTTTCAAAATCGAGGAATCCGCCGGATTTGTCACCCGGATGCTTTGAACCAGTGTTTCATAATCTGTATCCAGGTTCAATTCTTCAATAACTTTCTCCACTACCGGTCGGCTTGTTGCTAAAATTTCGAAATCAACGGTGAGCTGTTTGCTCAACTGCAAATCCAAGGAAGAAGAAATACTCGTTGTTTTGGACAAAATATAAATCATCGAAGTTGCTTCATACTGAGGCGTGACTAATATTTTTGTGTATCCAAAAGCTGCCGCCGCAAACACAATCGCCGAAATTAAAATCAGCCACCATCGCTTGAGCATCAAATGAAAGACTTCCACCAAATCAATTTCCACGTCTTCATCTCTGTTATCCTGATACATATTTTCCCGCCTCCTATTCCTCGAGATATTTATCTGTGGCTTCGCCATAATATTTGCCGTAGTATTTGCCATAATAACGGCCGTAACCATTTTGTTTCGAATCTACTTTATTTAAAATAACGCCAAGTACCGGGCAATCTGCAAGTTTCAGCTGTTCAACCACTTTTTTCGCAAATCGCCGGCTGATTTCATTTGCCCCGATAATCAAAATCGAACCGTCGCACTCATTGGCTACCACAGCCCCGTCAATAACACTTCCCAAAGGCGGTGTATCGACAATAATATAATCATATACGGTTTTAAATTTCTCTATGGCAAGTTTGAAATTATTTGTTCCCAAGAGCTCAGCCGGATTCGGCGGTACCGGTCCGGCAAAAATCATATGCAGATTATGAATATTTGTCGAATAGACAATATCCGCAAAAGAACTCTGCCCTGACAGATAATGGCTCAACCCCTTTACTGTCTGGCTGACCTGGCATCTTGAGATAATCACTGATTTTCTCAGATCCGCATCAATAAACAATACTCTTTTTCCTGATTCAGACAAAGATTTTGCCAGGTGAAGGCTTATTTCAGATTTTCCTTCGGAGGGCGTACAACTTGTAATAACAATACTGCGGATATCTTTGCCGCAGAACTGTAGATTTGTCCGAAGTGTTTTATAAGCCTCATCGCTTCGACGGTCCAAAGATGGTATTTTGATTTGTATACTCTGCATAATTTTCTTCCCCTTGTTAATCTATAAATGTATCTGAAATAATTTTTTCCGGATTGTCAACGCCCAACTGAAGCGCATACCTTTTCCCATAGCGCCTGGCAATATAATTCATTGCATCCAGCAGCACAGGCGTCCGCTTTTTTGCATCATGCCCGTCGCTGGCTATAAAATGAACTAATTCCCGCTTCAAAAGTTTCCTGGTGCAGCTCCTGCACTGCCAGCCATTTCTGCCGGTGACACTTCGGGCATTCACCTGTATATATATTCCCATATGTACCAGTTCTTCCACATGTTCTATATGCGCCGCCAATTTCTGACATCTCTCGGCATGAGCAAGAATCGGCCAGTAGCCAGCCATTTGAACCGATTGAAGTCCCTGCCGGATACGACTGTAATCATCCTGCGGTTGAAACTCAACCAAGGCATAATGTCCCCCCGCCATGGTAAAAGCCCTTCCCTGCTCTATCTGTTTTTCAAGTCCATAATTATAAGTCAGCTCCTGCCCTAAGAACAACCCCATATCCGGATAATTATCAGCAGTCCATCGAAGCAGCTCGCGAAACCTCTCAATAATAATCCCTCCGGAGGCTTTTGCCCGGCTTGTCCCATAATGAGGGGTGGCTATAATTTTTCGAGTATCTCCGGCATGGGCCAGACGAATCATCTCCTGAGCAATCTCCATACTCTGCGCACCATCATCTACGGAAGGAATAATATGACAGTGAATGTCTGTAAAACCCTGAATACTCATTCTTAAATCCTCATTTAAATATAACTTATCTTTATACTATACATGATATATTCTACATGCTTTAAAATTTTTGTCAAAGCCTTTTTCCGATTATACAGTATTTGACAGTATTTTTTTCAGTACATAACAGTTATCTATTATAGTCATAAAAAGAGAACTCTCTGAGTTTCAAACCGAATCCTCAAAAAGTTCTCTTTCTCTTTTTACCTTATATTCTACTGAATCGAAACAAACTCAGCCATCATATAGCCGCTTGTTCCGGCAAATGCCACTTTGTACCAGATAATACCGCTGGCATCCCGCTCAGCGCCCTCGATGAGAACGGACACGCCGGATTTCAGGGTCGTCATAACCTCCTGGTCAGAACCGGCGCCCACGCGGACATTAACAAGGGCTGCATTGATGACGCCTTCTTTGCCCTCAATGCCTTCCATCGGATAGTTTCCGCCGCCGCTGCCTCCAGGGTTATTGTTGCCGCCGGCATTTCCGCCGCCGTTATTTCCGCCGCCAACAGTGATATAATCGGAGTGCATATAGCCGGAACCGCCGTCGTACTCAATCTTATACCAGGTTGCTCCGCTGCCGTCCTTATCCTCGCCGACAATCGTTACCGCTGCTCCGGAGGAAAGGTTGCCCACAATGCGGTTTCCGGTTCCTGCGCCGCTGCGGACATTCACCGAGTTTGCATTGACCGTGCCGGACTTCTTTTCATAACCGCCGGTGTTGCCGCCATTGTTATCGCCGCCGTTGTTATCGCCGCCAACAGTGATGTAATCGGCAATCATATAGCCCGAACCGCCTGCATAATTTATCTTATACCAGGTTGCTCCGCTGCCGTCTTTTTCTTCGCCGACAATCGTTACTGCGGTTCCGCTGTTCAGGCTGGTAACGCGGCTATGGTTTGTTCCTGCCCCTGTACGGACATTGACATAATCGCCATTGACTGTGCCCGTGCGCGGTTCAGTTGTCGTGCCGCCCGTGCTGCCGCCATTATTGTTGTCATCGCTAATAGTTACATAATCCGAATGCATAAAGCCTTCGCCGCCGTCAAACTTAATCTTATACCAGTTCGCCCCGCTGCCGTCCTTCTCCTCGCCGATAACAGTGATGGATGTATTCAAAGCCAACGTTGCCACAACGCCGTTGTTTGTTCCGGCGCCATTGCGGACATTAACAGAGCTTGCATTAACTTTCGCCGCTTTCTCCGGATATGTTACCGCACTGTTGCCTCCACCATGATGGTTTTGATCCAAAGTTACATAATCGGAATGCATAAAGCCCGTTGTATTGTTCACCTTTATCTTATACCATTTAGCGCCTGCGCTGTCGTTTTCCTCGCCGATAACGGTAATCTCCTGATTCTGAGAAGCCACTGTAACTACGGAGTAGTTTGTTCCGGCGCCGCTGCGGACATTGACATAGCTGGCGTTGACTTTCGCCGCTTTTTCCGGATAGTCTGTTGAAGTATTGCCGCCGCTGCCGGTAATATCAACATAAGCTCCAAAAACATAACCTGTCATGCCATTAATAGCCACTCGGTACCAGAGGCTTCCTGAACTGTCATTGCCTTTACCGGTGATTGTTACTGTTTCATTATTCTGCAGAGTAATCCGGTTTCCTGAACTGTCTGTCAGATAACCCTTATCTGTACCCACGCCATTTCGCACATTCAAATAGGAAACGCCGACATTAACTTTACCGGTTGCATTATAGCTTTCCATCACCGGGTTATTGTTCGTCGGCACATCAATATTGCCGTTGCCGCTGCCATTACTGGAAAACAACGCTATACGGTCAACCCCGGCATCCGAATAACCTCCAAATAATTTTGTATAAGAATAACCCGGGTCAAAAATATTGACATTGCCATTGCCGTCAACGGAATCTACCGCAACCCAATGGGCCCCATATCCAACTGAAACAACTACATAATAACCGCTGTCAAGATAACTTTTAATCTGGGCTGTCTTATCATAACGGCTTCCCGAAAGCATAACCTTCCAACTTTCCAGTTTAAAGCCATCAACCGCACCAGTGACTTTGCCCCAGTAGAGCTCGCCATTCGATGTAAAGCCTCCGTTGTTGCTTAAATATGTACACAATTTTCCCGGGTCAACCCCATTTTCATCGGCACAACCGGAATGTACCATCAAGGTGGCAATCGCTGTAACCAGACATCCCGAAGCCGACATCGTATCCGAGCTGGAACCTAAAAGTTGATTAGCCCAACGGCTGTCATACTGTTTCCATGACCGGTATTCACCGGTGGCCGCCTGAAGATGCGCCCGTTCTTCCAATGCTTTTATGGAAGCCTCAGGCCCATTATATTCACTGGCAAAAGCCCCTATCGGCGTTACTGCCAATGACAATGAAGTTAAAAAAAGGATAAGCTTCTTATTCATAACATGTCCCTTCCAATAATCGTAATTATAAAATTTCTTCTATATTCTAACATACTTCGCACAAAATTTGAAGTGTTTTTGTAATATTTTATTAACTTTTTATTCACAAGTCGTAAATATATAAAAGGACATCCGGTTCTTTCTCCAGTTTTTGCGGCGATAAATGAAAACCAATCCTTTCTGCGAAGCAGCGGGAAGGGGCATTTTCCCTGTCAATCCGCAGAATCACCCTCGGAGCTTCCAGTTCATCTCTGGCATAGTCGAGAATTCCCCGCACTGCTTCTCCCCCATATCCCATCCGCTGACATTTTCCCGAAATCATATAGCCCAACTCATAGTCGCCCTGCTCGCCAATGAATTCCACCTGAAGGCCGCACCGTCCAATCAGCCGGCCATTTTCCTTCAGACAGACAGCCCACAGCCCAAAACCGTAGAAACCATAAATATAATGAATGTAGCTTTCCAGTTTTTCCAGTTCCTCTTTTCTATCCTTTGATAAAGGCTCCAGAAATCTTGTATCACTTTCTTCATATAAAGAATACAGCCCCGCCAAATCCTCCGGGACAAATTCCCGGAGAATCAGACGAGGCGTTTCAATCATCACATTTCCCATAGAACATTTCCTGTATTCCCCGACTTATGCTTCCGGATAGAACAGGCGGTTCAGCGCACTGAAAATTGCCCGGAAGGAAGAACGGTTAATATTCGAACTGATACCTACGCCATAAGCGGCCGCCCCGGTATCGGAATTTACCAGCTGAATGTAGCTGGCTGCCTGGGAATCGGAACCCAGTGTCAACGCATGCTCGTGATACATGGTCAGCTTTGTGCGGAAGCCGGACTGATGGCAAAGGCCATGTTTCACCGCATCAATCGGTCCGTTGCCAAAGCCTTCGATAACCTTCTCTTCGCCGTGATCCGTATAAGTAAGAATAACCTTTGTATCATATGCACCCTGGTCATCGCTGATATCTTCGATTCTCGCTTTGCGGAAATGCAGCGGCTCTTTGGCATCAATATACATACTCCGGAAGGTGTCCATAATCTGTTCCGGCGATACTTCGCCCTGAACCTCGGACATGGCCTGAATCTTATCGGCCAGCTCTTTATGCATTTCTTTCGGAAGCTTGAAGCCATAATACTGTTCCAGAACAAAGGCCACGCCGCCCTTGCCGGACTGGCTGTTGATTCGTACCAACGGTTCATATTCACGGCCCACATCGGATGGGTCAATCGGCAGATACGGCACTTCCCAAATCTTTGAATTTCTCTCATGAAGGGCCTGCATACCTTTGCTGATGGCATCCTGATGAGAGCCGGAGAAGGCGGTAAATACCAGTTTTCCGGCATACGGATGTCTCGGAGGAATTCCCATCTTTGTGCAGCGTTCCGTTACCTCAATAATCTCATTGACATTTTCGATGTTCAATTCGGGATTGATTCCCTGGGAAAACATGTTGTAGGCGACATTTAAAATATCCACATTGCCGGTACGCTCGCCATTGCCAAATAATGTTCCCTCGACACGTTCTGCTCCGGCCAGCAAAGCCAGCTCTGTTGCCGCCACACCGCAGCCCCTGTCATTGTGCGGATGGATACTTAAAATGATTTTGTCCCTCTCTGTAAAATGGGTGCTCATCCACTCTATCTGGTCCGCATAGACATTCGGAGTATTCATTTCAACCGTTGCCGGAAGATTAAAGATAATCGGCCTTTCAACCGTTGGCTGCCATACTTCTTTGACAGCTTCGCATACTTCCAAGGCAAAATCCATCTCTGTCCCGGTAAAACTTTCCGGGGAGTATTCCAGCCAGAGATTGCCATCAAAATTCTTTGCGCCCTCTTTAACCATCTTTGTTCCATCGATGGCAATCTGTTTAATTTCTTCTCTGCTCATATGGAATACCACATCTCTCTGAAGAGTGGATGTGGAATTATAAATATGGAAGACAACGTTCTTAATACCTTTAATCGCTTCAAAAGATTTGTCAATCAAGTGCTGACGGCACTGACACAAAATCTGTACACGCACATCATCCGGAATCATTTTGCGGTCCACCAGCGTGCGAAGGAAATCATATTCCAACTGGGATGCCGATGGGAAACCAATCTCAATCTCTTTGAATCCCAGTTTGACAAGCATATTGAAAAATTCCAGTTTTTCCTCAACAACCATCGGCTCAATCAATGCCTGGTTACCGTCCCTCAAATCCACGCTGCACCAGATTGGCGCTTTCTGAATTTCTTTATTCGGCCACTGCCGCTCTTTATAATCCAATACAGGTACTCTTTTATATCTCTGATAATTCAACATTTTTCTTCCTCCTAATTCAATAATAAATACAGGGTACACCTTAATTCTTAAAAAAAAGAGTATCGCAGAAGCAATACTCTTTAAACGCACTTAGATACATAAATGATTAAACTATTCGCCCAGGCCGGTCTCGATGACTCCTCGCATAGCTTCCAAAGCCAATTCCTCGTCCTCGCCGTCGCAGCATAGTTCAATGACATCTCCACATTTAACACAGGCGCCAAGAACACTTAGCACGCTTTTCGCATTTGCTATGCTTCCCTTTGCCCCAAATGTAATCTGTGATTTAAATCTCATCGCTTCTTTGCAAAAAATTCCGGCTGGTCGTAGGTGTAGCCCTGAAGGATTTGTGATTGTAATTTTATCGCATATCATAACATTATCTCTCCCCGTCTTAATGCCCAGTCTTTCATTTAAAAATCGGAACAAATAAAATGTTACCACTTTTTATCCAGGATGGCAACTGTTTTTTTACTGAGAATCTATTTTAATTTTTACCGGCACCTCAGAGGCCAGCGAAACCTTCTGGTTTGCCGTCATCTGCAGATTCACGGTATGTATTCCAGGCTCAAGGCCTGTCACATCGAGACTGAATTCCATTTTTGAACGGTCCAGCGTCTCAAAAGTCGTATCCATTCCATACAATATATATGAAATAGTGGAATCTCCGATGACAGAATAGGTATATTCATCGGACTTTCCAATCAGCTCCACGGAATCAAAATTAACACTTGCGCCTAAACGGCTGTACTCTGACACCTTGATGGCCAGTTTGGCTGTCTTATCTGTTTCCGGATGAACAAGCACGGCCCCCATACCTTTTACAATCGCTTCCAGATCCATCTCGGCTTCTACATTTTCAGAAATGCCCTCTGCCACGTAATCATCCAAAGCAATTTCATTAATCTTATCCAGAACATCCTGGCTGCCTGCAATCTCCACTTCCGCCGGAGAAAAATCGGAAGACTCAATGCCATAACCTTCCGCCGGGCTTGCATTGATCGTCCATTTCACCGGAACTGTCTTTGTATCCAGCAGGGAAACATTTACCTTTAAACTCTCCTCACTGAAAGTAATATCTGTACTGTCAATTTTATTTCCATTGGAGTCATAAAGTACCGGTTCCACAACAAAGGAGCAGTCATTCGAAATTCCTGATACATTGACAATCGCATAAACGCTGGAAATCCTGTCAATTGTTGTCTTCGCTCCTTCAATGCGGATAATATTCGGCTCCACACTGACATTTCCCAGAGCCTTGCCGGTAATTACCGTTCCCTCGGCCTTGGTTGCCACCATCTTATCCACGCTGGACAAGTCTTCAATGCTGACCCGCATCATCGTATTGGCGCCCTTCTCAATCGTCACCTGATTCGAATTGCGAAGCACCGTAATCTCAATCGGCACAGCGCCGGTAAATGATAAATTGGCAAAATCAGCCACCGCTTCAAAATCCTTCGCCGTCAAATCCTTTAAAACAGACTGGCGGGCGCGGACAGTGATTGTCACCGTATTGCCCTCAATGACTTCATAGGTTTTATCGTTTTCACGAATTAATTCTTCGTTGATTTTCGTTACCGGAAGTTCCAGAGGTTTCGTCTGCTCCGGGTCCTCCATTGTAATAACAACAAGCCAGAAGACAATCGCCAACATTAAAGATATTATTTTCATGCCCAAATTATTCGTTAGCTTTTTTCTCATTTTTGATGATTCTCCTCCATCGGCTGCGTTTCGGCGCATCCTGATTCTTCATCAGAGTGCTGAGCTGCTCACGAAGCTCCTCCTGGCTCAGGCCGCGGAAAAGCATTCCATCATGCGCAACGGAAATCATTCCTGTTTCTTCAGATACGATCAACGTGATACTGTCCGATACCTCGCTGATTCCCACCCCGGCACGGTGACGGGTCCCCAGTTCCTTGCTGAGAAGCATATTATCCGACAGCGGCAGATAACATGTCGCCGCCACAATGCGGTTATCACGCACAAATACAGCGCCGTCGTGCAGCGGCGTATTATGTTCAAATATATTAATCAACAACTGGCTGCTCACAAGAGAATCCAAAAAAATACCGGTGCGCTCATATTCACTGAGCTGAACATCCTGCTCGATGACGATCAGGGCGCCGGTACGGGCTTTGGACATCTCGATGCAGGCTTTGATAATCTCTGTCTTCGTTTTCTCCGCCGTCTTTGCCTCCTGCTCATTCGCAACCACATTGCCGCTGAAATTCAGGAATGACACTAAAATATTTTTCCGTCCAAGCTGTTCCAGCGCACGCCGGAGTTCCGGCTGAAATAATACAAATATGGAGATGATCGCCACACTGATTAAATTCTGGAACAGCCAGAGAATCGTATCCATATGAAAAACATAGGCAAACAGCACAAAAGCACAAATGACAAAGATTCCTTTAAGCAATGTCCAGGCCCGCGTATCCCGAATCCAAATCAATATATAATAAATCAATACACTGATAATCAGAATCTCCAGTACATTGTTCCATTGTATGGCCGGTATAAATGATACTATACGGCTGATCCAATTTACTATCGCTCCCATGCTGCACCTCCTTTTTCATTATTTTTATCATGATTTTTATCACGAATTTTTACTTCTGATCCAATTCGTCAAAATCAAACCCATCAAAGGACAATTCGTCGAAATCGCCGACCGGTTTCTGCGCCGGCACACTCTCTGACGGCGCTGACGTTTCATAAGCCGTCGATTCCGGCCCGGAAGTTCTCTCAGCTTCCATCATATCCATGAAATCTTCCTCTTTTTCAGAGCCCTTTTTCGATTTTTTTGCTTTCTTTGTTTTCGTTTTTTTACCATAGGTTTTGACTGTGCGTTCCGCCTGGGTAATCTGAATCTTTGGAACGGCTTTGACATAGTAATAATAATCGTCATCTTCAAACTGAAGGGATTCTTTTCGGGCATAATCCAGCGTACAGCCCATAAACTGGGCAACCGCCGCCAGAAGTCCGCCAATCACTGAACCGACAACCACCATAGCCACGCTCATTCCCTCGATACCGGAAGACTGCATTGCCAGCCCGATCACGTTAACCAGCGTGCCGACACCAATGGCAATATACCAGGAATAGTCTATGGCCAAACGTGAAATACCGTAAACAATAAGAATAACCAGTGTAAACACAATAATATATGCAACCATTTCTTTATCGGCGAACAGTTTATCAAAAATATACTGATAGCTCGTCATAATCTCTTTGACATCCGTTCCCGGGTCTCCTAAACTGGCGGCCTCCTGCAGATATCCCACAACTTTCATGAAGATTACCCCAAAGGCAATCGGAAGCGCGGCAAAAGGATTAAAGGCCATCGCGCCAACCAGCGGAATCATATAATGCAGGTTAAACTGGGCCAGAACCGGATAAAGTACAATGAGAATTCCCTGATCCGGGGCAAATTTTAAATAAATAAAATAGAACAGCAAAAATACAACCAGCGCAACGGCCGAAAGCACCATCGACAGCTTAAACAGATGCAGCAGAACAACCAGCGCAAAAATCAATACAAATATGGATACCGGCACCACGGCGCATATAACCGATAAAAACAGCATCGGCACAGTTCCCGTTAAGGCCTCAAAATAACCGAGGTCATTATTGATATAATTAAATGCCAGAATGGCCAGAATGAATTTTCCGACCATCTGCACCGGATATTCAAAATTCTTATAAAAACCAACAAGTTTTTCCTTTAACACTAATAAATTTGTCATTATCTATTGTCCTCCGTTGAATTGTTTTTGTCGTATCCATCATTTATCTCATCCAGACTCTTCAAGTCCTTATAGTACCAGCGCACCCGCTTTTGGGTATCCGCATATTTCCAGCCGTAAAACAGGATACTGATTACCGCAAACACAATCAGAACAA
Organism: uncultured Eubacteriales bacterium; assembly: GCA_900549105.1. Lineage (GTDB taxonomy): Bacteria > Bacillota > Clostridia > Lachnospirales > Lachnospiraceae > Frisingicoccus. The sequence continues at coordinate 22,476 of URND01000006.1, forward strand.
TGACATAATACTTTAGTATGCCTCTGGCCAGCGCCCAAAAATCCATGCCCACGATATTTTCCATATAATACTCTGCCTTCATCACTATATAAAGCCCCAGGCAGAGAATAAACCCTATCGTCACTCCAATTAATGTTTTTAATGTATTGAGCCGGACATAATCCCCCTGGTAATACCGGTTAATCGCCAAATCCTCCTTGCCCTGACTCTTTTCGTACATGGCGCAGCGGCTCATAATACGGATTTTATCTTTATTGAGCATATAAACACCTCACATTTTTCTGTTTTTCCTGCCTCTTACTTTTTTCTAAGCACAAAACGGCATTATTGAAATATTATAACACAAAAAAAACCAAAAGTCACCCCATATCCTCAGCGGATTCCCCACATCTGAATTTTTAACAAAATTTTCCCCGAATATCCAAAAACTTTTTCTATCTTGTATAATTGTATAAAATGCGATTTTCATATACAATAAAATACGACATGAATTATAAAGGAGGATTAAAACCATGGGCGGTTTTTTTGGCGTCACTTCAAAGCAGGACTGTGTTCTTGACGTTTTTTTTGGAGTTGACTATCACTCGCATTTGGGAACCCGAAGAGGCGGTATGATTATCTATGACACAGAGCAGGGTTTCCAGCGTCAGATTCATAACATTGAAAATACACCTTTTCGAACAAAATTTGAAAAAGATTTGTATGACTTTCACGGCTGCTCCGGCATCGGCTGTATCAGCGATTCGGACCCTCAGCCGCTTTTAGTCCGCTCCCATCTGGGATTGTATGCGATTACCATGGTCGGCATTATCAATAACGCCGATGACCTTATCAAACAGTATTTTTCTGACCACGGCCATCAGTTTATGGCGATGAGCTCCGGCAAAGTCAACAGCACCGAATTGATTGCAGCTCTGATTAATCAGAAGGAGGATTTGGTTTCCGGCATCCGCCATGCACAGGATTCGATTGACGGCTCCGCAACCATTTTAATTTTGACGCCGGACGGTATTATCGCCGCCAGAGACAAGCTCGGACGTCTTCCCGTTTTAATTGGAAAAAATGAAAACGGACACTGCGTCTCCTTTGAATCCTTTGCTTACACAAAGCTTGGATATGAAAATGCTTATGAACTTGGTCCGCAGGAAATTGTATTTATGGATTCTGACCATTTTGAAACTCTGGCGCCAGCCGGAAAAGAGATGAAAATCTGCGCCTTTCTCTGGAGCTATTATGGCTATCCAAACTCCAAATATGAAGGCGTGAATGTCGAAGTGATGCGTTACCGCAACGGCGAGATTATGGCCCGGGATGAAATGAAAGCCGGAACACTGCCGGATGTGGATTATGTGGCCGGTGTTCCCGACTCCGGAATTCCTCACGCCATCGGTTACTCAAAGCAAAGCGGAAAAACCTTTGCACGCCCATTTGTAAAATATACGCCAACCTGGCCCCGTTCTTTTATGCCGGCCAATCAGAACATCCGCAATCAGGTCGCTAAAATGAAACAGATTCCGGTTCAGGAATTAATTGAAGGGAAAAAACTTTTATTTGTCGATGACTCTATTGTCCGCGGAACCCAGTTGAGAGAAACTGTCGAATTCCTTTATGATTCCAACGCGGCTGAAGTACATATCCGTTCGGCCTGTCCGCCGATCATGTACAGCTGCAAATATTTGAATTTCTCCAGCAACGGCTCTGATATGGACTTAATCGCCCGAAGCACCATCCAGGAATTGGAAGGCGATGAGGGACAGGCCCATCTGGATGAATATGCAGACGCTTCCACGGAAAGAGGTAAATGTCTGCTCCGCTCCATCTGCGAGAAAATGGGCTTTGACTCCCTCGGATACCAGTCCCTTGACGGTTTGCTGGAAGCCATCGGCATCGACCGTGAAAAAATCTGCACCTATTGTTGGGACGGAAAAAAATAAATCCAAAAGGCCATCCGGCCGCTTAAAAATGCAAACAGGTCGTTCAGCCGCTTATTGATACGGCGAATGACCTGTTTTTTTGCCGACACGGCTTAATTTTGCATATTTATCTGCTGTCCCTGAATCAAAGGATAAGAAATCAGCCGACAGCTTTCCAAATCTTCTTTATACATATCCACCCCAGTAATCTGGCGATTCTCATAGGTAGTATAATAATAAATTCCCCTGTCCGTATTGCAGCAGGAGCTGTAAACCGTCATTTCATATTGTCCATTTTCATCCTTTGCGCAGCCCCGCTGCTGCTCCACAGCGGCCAGAATATGAAAGAACTGGCTGAGACTTTCCGATTCCGAATCCCCGGAAACCGAATTCATTTTTGTGAAAGCAGCCTTCACAAATCTGGAAGCCGACGATAAGTCCCCCGGCAGCCCCAGACCGCCCATTCCCAGACAGTAAGGCTTCAAATCCATTTTTTCCGAAAAGCGGTTCACCGCCTGTTCCGCCGTGATATTCATAAAATTGTTCAAATAAAACATCTGAAAATCAAAGGGCGGATTGTTTGTCAGAATCCCTATCGGATTGTCATAAATCTTAATGCCGTCGCTGACAGCCTCCACAACAATACTCTTCTCCCTGTCTGAAATCATCCAATGAAGCGGCGAAGCCGGCAGTCCGGCGCTGAAATTTTCATTCCAGATATTTATATGCTCCAGCAAAGCCCTGGCTTCTCCCACATCGCTGCATTGAGCCAGAATCCACGGTATAAGCTCAAAAGTCGCCACGTTGTCCACGCCCTGAGCCTCCGGCTTATAACAGGCATTTCCCGGAAAATTCAATCCCGCCATACTCAGGCCCTTTTCATTTGTCGCATCATAATACAGTGGATATCCCTCCACCACATAAGCCATGCCAATCATCCCATAATGATTCAATAAAGCATTGACCTTTCGAAAGTGAAAGGGATAATTTCTCGGTGTCACCGTGACTGTCTCATGATAGGAATAGGCCAAATCCAGATTTCTCCCAAAATAGTGGGCCTTTGTTTTATAGGTTATCGCCGTGCACATGTTTCACATCTCCTTACAGCATGGAAGCCCGCAGTTCTTCAGCGCTCTTCGGACTCAAATAAGCCGGAGCAATATCGAATACCGTTCTGCAGCCGCTCTGCCCCTCGGAATCCAGCCGATAAGCCGCACGGGCATAGGCCACAAGCACACTGGCCGTAAATTCAGGATTTGAATCCAGTTTCAAGCTGTATTCAATGAGATGGCTGTTTTCCTTCTCCCATCCGGTCACTCCGCTCCGAAGCACAAAGCCGCCGTGAGGAATCCGGCTGTGGTCTTTTTTCAGCTCTTCCTCGCTGATAAAATGTACGGTTGTATCATAATCCGCAAAATAATTCGGCATGTTTTTAATTTCCGCCTCAACCCGCGCGGCGTCCGCACCTTCCTCCAGCACGACAAAACATTCTCTTGTATGTTTCTGGCGTGTCGTCAGCTCCGGATTTTCTCCGGCCCGCACGGAGGCCAATGCGCTTTCCACAGGGATTGTATACTGCTTTGCATCCTTAACACCGTCAATCCGGCGGACAGCATCCGAATGTCCCTGGCTGACGCCCCGGCCCCAGAAGGTATAATCCTTCCCCTCCGGCAAAATGGCATTTGCATACATCCGGTTTAAAGAAAACATGCCCGGGTCCCAACCGACAGAAATAATCGCCACATGATTTCCCTCTTTAGCCGAGGCATCGACGTTGGCAAAATGTTCCGGAATTCTGGCATGGGTATCAAAACTGTCGATAACATTAAACAGCTTGGCATACTCCGGTGTCTGTACCGGCAAATCCGTAGCGCTGCCGCCGCAGAGAATCACCACATCCAGCTTATCCTTCCACTCGCCCGCTTCTTCCACCCGGCAAACCGCTGCACCTTCAGTGAGAATTGTGACCTGTTCCGGGTTTCTTCTTGTAAATACGGCCTTTAATTCCATATCCGGGTTCTGCCGAACAGCACATTCCACACCCCGGCCCAGATTGCCGTAACCTAAAATACCAATTCTTATACTCATATTACGAATCACTCCTATATGTTATATTCCCAGTTTTTCGTAATTTATTATAAGCGCGCTTTACCCTTTATGCAAGCTATTCACTCTGAATTTATAGGGATTATCTGCGATTTCCCATATAAATGTCATAAATTGCAGGAATCTGTCACAAATTGCACCTGCAAAAAATGATATTTTTTGGTATAATTTTAGATTAATATACGGTTAAATGCAAAGGAGGTATTAGCATGCGAATTGCCATTGTAGACGATATTGCGCCGGAGCGGACAATACTGGCCGAACGGCTGAACAGTCAACTGGTCCGCCTTTCTCTGAAAGCTGAAATTTTAGAATATGAATCCGGCGCAGAGTTTCTTTCCGCCGCCGAAAAAAATAGATTTGATTTGGTCTTTCTGGATATTTATATGGGAAATGAAAACGGGATAGATACAGCCAAAGCGCTTCGCCAATTTGATACGAACTGCCTGCTGATATTAACCACGTCATCCATGGACCATGCCCTGGATGGTTTCCGTGTCCGGGCATTTCAGTATCTGGTAAAACCCTATTCCGATAAAGAATTGGCTGATTTGTTTGATGAAATCGCAAAGCGCCTGCCGGCGCCCAGCAAATATATCGAAATGAATATTTCCGGCAGCACTATCCGGCTGCGGTTTTCAGAAATTTTGTATGCCGAGCACTATCGGCACCAAATATATATCTACACAGCGGATGGGAAAAGTACTGTCATCCGTCAAACCTTTCGTGAATTTACAAAGGCTCTTTCTGATGACCGCTTCTTTCCGTGCAACCGGGGCATTATTGTGAATCTGGAACATGCGGCAGATTTTGACGGTTCTGACTTTATTATGAAAAATGGTAAAAAGCTCCCGGTCAGCCGTGCCCTTTCCAAAACCGCCCGCCTTGCCTTCGGCGATTTTCTGTTCAAAAGGGGGCCCGGATTATGAGAGAATTTCTTTGTCCTACCCTGGAGTTTATGATTCTCCTGCCCTGGATGTTGATTGCCTACCTGCCAATGAAGCAGCATCTGCGGATACGCCCGGGCAGACTGGCGGCCGCGATAATTCCATTTACCATCCTGCTTGCCCTTGCAGGCGGCAGCCTGTGCTATTTTCTTTCCCTTAAAACCACATGGCTGTTTTTCCTTGCAGCCGCCATAGCAGGGGTTGTCTACGTCCGCACGCTGCATATAAGAAAATGGAAGTCCATCAGCGTCTTTCTGGCCGTATGCGGTATGTATTCCTGCCTCGGAAGTATGTCAAGAGCCCTGGACCTGATTCTTGCTCCCGGAAATGACTCTCCCTGGCTTTCTCTCCGCGCAGCCCTGCTCTATAATCTGATGTGCTGGCTGTCGACCGGTATATCCTGGCGTCCTGCCACCCATGCGGTGAGGGAACTGTTAGAAGATAATACCTTTGCCCAAACCTGGTACATATTTTGGATTCTTCCGCTGCTGTTCACCGGGTTGAATCTGTTTATGACTCCTATCCACCCGGAACTGATGTATCTCGGCCGTATGATGCAGGGCTATATTGTCATCAGCTTTGCGCTGCTGACCCTGCTCCTGCTTTTATATGCCATGTTCTACCTCATGGCCGCCAGCCTGAACAGAAATGACCATCTCCGGCAGGAGAATCAGTTTCTTGCCATGCAGCAAACGCGGTATAACAGTCTGCGCACCGCCATTGAGGAGACCCGAGAAGCGCGCCACAATATGCGCCACCACTTTAATGCCCTTCAGAATCTGGCTGGACAGAAAGACTGGGAAAGCCTGGAAAAATATCTCTCTGATGTGCAGGACAGCATCCCGGATTCCGGGCTGGCGCTGTGCGACAATGCATTTGTGGACACTGTGGCAAGCCATTACGGGATGCTGTACCGAAAGCAGGGCATCCCCTTTTCCTTTAAGCTTGACCTGCCCGCTGAACTTCCGGTGCCAAAAATCGACCTCTGCTCCGTGCTGTCCAACCTTCTGGAAAATGCCCTGGAGGCCAGCCTGAAAACAGAACCCGCAAGACGGCAGATTAAAGTAAAAGCCTACATGTATTCCGAGCATATGCTGCTGCTAACGGTGGAAAATACCTTTGACGGAGTTGTCCGTGAAAAAGACGGCGTGTTCCTATCCTCCAAACGCAAAGGCGAGGGAATCGGCATCCAATCCGTCCGCCGCATTGCGGATAAAAACGGCGGATACAGCCGGTTTTTCCATGAGAACGGCACCTTCTATGCTAATGTTATGCTGCGGGCCGAAAAGTAATACCGAGAAATAAAATATTAAGTCTATCTATACTAAAAGACATCATTGCTTAAAAATACATCCAAGCAATGATGTCTTATTATTAGCGATAATATTTCATTTCAATCCGACTAAATTATAAAACCTTAGTTTCCACCCATCTGTTTTGCAACTTCTTCAGCGAAGTTTTCTTCTTTCTTTTCCATACCTTCGCCTGTTTCGAAACGTACAAAGCCTTTAACAGCAACCTTTGTTCCTACAGCTTTTGCTACAGACTCAACGTATTTGCCTACGGACTGTTTTCCGTCTTCAGCTTTTACATATACCTGGTCAACAAGGCAGATTTCTTTAAGCTCTTTATTGATACGGCCTGTAACAATACCATCGATAACTTTTTCCGGTTTCTGGGACTCTTTCGGGTCGTTCATAATCTGAGCAAGAAGGATTTCTTTTTCGTGTGCAATGTAGCTTGCATCAACTTCGGAGCGGTCTGTATACTGAGGTTTCAGAGCTGCTACCTGCATAGCAATATTTTTACCACATTCAAGCACTGCAGCATCTGCGGAATCTGTTGTTAATTCAACAAGAACACCGATTTTTCCGCCGGCATGGATGTAGGTTGTGAGAACGCCGTCTTCGCTGACAACTTTTTCAAAACGGCGGATGCTCAATTTTTCGCCGATGATAGCGATTTTCTGGGATAATGCCTGCTCTACAGTTAAGCTTGCATCGTCAATCCATGGTTCAGCCATGAATTCTTCAACTGTTTTAACATTTGTAGCCAATGCCTGAGCTGCTACTCTTTCAACATAGGCCTGGAATTCTGCATTCTTTGCAACGAAGTCTGTTTCACTGTTCACTTCTACGATTGCGCCAGTTTTATGATCATCAGAAAGGATTGTAGCCACAAGACCTTCTGCTGCAATTCTGTTTGCCTTTTTAGCGATAGCTGCGAGACCTTTTTCTCTTAAGAATTCAACGGCTTTCTCTTTATCTCCGTTTGTTTCGTTCAGAGCTTTCTTACAATCCATCATACCTGCTCCGGTGAGTTCTCTTAATTCTTTTACCATTGCTGCTGTAATTGCCATGATTCATTCCTCCATAAATTTTTCTTTATTTTTAATTTCTTAATTCTTTTCGTGCTTTGTTTGCTTAAAAAAGCTGTCTCAAGATTAAAACTAATTTTGAGACAGCACTTTAAGTCGTAAGCTCTGATTATTCAGCAACTTCCTCTGCTGCTTCTTCAGCATCGTCCATCTGAACACCCTGATTTGCCTCGATAACTGCATCTGCCATCTTGGAAACGATTAATTTAACCGCACGGATTGCATCATCGTTACCTGGGATTACATAATCCAGTTCTTCCGGATCACAGTTTGTATCAGCAATACCGATTAACGGAACACCTAATACATGAGCTTCCTGTACGCAGATTCTTTCCTTTTTAGGGTCTACAACAAAGATTGCATCCGGAACTCTCTTCATGTTCTTGATACCGCCAAGGTTTTTCTCAAGTTTTTCCCATTCTTTCTTCAGTGCAATAACTTCTTTCTTAGGCAATACATCGAATGTACCGTCTTCTGCCATAGCTTCAATCTGTTTCAACCGTGTAATACGGCTCTGAATTGTTTTGAAGTTTGTCAGCATACCGCCAAGCCATCTCTGATTAACATAGAACATACCGCAGCGTTCTGCTTCCATACGGATAGCATCCTGGGCCTGTTTCTTTGTTCCGACAAAAAGAATTGTACCGCCGTCTGCAACGATATCTTTAATGGCATTGTAAGCATCATCCACCATACCTACAGATTTCTGTAAGTCAATGATATAAATACCATTTCTCTCTGTGTAGATGTACTCAGCCATCTTAGGGTTCCATCTTCTTGTCTGATGTCCGAAATGCACGCCTGCTTCCAGCAACTGTTTCATAGAAATAACGCTCATAATCATACCTCCATTGGTTTTTACATCCGTGGACTTCATCTTTTCGGGCGACCTGCCGGCACCTGCCCGAAAATCGACCCACGTGTCATATTTTTACAAAATAGGATTATAACACAAAAGGCTCGCATTAAGCAAGCCTTTTATATCCATATTTTATGTCTTTTTTAATATTAATTCTTTATTTTCTTCAATTCGTCAAATACGGCGTCATTAATAACCTTAATATAGGTTCCTTTCATACCGGAGGAACGGGATTCAATAACCCCGGCGCTCTCAAATTTCCGCAGAGCATTAACGATAACGGAACGGGTAATTCCCACCCTATCGGCAATCTTACTGGCTACAAGTATGCCTTCGCTGCCATCCAGTTCGTCAAAAATATGGGTGATAGCTTCAAGCTCAGAAAACGACAGTGTGCTGATGGCTGATTTCACAACCTGAAGTTTTCTCGATTCCTCCGCACTTTCTTCATTAACGGAGCGCAGCATCTCAAGTCCCACAACCGTTGTTCCATATTCACTCAAAATGATGTCGTCAATTTCATAAGAGTTATCATTTCTGTAAATAAATAAGGTGCCCAGCCGTTCTCCGGCAATGTCTATCGGCGTAATGATTGCTTCATAAGTTGATACGTTATCACACGAAAACCCAAGGGTTAATAAATTAACGTTCTCTTTTGTTGAAAGAACGCTGAGCAGACGCTCGTTCAACATCGAATCGATATGACCGCCAACGCTGTCACTGATCAACTGGTGAATACACGGTTGTCCGGACCGATTCTTTATTCCTAAAATCTTACCTTTCTTGCTGATTACAAGAATATTGGACTCCAATATGTCACTCAACACTTCACAGATATCATTGAAAACAACCATATTGGAATTATTATTATGCAGAAGCTTATTAATCTTTCTAGTTTTGTCTAACAATTCAACGCTCATATCCATCCTCCTTTTTCATATTTACCATCTGCTTTTTATTTTAACACAATTGTTGAGACGAAACAACCATTTTTCAAATTTTTATAAACAAACAAAGCAATTCGAAAACAATTTAAAAAGCGATGAATTCCTGACTTATATTTATCAAACTCATCGCTTTCTATCATTCTTATTTTAATTTTCAGGCATCTTGCCCTTCCGTACTGAAATACTCCCGAACCAGCCGGACAACAGTGCCCGATAAGAGGAAAAGTGCAATCAGGTTTGGAATGGACATTAATCCGTTAAATGTCTCTGCAATACTCCAAAGCAATCCCAAATCCACCGTCGCTCCCAAAATTGCCACCAGAGAATATACAACCATAAAGGGCTTAATCACCTGGGATGAAAAAAGGAACTCGATACACCGGGCGCCGTAAAGTCCCCATCCGATGATGGTAGAAAAGGCAAAGCAGCACATGGCCACTGCTGTGAAAATCGATACCCAATTGCCATAAGTCGAAGTGAACCCGAGAATTGTCAGTTCGGCGCCGGCCGCGCTCCCATAGCCCACCGGCACACCGCTGCACAGAATTACCAGCGCAGTCAGAGTACAAATTAAAATAGTATCCGTGAACACTTCAAAAATGCCAAAGAATCCCTGTTTTACAGGTTTCTGGGTATCCGCGCAGGCATGGGCAATGGAACCGGTACCGAGGCCGGCCTCATTGGAAAAAATCCCTCTGGATACGCCTTTTTGGATACTGAGGAAAAATCCGCCCACCACGCCGCCGGTCACCGCACTCGGATTAAACGCTCCATACACAATCGAATAAAATACCTGCGGCACTCTGCCAATATTCAAAATAACAACGCCTAAGGCCAAAATAATATAGAAAACCGCCATAAAAGGCACCAGTTTTTCGGCAACGCTGCCGATACGTTTAACCCCTCCGAGAAGCACCAGCCCCACAAGAATTGCAATGCCAATGCCAAGAAGGATATTGACAAAACTAACGGATGATTCCGAAATAATATGATAATTCAACAGCGCTGAATTAATCGCTGTAGTAATTGTGTTCACCTGCGTTGCATTTCCGGTGCCAAACACTGTCAGCACGCCAAAGGCTGAGAATGCTACCGCCAACCATTGCCAGTGTCTGCCTAACCCGTTTTTAATATAATACATCGGGCCGCCAATCAAATCTCCCTGGGCATTTCTCTCCCGGAAATGTACGGCCAGAGTTACCTCTGAAAATTTGGTACACATTCCAAGAAAAGCCGAAACCCACATCCAAAACACGGCTCCCGGACCGCCGATGGCAATCGCACCGGCCACTCCCGCAATATTTCCCGTGCCGACCGTTGCCGCCAGAGCGGTGCAAACCGCCTGAAACGGAGTCATCGACCCATCGGAAGCTTCCCGCTTACGGAACATCCGGCCAAGCGTCGTCTTTATGGCATAGGGAAATTTCCGAATCTGCAAAAATCCCGTGCGCAAGCTCAAAAGCAGTCCCACGCCAATAATGCAGACCATAGCCGGAATCCCCCAGACAAAATTATTCACCGCACTGTTGATCATTTCAATTGTTTGTAACATAATAAACCCCTTACTCCCATTTTTTTAATTATGGAAATCATATCACATTTTGGAAATTATGTCTATTTTTCCCAAAAACTACTTATGCTGATAATAAAAAATGGCAATCTGCGTCCTATCCCTGAGGGAAAGTTTGTCCAAAATTGAGCTGAGATAGTTGCGCACCGTCCCCTCGCTCAAAAACATTTTTGCCGCAATCTCTTTATTGCTCAATCCCTCGGCAATCCAGCGGATAATTTCATATTCCCGGTCATTTATTTCATATTCCGAATAATCCAGCGGCGTTTTCTCCTGAATAAGATTCGGAAGTTTTCTTACAATCTCATGTCCGAACACAATCTGTCCGGAATCCACAGCCCGCAGCGCCGGAAGGATGCTGGCATAATCCTGTTTCAAAAGATAACCCTTTGCCCCAAGCCTCAGCACCTTAATGATATATTCATCATCAGAAAATGTCGTGAGCAGCAGAATTTTTGCATCGGGAAATTCCCGAAGAATCTCTCCGGCCGCATCCAGCCCATTCATTTCCTTCATCCGAATATCCATCAGAAGAACATCCGGCCGGAATTTCCGATACAGCTCTATCGCTTCCCGGCCATCGGCTCCGATGGCTGTCACCCGTATATCTCCGTTGACCTCTAAAATGGTCTTCAACGCCCCGGATACAAGACAGTCGTCATCCACAATAATAATGTTCATCTCTGCCGCCTCCTCACAATTCTTTAGGAATCGTTATAAAAATTTTAAACCCCTGCTGCTCCATTATTTGAAAAGTACCCTTTAAATTTCTCACCCGTTCCCGCATATTGGCAAGTCCGATTCCCTGTCTGAAACTGGCCGCATCGCCGTTCTCCGCCCGGCCTGCCGCCGAAGAGACCGCCGTCCCATTATCCTCGATGCACAACTGGTACAGCGCCGGATGTTCCCGCATAATAATCACAACATGGGTGGCATTGCTGTGCTTCATCACATTTGCCAGCGCTTCTTTAACAATACCGATAAAACAATATTTAATTTCCTTCGGCAAATCATTTCCCATATCATAATGAAGCTCTATCGGGCAAAATTCAAAATCATTTATCAGTCCATCCACAGCTTCTCTGAGATTCAACGCTTCATCATGAAGGTCGTGGACGCTGCTTCGGATACTGTCCATAGCTGAATTCAATGAAATGTCCAGATTTTCCAGCATCACATTCATCGCTTCTTCATGATTCATTGTCTTCATGGCTCCTACAAGAAGAATGGAACGGGACAACACATGGCCCACATTGTCATGAATTTCTCTGGCAATCCGGTTTCGTTCTCTAAGGGTTGCCGCATACAGCTCATACTCCTGCTTTTCCAGCAGCGCCTTATTTTTCTCTTTAAGAAGGAAATTCCGCTCCCTGCTGTCATCCTGGCTTTCTTTAAAACTGCTTTCCAATATTTCATACTGCTCCGTCCGCTTTTCAAGCAATATGGCAAGCAGACTTCCAAAGCAGCAAAAACAGAGCATAATATAGGACATTTCCCCAATGAACAGGGCATAATATATCTCCAGCCCAATGGCGGCCCCGGCAAGTATATACTGCCGCTCGCGCATAAAAATATATATGGACAGCGGCATAAAAAACAAAAGTGTCGGGACAGCCCACGCCAAAACCGCAAATCCCATCCCCGCAGCCAGACGAAACCTGGGGTTCTCCACAATATAAGCAAAGCTCAGCAGGATAAGCCCGCATAAAAATCCAAAAACAAAATTCAGACTTACCTTCTCATAGAGCAGGGCAAACAGCCCGTAAAATAATAATATTCCTGTATCCTGAAAGTATTTCATATACTGCCCTGACGGGCCTCTCCTTTTTTTATTTTTATTTTATTATAGTATAAAAACCTTTTGCCGGTAAAGAGCCCGCCAACAATTATGACATTTGTCATATTCAAAATATGACGAAGGACACTTTCGGAAATTTCGCCGGAGACGTATACTAAAATCATCTATAAAGGGGGTATTTGATTATGATTGAAATAAATAATGTGGTAAAGCGTTATGGAAATGTCGTTGCCCTGGACCATCTGAATCTGACCATTCATGAGGGGGAAATCTTCGGTCTGCTCGGTCCAAACGGCTCCGGCAAAACTACGGCGATTAACTGTATGCTCGCGCTTCTCAAATATGACAAGGGCTCTATCCGCATCATGGGGGAGGAAATGCACCCGGACAGTTATCATATCAAACAGCAGATTGGCATTGTCCTTCAAAATGTCGCCGTTTTTGATGAACTGACCGTCTACGAAAACATCGATTACTTCTGCGGCCTTTATATCAAAGACAAGGCAAAAAGAGAACAATGTGTTCAGGAAGCCATTGAATTCACCGGTTTGGAGGAATACACAAAAGTCCGTCCCCAAAAGCTGTCCGGCGGCCTGCTGCGCCGTCTGAATATTGCCTGCGGTATCGCCCATAAGCCAAAGCTTATTATTCTCGATGAGCCGACGGTGGCCGTTGACCCTCAAAGCCGAAATAAAATTCTGGAAGGTATTCAGAAACTGAACCGCCAGGGTTCGACCATCATCTACACCTCCCACTATATGGAAGAGGTGGAGCAAATCTGCACCCGCATTGCCATTATGGACCACGGGCGGAGCATTGCCGTCGGCACAAAAGAGGAATTGAAAAACATGATTAAAACCGGGGAAACCATCACAATTGAAGCCGTTGCCCTGGAGGAACAGCATTTACAGGCTATCCGCGGGATTCCCCATGTATTTGACCTGCACTATGCAGAGCAGGTATTGACCCTGCGGTGTACCGGCGCGGAACATAACCTCATCCGCATTTTAAATTATCTTCAGGAACAGCATATTCCTTTTGGACGGGTATTTTCTGAACTTCCGACGCTGAATGACGTTTTTCTGGAAATTACCGGAAAACAACTGCGCGATTAAAGGGGGAATTTAAATTGCTGCACTTAATCAAATATGACATTATTGTCAAAATTAAAAACTTTAATACCATCTTCTGGCCCCTCTTTTTTCCGTTAATCCTTGCAACGTTATTCTATTTTGCATTTGGCCAGATGGATGAAGCAGACTTTGAAGCTGTTCCGGCGGCTGTTGTCGCAGGGGAAGAGAGCGACACAGTGTTTATGGAATTTTTAAAGGGCTTATCCGACAGCGATGAACCGCTGATACAACTAAATGAAATGTCGCAGGCGGAAGCCGCAGAGGCGCTGGAATCTCATAAAATCTCAGGGATTTTTACGGTAAATGAAACGCCGTCGCTGACAGTCAGCGGAAACGGGCTGGAAGAAAGTATTCTTCAATCCCTGCTCGAAAGCTATGAAAACAGTAAGAAAACCCTTGAAACTGTTGCCCTCACCCATCCGGAAGGAATGGAAGCGGCAATCGGGCAAATGTCCGAATACTCCGACCTTGTTCAGCAGGTTTCTCTCGGCGGAAAAACAACGGACGGCAACGCCCAGTTTTTCTATGCTCTCATCGCCATGGCCTGCCTGTACGGCGCATTTATCGGCTTTGGCTCGGCAATTACCCTCCAGGCCAATCTGACGGCTCTGGCTGCGAGACGCTGCGTCACGCCAACCCATAAATTAAAACTGATTATTTCGGAAATGCTTTCATCTTTTTTGCTGCATTTTTTCAATCTTCTTGTTTTGCTAATCTACCTGCGCTATATCCTCCGTTTGGATTTTGAAGGCCAAATCCCGGATATGCTGCTCATCAGCATGATTGGCGGTATGATTGGCGTTGCCATGGGAATTTTTATCGGAAGCATCGGGCGCATGGGCGAGGGGATAAAAATCGGAATTCTCCTTGCGGTATCTATGACCTGCAGTTTTTTTGCCGGCCTGATGAACAATACGATGAAAAATATTGTTGAGCAGCATATACCTGTCATCAACCGCATTAATCCGGCCGCACTCATTTCCGATGCCTTTTACTGCATCAACGTCTATAATGATACGGCCCGCTATACAAGAAACCTTATCACACTCTCGATTATGTGTGTCATTCTTATTTTTGCTTCATTTTGCCTGGTGAGGAGGGAACGTTATGACAGTATATAAAGGATATATGAAAATCGTAAAACAGAATAAATCTCTTATCCTGCTCTACCTGGTTATATTTTTCGGTGTTACCATGATATTTCAGGGTACAGCCAACAAAGAATTTACGGACAGTTATCACGCCGAGAGTCTGAAAATCGGCATTGTCGATAAAAGCAGCAGTGAATTGTCTCAAAGCCTGAAATCCTATCTGGAGCATTTCCATCAGGTGACTATGCTCGACGATGATACGTCAGCCCTCCAGGAAAAATTATTTTACCGGGATGTTGAATATATCATCCACATTCCATCCGACTTTTTTGATGATTGTATTCTTGAAGGCCAAAAGCTTCCCGTGACAAAAATTCCGGGGTCCTATACATCCTTCTATGTGGACCAGCAGATTAACAGCTTTTTAAATAATGTCCGCACCTATCAGGCGGCCGGATTCTCCGAGGAAGAAGCGGCAAATGCGGCAAAAACGCCGGTTTCAGCCGATATCACACTCCTCGACAACACAGGTACAGCCGGTATAACGCCTGTTTTTGTTTACTACTACCGCTATATTCCATATTTATTCCTGTCTATTCTCTGCTATGTTATGGGGAATATCGTATCCGCTTTCCGCAAAGGGGATTTGCCAAAGCGTATGCGCGCTTCTTCCGTATCCGCACACCGTCAAAATATGGAAAGCCTGCTGGCAGCCGCGACTGTCGCCTTCGCCCTCTGGGGCATTACCACCGTTGTTTCGCTGCTCCTGTACCGCAAAACCTTCATTGGGCATCCCGGATTTATCTACTATCTCCTTAACTCGTTGACCATGCTTCTTGTTGCCCTGAGCATTTCCTATCTGGTTGGCATCGTCACAACCAATCAGAATATGCTGTCAGGCATCGTCAATACCATCGCCCTCGGCATGTGTTTCCTCTGCGGTGTTTTTGTTCCATTGGAATACATGAATGTCAACGTGAAGACCGCCGCCCAGTTTCTGCCTGTCTACTGGTATGAAAAAACAAACGATATACTTGCCCAGTTCGGCAGCATCACCGGAGAGGTCCGAACCGAAGTCCTGCAGGCTATTGGCATCCAATGTGTCTTTGCTCTGGCTTTTCTGTGTATTGCCATGGCCATATCCAAGAGGAAACAGACGGTATAAGATTATAATAAAGTACCGATTAACACAGATTTTTAACCTTTTACCAAAAAAATCAACAAGAACATCCTGCGAAAATTAGCGTTTCTTGACACATGCACTTTCGCAAGATGTTCTTTTATTTCAACACTAATTGTTTATTTTTCAGTAAATCTTTTATCATCGAATCATACTTCTGTCCATCCGGATCCTCTAAAATAGAAGTGATTCTACCGCCAGCATCTTTCGAAGACGCTCCACATAAAAATATTTTTTCATCATCCGTCCCATAATCCAAAATAATATATCGATCATGAAAAATGCCACCGGAATGAAATAAATTTATTTTCAAATCAGGATATTCCTTACAAAAATCCTCATATGTATTTTTTCTAAGTCCCTTTGCAAGATTATCACTGAATATGGAAATACTCACTCCGTTCCGAATATTAATTAATTTCTCCAAAGTTTTCAAACCGATATAATTATCTACAATAAAAACCGTTTGCTTTGCTTGCCTGTAAATTTCATCATAAACAATATCTGCTTTGAATGGATTTCCATTTAGTACCAGATATCCTCGCCTAATATGCGGCTCTCCAAATTCATTTATAACCTCAGACAATTCAGAACGGGTAACAACATCGCTGAGTCTGTCCATCACCTCTGCCATCTGGCCTTCCACGTTGTTTAAATCAGAACGCAATTCCATAGTAGTGTGTACATTCTCTGATATCTGCATGGATAACTGCAAATATTCACGTTCTCCAATCAAATTCTGATTCTCAATGATATAATCTTTCATCTGTTTAAATGTGCGAATCAACGCCTTGCTTTGTTTTATTGCAAGTTCTCCTTTCAGCACCGTCATAAGCATATATATTCCCTGCTCAGTAAATACTTTAGGCAGCTTTCTTCGACCACCCCAACTTGATGTCAAATTTTTTGACATCAAGTTTTCAAACTCCTCTTTCGTAAGCTGAAACATAAAATCATCATCGAACTTCTCAATATTATTTTTAACTTGCTGATTAAATTTTGTTGTCGTATATCCATATATTTCAGCCAACTCAAAATCTAACATAACCTTCTCCCCACGAATTATATGTATTTTATTTTGAATAGTTTCTTTATTAATCAGGATAATTTCCTGCTTTTCATTTCCATTTTCTGCTGCCTTTTCATCTATGACCTTTGTATTTTCATCACTCATCCGTTTTTTCCGCCCCCTTATCCTTTATCAAATTCTCCATGCGAATATAATATTCTAATAATCGCAGTACATACTCCGGCGCATGTCTGTTATCTCTTTCCCATTCTGTAACTGTTCTGTAGGGAATTTCAAAATATTCACAGAATTCTCTTCTATTCATCCCTGTACTCTCTCTTAATTCTTTAATCTTCTTACTACACTCCATGATACCATAACCTTTTCATTTATTACACATTGTATATTAATTATAACTCCAAAAGCATTATTACACAATGTGTAATTTAATGTAAATCCGCTTTCACCTGTTTTTAGTAAGATTTTACAGTGCCTTGGATTCTGCCTACGTTTTCTGCTCCAACAGCTCTTCCAACGGCCATATTTTCTCATCTAAATATGTATTCAAATTATGAAGGCCACTCCACAATTCCATCTCTTCTGCATTTTCAAAATCCTTCTGGAAATATTCTTTTAAGCAAATAGTCCCTTCATCACCTGCCATTAAAAGACAGTCCGAATGTCCATAAACAAATTCCTGAATCCGCTTCTGTGCCGTTTTCCAAACATCATCTGTCTGAATTTCAGAACATAAAATCTGCAAATACAGCATATTACGGTTAAGAAGAAAGACTTCTTCATTTATTCCATAACAATTTACAGTCGTTCCATGATTATCCTGCCAGGCATCCTGATATGAAAGACATATCTCCTTAAACTTTTCATTTTTCACATCTGAAAAAATATAGTTACCATTCCCCATATTTTCAAAACCAACAACTTCTAACATGGATTTTAAAAATTGCTCATCCGCATTCAGCTGTTTTGCTAAAATTTTCATATTCCAACGTTTCCGCCGCAAAAGAAAATCATAAAATTCTTTGACCTGCGGCTTTTCTTCCTTTCTTTTCCCAAAGGATGTCCAAACCCATTTCACAATGGAATATACCGTCAGACCTCGTCCAATCCAGTCAATGGCCTGCACCGCAATTTGAGAAAAGGAAACCCACTCCTGATAGAGCCTCATGAGCAGCTCACTGGCACTGCCGACATTATCCACCTCAACCTGAATCATATCCTGCTCTGTGAGGCCATGCGTACCAAGAAATTCCTCAACAGTCACTTCACTATAAGGAACATTCCAGACAAATGCATCATCTCTTAAAATATACGGAAACATTCTCCCAAGCGTCATTAAGTCCGACTTACCGTAATAACAGTCAAAGGAAAAATACCGCGCCGAAGGACAGGCTTTCCTGCAAATTTCCCATAAATTTTCCTGCAAAGTTTCCACTGGCACAACAATCGTTTCCGGCGCTTTATTTGTCAATGGATATCTAACATACAAAATAATCTTCTTCATAATCACTCCTTGCTGCACACACAGCATGTTCGCCACCAAAGTAAATTCAAAGGAAGCCAGTAAATCATGTGAATTACCGGCTTCCTTGTTTAGGACTATCTATTCCCGACAGCCCTTTCTATCTTATTTTTTTCTTTTTTTATGCAATGAAACGCATGAATACCCCATTCCAATGACAGATATTACCAACAACCCTGCAAAGAGCAAAATGTTCATATTATCTCCGGTTTCCACCGATGTATCATTTTTCTGGCTTGCTCCATTGGACTCTGGTTTGTTGTTTGTTCCGGCATTACTATTGGAGCCATTTCCATTGCCGGAACCACCGTTACCAGCTCCTCCGTTACCGCTGTCTGTCTTAGAGTCATTGTTTGACAGCACCAATCCTCCTATGGCATTTTGCAGATTTTGAAGTGCGTTCACAAGCTCCTCTTCTGTCGGCATCGGACTATCCAAAACTGCCTTTGCTTCCTCTATCGCCTTTTTCAGCGCCTGATAACTCTCATTTGTATAGTTATCCGCAGCATAGGATTCCGCATTTATCAAAGTTTCCTGAAGTACTTTAAATGTTTCCGACTTTGAAATATCATCATTGCCGTCATCCGGATTTGTTGGTTGATCCGGATTCTCCGGCTGTTCCGGATCCTCCGGCTGTTCTGGGTCCTCCGGCTGTTCTGGGTCCTCCGGCTGTTCCGGATCTGTCGGCTGTCCTGTATTAATTGTAACCGGCTGTTCCGGAATTTCCGCATCTTCCGTAATCAGTTCTGTCCCATAAACATATTTCAGAGATTGTGTTTCCACGCTGACAGTCGCCATAACATCTTTTCCATCCTGATCCTGAACAACAACGGTACCCACTGACAGCGTATCCAAGCCCCCGAACAGCGCTTCAGTCCCTGACAGATAAATGTTCAGCAGTCCGCTGTCTTCATGATAGCGGAACTCCGCAACCTTAGCCGCGCTGTCAGAAAACATAAAAGAAACTTCGGCATTTTCCTCCGCAGGCTGAACCAGCAGGCTAACCTGGAGGGAGGTAACTCCCTCCCCGGCCGCATGTTGAGAAGTGATTTCTACGATGCCCTGATCCGTAATCCGGATTTCATCATTGGCATTTGCCGCCAGTACATGAACAGGCAGCAGGAAAACAATTATTAATACTGTAAGTACTATATTAAAAATTCGTTTTTTCATGTCATACTCCTTTTTATCACTGTTTTTCACTACCGCCCAATGTAATATTCGGCAATGTATCCGGTAATGTTTCAAACAGGGAATCACTCACCAGTCGCTGGCCCTCGTTCGTTAAAGCATCGTTGACCCGGTACAATTCCGCACGGACTTTCACCGGCATGTTCATTTCTGCCAATTGTCCCGGTTCTATCCAGTAAATCCAGGTTCCATCGGAAACATTCGCAAGATTTCCTTCCGCAGGCACATCCGCAAGAATTATCTGCTGCGCCTGAAGATTTCCTTCTGCATCCACGCCTCCTACAATATTACCATCCTGGTCATAAAGCAGAACTACATTATAAGCAGGATTGCCCTTATAGGAACCTGTAAAGATGAGAGAACCTTCCGGAATGAAGTCTTCACTTGCCTCTCCGTACTGATAATCCGCTGCCAGTTTTCCTATCACAGCCGTATTCATATCATCGCTTGTACGCCGGAAATCTACGTTGTCTCCTGTCACTCCCAGCACATCCAATTCAGCAATCGATAATTTCATACCGTTCTGACCTTTGATGATCACCTTCACAGCCGTAGCTGCATAGGTACTGATATAGGCTTTATCTGCATTTGCAAAATAAATGGTATTGCCCCCGGTAACGGTCTCCTCTGCCACAGAAATCCATTGACCATCCTGGCAGACCTGAATCTCGCAGCTTCCCATCGATGTGCCTGTCCCTGCGGTATACTTAAAACCGGAAACTACCAGTGTGCGGTTAAATTCCAAAAGAATTTCCGCATTGCCTGAATCAGTTACTGCGGGTTCATAAACAGTACTGCTGTCCATATCAATCGCTTTCTTTGCAGGGTTCTCCACAGTTGTCTCGCAAGGCAGCCATTCATCCGCATCCAGCACTTCCGCATCAGCCGTAAGACCGCTGGTGCTGATTGTCCAGTTCGTCTTATCCACAGCGCCATCATGTTCAATCTTTATTGCCTCTGTCACCGCAACTGCTGAACGATTCAAATACTTATCCACCAGAGTAACCTCATAGGATACTGTTCGATTATTCAATGTTGTGACTGTATCCGCAAAACTGCCGTTTGCCGCAAAGCCCACCGGCGTTTTCTCAATCTGTCCCTGGGAAATCGTACAGCGCACGATTTCATATCCCAGTACATCGCTTTCCGGAACATTCACAGGAGTAAATGTCATGTTGACCTTATTGGCAGCATCGGCGCTAATCTCCAGCTCCACGTTTCCTACCGCTTCCGTTGTGCCGTCTTCACTTAAGCTGCTTCCGCCTCCATTCAAGGCATAAACACGTGAATCATCACTCACATAATAAATTGCCCGGGATTCTTTTTCAAACTGCTCCGCATAAGCAATCGTTGCTTCATCCGGAGTCTTGCCCCAGCGTTCAAAGAACTCCAGTATATTTTTTCCCGCGGCTGCACAGGACAGTCTCATCAGATTCTGATCCGTGCTGCTTCCTAATGTCAGAGCCACACCTCCCGGAGCCGGAGCGGCCGCAGTATTTCTGGCATAAGTATCTACTCTTGCATAAAACAGATTTGCGAGCTGTTCTGTATAATCTGAATATGTTTTATAATTATAACCGTTATCATAGGCAAGATGAAGCTGCCAGTACATGCCTAACTGGGTCGCTATGTTCGCAGAATTTCCTTTTGTCCCGGAGGTTACCTTGGCATAGATATTGTTATAATCAAAACGCATTCCCTCATTCGTATCCTTTGCCTGAGCAAGCTGTGCAAAGTAATTGTTTGTAATTTCTGCCACCGCGTAGCTGCCCTGGTTGATGCAATGACCGATTTCATGGGCAATTCCCCAACCAAAATAGCTGCCGCTGACATAACCGCCTCTCTCATCGGAAACAATCGGCACGGCCCGTACCATACTGGCGGTCTCCGGCCATTCGATACCGATATGATTGCCGGATGCATACATAAATGCCCCTGAGAACATTCTCTGATAACGGATGTTCAGATGCCCCTTTGGAATCTGATTCAACGGTTCGGATGCACTGGTATTCAGACCCTTGTGCTGGTAGAACAGATACATCATATCTTCCATCGCGTCCATAGAATCTAAAATCCTGCCGGCCCTTTCCTGTACACTTCCGCTGCCTGCACCGGCAAGAATCTGCTGTGCCGGCAGAGAGAACATCATTGTATCCAGCATAATATCAGATGCCCCAAGGATACAGTTCCGATTATCATAGTCATAATTTACATTACTGTTTTCAGAATTTTTATGCCGCTCGCCATGGACTGCTTCTATCTGTGAAACATACGTATCCAACGCCTCCACATAAGCCATGGTTCTATTCAAACGCTCGGCCTCATCCGTCACCTTATATAAATCCAGAATCGGCGCCTGCGTTCCTCCGCTGACACGTACTGCATACAAATCAGAGCTGTTATTTCCGGTATACTGAACATACAATGCTCCGCCGGCCTCAATACCTGTACTTGTGCCAATCTTTGGAACAGTAATCTCATTTGCGCCCACTTTCAGCGTCGTTACTACGGAACTCAGAGCATTCGATTCTGCATGATACTGGGTGGCTACCAACTGCAGATTCGTGTTTTCACCGGTTTTTTTGGTATTATGTCCCACATAAACCGTAAGTTTTTCTCCGGCTTCCGCCGCAACGCCCAGAGGCTGCCATGCATTCAGCCCGGAAAATCCTCTATTTGTATCATTAGTTGTAATACCATTATGTATTTCCACCGGATCATTCAGCTTTTCATCCTTTAAAATCTTTTCTGCCGTATCCAGTTCCTTCAACAACAGCGTTTTATTTGGATTCTCTTCTCCGAATTCATCCGGCGTGTTCACTTTAATTCTCAATGCATCAATGGTTTCCTGCGTAACATCCTCTTTCAGGACAGTGTGCAGATCATCTGCATAGAGAGCCATAATCTCATCTCTTAAGGTGTCGTAATGATAGAAATAAACTTCTGACACAGTAATCAGATTATATGAACCGCCGGCTAAATACCGTGCCAATCCAATCTGAACCTTTTTCGCCGTCACTGCATTAGGCAGCTTCAACATATAATATGTACGATTCTCAGAGTCCTTCATGGTTTGTACCGCAGCACGAACCACAGCACTGCTTCCATCTTCTGCCCACCAGCGTACCTGTGCATAAGAATACTGCATGCCGTCTGTTGGGAGCAGGGCAATGGAATCTAATTCGTAAGCCTGATCAAATTCATAAGTCAGACCATTTGAACCTATATTGTTGTATCCGCCGTCATCCCATGTGGTCTTGGAATAATAAGAAGCCGCATCATCATCCACTGTGCCCCATGCGGTACCGCTTTCGGTATCAGACGGGCTGTCTGTCATGGTTCCGCCGTTTCTAACAGCGCTGATGATATGCGCTGCTCCGGGTATTCCTTTCTCATCCCGGTTAATCAGATTATACTTAATCATCGCTGCCGGATTCAGATCCGTTGTCTTCGCCGCACAGTGAATAGACTCAGGACTTTCGCCTAATTCATTGACACCGGTAACATAGATTTCATACTCCTTCAGCATATCAAGTTCCGTAATAGTATAGGTGTTGGCAGAAATTCCTTCAACCTTTGTATAAGCATCTTCGCTTTCTTTCAGTTTATAATAAAGATTATAAGTCTGAGTATCATCCATATTTTTCCATTTTACTATGATACTCTGATATTTTCCAATGGCCGTTACATTGTCCGGCTTATCCGGCGGACCTGAAGGCTGCGGAGTTACATCCACCGGGACACCGTATCCGCTGCTCCACGAGCCGTTGACTGCCTGAACACTGACGGTATAAGTCGTATAATTTTTCACATCACTGCCCTTAAAGCTTGTTACCGTCAAAGAATTCGCATTCACCCGGACAATTTCTTCCTGATTATCCTGCTGAATCAGCACTTCATAACCGGTAACATTCACGCAAGGCTCCCAACTCAAAGCAAATTGCTCACTGCCCGCCGCTGCAGTCAGATTTTGAGGAATATCCATTTCCGGAGCAGGAATACGCTCTTCCATGCCGTTCACAAACTCAACTTTGGAGATTTCCGCAAGATTCGGATTATTTGTCATGGCGCTAATAGTCAGTGTTACCTTCTTTACGGCTACCTGAGCTCCCAGATGTACCTGGATATTTCCGTTTTCATCCCGGGTGGCATAAACATCGCTTTCCGTTAGCAGATAATTCACACCGCTGGTTACCGGAACATCAACCGAATGTTCCATTCCGTCTTCCTCATAAACTACTGTAATGACAGCCTGGGCAATCGCATTATTATCCCCTGTTTCAATAATAATACCATCCGTAGCCGCTAACTCCTTTGATGCCTTTGCAAAATCAAATTCCAAAGCAACCGGATTTGTGACAGATATCTCCTGGCCATTGGCCGGATGCAATACCACATTCTCCCCACTGCTTAAAAGTTTATCCAGATTTCCTTCTACGACAGTCCCCTGAGAAGCTTCGGCATAAATTGCCGCCGGAGAAACAAACGTCTCAATCAAAGCAGTCGTATCTCTGACTTCGGCATAACCTTTGGAAAAATATTCCAAATCGACCAAATCAACTTTCTGATCGCCATTTAAGTCCGCTATACATCCGGATGAAATCATTCCGGAATCAATCGCATCTACCAGCTTTATCTTATCCTCATCATCCACATCGCCGTCACAATCCACATCGCCAATCAACAGTACACCGGGATGCAATCCCCCTGCTTCATATGGATAACCCGCCAGAAAACCGGTAGTCAGGTTTACCAGATATCTTTTATCTTCTACATTGAGAGTCTGCATATAATCAGCAAAGCCCTCTCCTGTGACTTTCAGGCTATAGCAGCCGGCAGCCAGACCTGTGAAGCTCGCTTTACAATCTGTTGTTTCGCCGCCCAAAGTAATCGTATCGCTTTGACTGCCTCCCTGAGCATCGGTGAATGTTACCGTAAATGCAACTTCTCTGTCTAATACTAAAGCAGCCGCGATGGACACATCTACCTGTCCGATATTCTGAAGCAGCACTTCCTCCTCATCGGCAGTTTCCGTTTCACTTTCACTTTCCAGCGTTTCCTCGTTTTGGGCTTCCGTTTCCCCGGAAGTTTCCCCCTCATTGGCATCAGATGTGATGTCCTGATTTGGAGTCACCAACTGGTCAGACTCCTCTGTTTCGATTTGCGAATAGCTTTCATCCTGGCTTCCTTGGGCATCATCCGTATCTTCAAATGCTGTACCGCCTTCGGAAGAACCCGCTTCTTCTGTGTTTGCTTCAGTATTCTCTACAGCAGCTGTCAGTTCTAATGCATAAACTTCTGCAATGCAGCTAAAACTCAGGACAATCGCCATCACAAACGCAGTCAGTTTCTTCATAATACCCTCCCTCTTATTGTTTCTTTTGCAGAAAAAATTTCTGCTTTGTTTTGTATATTTGTGCGCAATTATTACAAATATCATCTATTTTATTATACATTTTATTTGTAAATCAAACAACTATTTTTTAATTTGATCTAAAATAAACGGGTCCCTGATTTTTTGATCCTCCGCTAACAGCACAATTTTCGACATGATTTCCGCTGTCTTGGGATCTTCATCCACAAAAGGCAGAAACAGCTTGCCCCGCTGCTGACTGTGCACGGGAATAATATGGAGCATCGCACCGCCTTCCTGATGCACAACACCGCTTCCCAGATGAACGCTGTAGCTTCCTCTGGTCCCCTGAATCAGCGCATGGCTTTCCTTCAAAGTGACATTGGTGAGCTTAAACAGAGGCAGATTGAATTCCACAACCGCACGTCGCATCTCGATAGTGGAATGGCTGGTCTCCGGATCCACACCTCCAGCATGAGCTACACTTACGGCCATATCCACATCCCGCATGACCTCACTGTAAATCAGTTCCGGCACCTCTTCAATGGTCAATGCCCGAAATGTCTTCCGGTCTGAAAATTCCACCCATTCCAAAGCAGGCGCCTCCACATCACTTGGAGAGAACCAGTCTGCCAGTGCATAAATTCTGGCAATAATATTTTCCTTATAATAAATCTTCTGCAAGCCTTCCTCATAGTCCGCAATCCAGCGGCGGCTTTTCAGACAGCCAACCGTCTTTTGGGGCTGAATCTGATTTCCGGCAAACATTCGTGACGCAGTCTGTCCCAGTTCCTCCGGCAGTTTTAAATATAACTCCCGGAATACCTGTTTAAAAGGCTGGCGAAGCTGATGGTCAAACAGATATTTCTGATACTGGTGCCATACCCCTGCCCGGTATAAATCCAGCGGATGGGCAATGCGGACCTCCTGCTTAGCCTCCAATAAAACAGCAGCTTCATCCCAGGCTTTCAGATACATTCCATCCTCTTCCTGCACAAAAAATCCCATCGTCTCCCCGCTGATAAAAACCAGGGGCCTTAAAATCGCGCAGACCACCGGATTTTCAAGCAGAGCTGCCACTTCAGCCGCCGTAAATGCCGCTCCGCTTTCCATAGATTCCTCCATCAGCTTTTTCGCCCGGACATACTGTTCCTTCAGCTTCTTATTTGCTTCCTTGATTTCCAGGACATATGGATGTTTCTTGAAAGCTGCGGGTATGGATTTCAAACGCTTCTCTCCCCTGCGGCACAGGATTTCACTTTTTCCTGTTTCATCTACCGCCAGGCAAAGCTCCACATCCTCCATTCCCTCTGCCCCATTCCACGCCATATACGGGGCAAATTCCTTCGCAAGCCGGCTCTCCATATTTAAGGTCAGCCGGGTCACATCGGCAAATCCCGCATGTACACTCATATTGACCAGGGCAATCTCAGCGGCCTTTGACTCGCTGGCCCGTCTCTGGGCTCCAAACTGCCGGGCCTCTTTGGCATATTTCTGAATAAACTGATACCGGTTCAGCAAATCTGCCTCCCGGTCATCCCCAAAGGGTACCAATCCATAACTCATAAGCAAATCTTTATTTCTTTTGGCGGTAATCTGCTCACGAAGCTCTTCCAGCGTAACCCTTCCCAAAGCCGCATCCGCATACTTTCTCGCGCGGGAATGTTTCTGCCCGTCCGAAATATATTTTGCCGCCTTATAAAGGAGAACGAAATTTTTCTCACCCAAAAGCCTGTAAGCTTCCTCAAACCAGTCAATATCAAAGGCTCCGTCCTGCAGCTCCTCCGCTGACAGCGGCGTATATTTGGCAATCATAGCAATCTTCTGCTCTTCAAACCGCTCGTTCATATGGGCCATAAAATAATAGCATCCGCTTTTGAGGCCCTCCCAGCCCAGATATTCCTGTATGATATCAATCCACTGGGGTGCATACATCGCCACTTCCACCAGCCGGGCTTCCCTGATATTGGTTCCCGCGAGCGCCGCCTTCAACTTTTCTCCGTTATCATCACCTGCCGGATAGCAGGCTTTCAAAAGGCGGCTCAGCACCTCCCGCTTCCCGCAGCTCGGCGCATAATACCAATAATAATAAGCTTCCCGCCCCAGCGTATCCTTGCCGAGGGCCATTAAAATCCGCACCAGATATTCCACACCCTGTATGTAGCTAATCCCGCTGATATCCGCGGAAAACACCGTCTCCGCTTCTCCGCGGCGAAGTTCCGTATCCACCATCAGCGGTATGACTGCATCGTACAGCTCACGCACCAGCCTGCCGCACCATGTATCCGGTCCCACAAACGTCTCCCCCTGAACCAAAATTTTCCCGGAAAGCTCCTCCCCGAAAAACATTCTCCACAAAGCGCGGTTTACAGTCTTTCCATACTCACCCTTTACCAGCTCGCACAAAGCCTTCAGGCAATCTTTTCTGTTAAAATAATTTAAAATGCTCTTAAAAAGAATATCTCTCGAAATTAATTGCAGGTGATAAGCCTTTAAAAACCAATAAGGGGTAATCGGTGTCAAAGGAGAAGCATTCAAGCTGTTATAACCATTGGCATTTGGAACAAACTGTGCCTTTTCCCGCTCTTCTCTGCACGCTAATTCAAACCGCCATGCAGCATAAAATGCCCGGACAAATTCTCCGTCATTCTCCCAATAGCCAATACCCTCCATAAAACGGTCAATAAAGGCCAGACTGTTTACGGAACTCCTGTGCTCAAAGCGGCTGCCGTTCCAACCCGTGTAATGATAGGTTAAATTCTTGTTTTCTCTGTTGATTACTTTTGTCAGCGCCGTCACAGCCTGTATACCCGCCTCAAATAAGAATTTCCGGTCCAGGAATTCATAGCGGTAATTCAGGCGGACATTTCTGATTTGACTTGTATAACATAAATCCAGAGGCTCCGGCCGAAAGGGCATCCGGCCGAAAACGGCTTCATAGAATTTCCGGCCATTCTCATATAATTCTCCATTTGTCAAAAGCAGCCGGGCTTCCCACCCAATAAAAGTGCCGTAATCGCCAATCTCTTTATCATAAAAGGCCCGAAACTCATCCGACAGCGGATAATTATCCAGCTCATATCTCCGAAATCTTTTTTTCCGCCTTTATCCGCATCTGTATCCGCCTGTTTTTTCAACTGCACATATTCATTACCCAACAGCCGTTTTTCACCGAGTATGGTTTCATATTCGTAATGCTTATTTTTCTCAATCAGCCCATCCAGCTTTTTCGTCTTCTGAATCAGTTCTTTTTCTGACAAGGTCAAACAGCGAAACACTGCATCCCGTCCTTCCACGGATTTCGGAATTTCTTCCGGCGCTTCCGGGTCATAGAGCCCGAATCCCTTCTGTTCTGATATATCCGCTGTCTGTTGGCCAAGAATTTCTCCCAGCAACACCTTTTCCTTGTCCGTTGGCGTCTCTATCATTTCAGCCAGTGTCCGCACCCGGCAATAGAAATCAGCTTTCTCTTTCTGTTTGGATAAGCGGAGTAAAATATCCAGCCCGGCGCTCCGCTTTTCCTCCCGCTTATCTGCCAGCAGTCTCTTTAGACATTCCTCCATATCCTCATCCTTCTGCTTCATAAGAAGTTCCAGAAGCTCACTGCGCAGGTTACTCCGTTTAAACCGCAGCATATCCTCTATCTGCCGGTAATCCTCCGGCCCAAGGGACAGTCGCTTCACCATCATAATGGCCTTCTGAGACGTTGATTCCTCTGCATTTCCCATATAACCGATCAGAAGCCTGCGCTGAGCTTCGTTTGCCGGATGGTACAGAAGCAAATTAACGAGATAACCTCTGTCATAACTGCTGCCGGATATCTCTCCCAGCAGCCCTGCCATCTGCGTCATCTTTTCCTCATCCTGAAGGACGTAGGCCGTAAAGGCCAGTTGTCGGAGCACATCGGATGGCGTAAGCTCCACCCGATACCACGGGAAGATACAGGGATCATAGACAAGTCCCTTTTTCGGCAGCCGTCCATAAATTTCCCAAAATTTCTCATACTGCCGCTCCGCATCCTGCCGATTTTCAAAATAATCTGTCAGCACCGGCTTTTGCGGCTCAGCCGCATTTCTCGGAGTTACCCGTTCCTCATATAACAATCCCCGAATCCAACCGCTCAGCCGCACGGTATAAGCAGGCATAAAGGCTGCCACCAGCTCCAGATCATCCGTATATTCCAACACTGCCTTTCGTGCCATGCGGATTTTGTAGTTATCCTCAAACAGATTTTGATTATAAAAAGAAGCCGTCAGCTTCTGATTTTTCGTACCATGATCAATCAATTCCGTCATCGCCCCAATTGCCTGCTCTGCTTCTTCAAAGCCCAGAGCCCACAGAGCTGCGCTGATGGCAATGGAATCATTTGTCTTCAACTGTTCCCGGCAGAAGGACCGATCTCTCAGACATTGGCTCATCAGACTTAAAAGCTTTCCGTTAACTCGTTCCACGCTCTTCTCATCAAAAATTCCAATCCAGGTAGAAACCGCCCGTTTCACCGATGAATAACGAATCAAATCATGCTCTTCTATCACCTGCAATAGTATCAAAAAGGCTTCCTTCGTCCCCTCATCCATGGTCTCACAGATTACCTGCCGCAGCCCTTCCTGCAGCCGGGCAGCCAAAAGAAGATCGCCCAGCAATTTATGTAACTCCCGGTTATCCGAACGGAGAATCCCCAAAATCATCTCCCTGTCCAGATAGGCCGTGTTATTTTCGCTGAGAATCAGATCCCGGAATGCCCGGATGACTGCCTCATTGCCGCGGTCAATCTCGGCTGCATAAATCAGGCTGAAATTATTGTTAAAGCTCCATTCATGCTTGATATAATCCCGTTTTTCCTCATCCATCCGCCGGTAAATATAATCCTCCAGCCGGTCGCCCAAATAGAACAATTTCTCATAGGTAGTTAAAAGAGAAAAAACAAGGCGCCCCTGAGGGCCATACCCCGCTGTCCGCACCGTTCTTCTGTTCCAGCCATAGGAAAAGGGAAACTGGTTCAGCTTATCAATAATATAAAGATAGGAGTCCTGATAAACTTTTGGAACAAATGCGTCCAAAAGGCCTTTATGTACCCGGAAGCCCGGCAGCAATCCTTTCTTCCGAAACCAGCCGGACGGGGTACTTTCCCCTTCATAAAAGCTTTTGATGACCTGTGCTGTCTTTTCTCCGCCATCTCGGTCCACCACTTCCCGGGCCAGCTCCCGGTCCCGCCCCGTAATCTTTTCTATACGCCGGTTCAATTCCTCTTTCCGCCTATCAGTAATCGCCCGCCTTGTGTTGTAATCAAATTCCGCCATTCTACCACATCCTCCCCGCCAGCATAGTTAATCTGACAAATGTAAATACACTATCATCCCGTATCGAAATTATCTCGTCCAAATCTTCCAGAGATTTCTCATCCAGAAAAATTCGATAAATCCCGTCCGCAAAGCATTGCAGCGCATTCTCTTGTGCCTTCCGTAAATCCGCCTTATGCTCTCCATAATTGACGCCAAAAGAAATCTTTCCTGCCGCAGCCCGGTCATCGATTTCCCCCTTTGTCATATAAGATAAAATATCTGAAGCTTCCATCCGCTGATTATATTCCTGCACGCCTGCTTCCGTAACTGCGCAGATCAGCTCCCGAACCGTGGAAGGCCGGCCCTGAATTTCGTAGCACACAGGCTCTACAGACTGTCTACGCTTCCCCATCGATTTCAAATTTACCTGAATTTTCATATCTATCTCCTATAATTTATTAAAGCATGTTCTTTATAATAGGCCAGTTTATAATGTTTACCAAAATTCATCTTCGAGCTTAGCATCAATTTTGTATATCCGCCTTCACCTCCGCAGCAAACAGTTTCTTTTTTCCTTCTTCTGGAACAAAAGATATTTTATTACCCTTTTGAATCACTTCTGCCGCAGGCCCCATGTTGGAATAAATGCTTTCGGTAATGGAATATTCTTTTCCGTCATCACCAATGACATAGGCATAAAAACTTTTTGCCCCCTTTCCAACATATTTAACTGTTCCTGTAATACGTCTTAAATCCGCATCTATAACGGGTTTCTTCGTTTCGGCAACCCGTACATCCAACACAGTCTTATGTACCTGGTCATCCACAAGTTCCGGGTGCTGATTTTTGTATTGTCTGATAATCCGATCCGTATCTGTCACAACATCACAGCCGAGCCCGAGATACAATTTCTTATCACCGATAATATAAAACTCCTCTTTAGCCCTCGTAGCCGCAACGTTCATTATATTTGCTTCAGTCACCGCCCAGCGCGCTGCACCGCTGCTCTGACGGTCAGCACCGAGCACAAAAAATACGATTGGAGCTTCTTTTCCCTGAAACGTATGGACGGTTCCAACATTGGTCGGCTTTCCATGTCCATCATATCTGGTAAAGCCAATTTTCCGTAATTTCCGCGAAAGCTGATATGCCACATTGGAAAACGGCGTAATCACATAAATCACATCTTTTTCTTTTTTATCTAAAATTTTCGGATTTCTATCGCTCATCTCCTTGAGCTTTTGCAAAAGGAATTCCCCCTGCTCCTCCACATACTTATTGTTCGCCGTTCCACCAACATCAAACCACCCTGTTTTTCCGTACTTTTTCATTCCCTGCACCATAAATCCGTCATAAGAAATCATGTTTGAAATTGTAAACATCGGATACTGGCATCTTCTATGTACCCATAGTGGAATACCCACCCATGAATCCTCACATTTGTCCTGTTTTCGATAAAATCCATATTGACTCGCCGCATCTACTAAGGTCTGCACAGATGCCGATGCAGATAAATATTTTTCCGTCACTCCAAAATGCCCGCCCAGCATATGCAGGGTATTGGAATCCAGTGTAAGAACCGGTTTAATCTGCAGCGGATCACCCACCACCATCACATGCCTGCTTCGATAAATCGCACCGACTGCCGCCTGTGGCAGCGCTTGTCCCGCTTCATCGATAAAAAGATGCCCCAGCGTCTCTTCCTTAAGATTTTTGCACATACGCGAAAAACTGGCAAAGGTCGAACTAATCACCGGAATTGTCATATTAATCCAGTTCCACGCCGCCTCAATCACAGGTTTTTGCTCCAAATATTTCTCCTGTTGACCCCAGACAATTATGGCGGCTTTTATGTTTTTTCTATTCTCATAAAGAAATTGTTTCCGAACACGTAATGCCATAACAAACAATTGTGACTGTGCGCCCCGATACGATTCGTCAAACCATGGGTTTGACATCTGTAAATCATCATACTCCTGATTCATATCCAACGTTTCTATCTTACTGTCATTTCTAAGCTTCTCATATTCATGGACTCCTTTTTCCAGAGCTGATATTTTATCTAACTTTGCTCCCCTCCAACTGTCATATTGCCGCTGCAAATCCTCCTGTTTTTTTGTACTTGACTCCAATTTTGTCTGACATGAAAGAATGTTGTTATTAATTTCTTTCTCCCGTTTGCTGTATTCTATATCCTCATCACTTAACTTTACAAGTTGAGCCGTAATCTCATTTAACCTACTTCTATATTCCTCTTTCTTTTTCTTTCCTGCAAAGAAGCTGGGGCGTTGTCCCTTGTACACCTGAAGGCACTGGGTCATACTTTCCATGTTTTTTCGGACAGTTTCTGCTTTATTTTGTACATCCTCCAGCTGAGTTTGCAGCTGTTCCAACTGCTGCCGGCATTCCTGGCTGATTTCTTCAAGCTTCTGAAGTTCTGCATACAGTTCATTCTCTTTCTTCCCTGATTCTTTTTGATAATTGGCACAAACCCGTTCCAGCTCCTTAGTGCATTTCTGATATGCCCGAATACTATCTGCAAATGCCTGCGTTTTTATTTGAATCGCTTTTACTCCCTCATAATGCTTCAAAAATTGTTTATATATATCTTGATCCGGCAGATATTCCTCCTCCAGATATTTGTGAATGTGCTTCATATTCTTGAGAATATTGGCCATATTATCCGCTTTTCCACCCTCGAGGGAAAATACTCCCCAAAACTTTTCTTCTCCCGGAACAAATTCTTTTACCAGCTCTTCCCTTTTCTTACCATTCTCATCCTCCATCCACTCTATGGATAGCTTCGCATTCGATATCTCACGAAAATAGTCTGCCTCTTTGAGTTCCTCAAACAAAGATTTGTCAATTTCCTTACTCAGCGGAAGTTCATTCACAATGTTTTGAACCGCACCGTTATTCGAGCTCGCAACCACGATATTATTTTCAGTAATGTATCCCGGAATCTCTCCAATCGATGCATGGTTAAAATAAATCGTTTTCTCTGTTCCTTCGATAAAATAATTCGGAAGTTTCGCAATATCATACGCCTGCTGCACGACTAACTGTGCAAATATATCCTTCAAAAGTGTCGTTTTTCCGGTTCCGGGCGGGCCATTGACACTTCGCATCTGATTGTTATCGAAACCGATGGATAAATTTACCGCAACCTGCTGCATCAGAGAAAGCGCATACTGCGTATTGCTCGGAAACCTTCCCAAAGGATAATTCTCCGGCTGGAGAATCTGTTCAAACATATGTGGATGAAAATTCACGGAACCTTTTTTGCTGTCAAGGTTCCTGCGTTCCTTTTTATTTCCATACAAATAGGCTTTCAAATTACCCGTTTCGATTCCCTTTGCTTTTTCCAGATCATCAATGAAAAAAGAATGCAGATTCGTCGCCTCTGTCTCTATATTTCCCAGAAGCTGCATCCGGCAGTTTTCCACATCAATTCCGTATCTACGGAGTTCTTTTTGTACTGCCGCATTAAACTTCTCCGGATCTCTGACTGTCTCGTCAAAATCCTGAAAAAGCTGATTTTTAAAATTTTCCTCAAATTTCCGGAACTCCGCCTCATGGGGAACTTTTTTGTAATACCGTATGTAAGCACTTTCTGTAAAGAATGTCATATCTTGCAGGAAATTAAGATTCCTGTCAAAATACAGCGCAAAACTGAACTTATCTCCGAGACGAATATCCTCATCCGTCGGTTTCAAATTGTACTTCTCACGAAGAATTGCCACTACTTCCCGGAAATTAAAGACACCAAAATAGACAACGACTCCTCCCTTTTGCCGCTGATTCCATTTCTGTTTTTGAATTTCATGTAGAAACAGAGAATAAAAATCTTGTCCCTGCAAATCATCCATCGTAAGAATAGCCTTATCCCTGAGACTAATGTCGCCCTCCGATAAATGTTCTACCATTATCCATGATTCTAAAATCCTATCTTTTTTTATCATTTGTAAGCAAAACTCCTTCGTATCCGTTCGAATTTTCTATCTATTTTTCAATACACTTCGCAATAGGCAAGTTGAATTTGTCCATATCCCATTTCATATCAATATATTTACCCGAATTAAGTTTGGACAATAAACACACCATCTCGACATATTCATCATTGTCCAAACTAAATCAACATCATACAACTCACTCTTTGACCTCGCCATTTGTATAAAAACAATTTTTCTATCAATTCTTATCACTTTTTTTCACTGTGCTGTGAAGATTTTTAATACTTTTCAAATACTCTTCTTCAACTGGAGACAAATTCTGTTTCTGATATTTTCTATATTCTTCCGTTGCTTTTTCAATCGCTTGTGTATGACTTATTGTTCCAGCACCCTGTAAGACTTTTTCTCCTGTATTCTTTAAAACATTATCAAGATGTTCCACATAATCTGCCATATACATTGGATTATGGCGCATCGCTTGAATTTCCGCAAAATCAAAATATCCAGACACAATATTATTCAAAATTTTTAATTCTTCATCATTAAGGTAATTCTTTGCAATGCTTATATCTTTTAATACGGGAAAATCACCAGAAAAGCTCTTCAATCCCATAAAAGGCTGACTTGCATCGGCACGTTCATATATAACCTCTGCTGCTGTATGCCCATGTGCTGCATAATGCAATTTGTTTTGCACCATTTTGAAAAACGCAATGGATTCATTACTCTTTGGATCGTAATCAACACTTGTCGCATATAAATCAAGCACCTGCCGATACATAACCTTTTCAGATGAACAAATATCCCTTATACGCTCTAATAACTCTTTCCAGTAATTACCGCCACCCAGATTTTTCAGCCGCTCATCATCCATTGTAAAACCTTTTATCATATACTCTTTTAAGCGCTCAGTGGCCCACCGACGGAAATTTGTGGCAATTTTAGATTTTACTCTATACCCAAGTGAAATAATCATATCAAGATTATAGTGTATTATATTATAGTTCTTTCCATCAGCCGCAGTTGTTCGGAATTTCCGAACAACTGACTTTTCATCCAACTCTTCCTCTTCAAAAATATGCTTGATATGCTCACTGATATTAGATTTACTGGTTTGGTAAAGTTCACATAATTGTGCCTGCGTAAGCCAAACAGTTTCATCTTCAAATTTGACATCTATTTTCGTCTTTCCGTCTTCCGTTTGATATATAAGAATTTCGTTTCCAACGATATTTGATTTGTCTCGTTTATCCTCCAACTTTCAGTTCTCCTTTTGCTTTCTAATAGTGTTCAAAAAACAGATTGTATTGTTTTCTTCTACTTCACATGTCGTTTTCCATACATAATTCTATAATACTCCCCATCTAATTCTTGAGATATTTCACGAACAAGCTTTGACTCCAACGTCGTCACCTCACAAAAGGCGATTGGTTTCCCTGTTGCATCATAGTTGGTCGGAATCTTTTTTTCATCTCGATATAGTAAATACTGCTCTAACTCTTCGACAAACATTTCCATTACCGGCTTATTCTTCCCACTACCATCAAAATACCATCTGAAATGCCAAACATGCTGATTTGTCTATATGGTAATAATCTAAATAAAATTTCATTTTTTCTTCTAAAGACATACTATCTTGATATTTATTCAAAGTGTGAAGAAGATATTTACAATGGTACATGAATCCTTCAAGTGTAGAGCGTTTCTCATGAAAATAAGTGACAAGAGACGTTAATGCGGATAGTAAGGCACTTCCAAAAACAGCAAGGCAAACATTTATCCAAAAATCTGCTTCCTCACAAATGACAAAATAACGTAAGAACAAGCAAAGTGTAAGCGATAGAAAAGAAATAATCCCACAAATTACAGTTAATCTTTTATAAGGTCGCATATTTGTTTTTCCCCTTTCTTTAGCTTGTACATTGTTATAAATTCAATTACTTCTCAATGCATAGATCATCCGAAAATGCTCCAATGCCTCCCTTATAGCCGTTTCTTTCTCCGGCAGGCATTTCGGCTGTCTGGAATTTTCTGATTTCGGCAGATTATAATTCGCTCTCTC
>URND01000007.1 GCA_900549105.1 uncultured Eubacteriales bacterium
ATTGGCATGTCTGTCCTTGTGTGCTCCCAATGGATTCATACTGTCATTAATATGAAATACAGCAATCTGCTCCTTTCCGAGAATCCGGTCAAACTGCTCCATAACACCGTCAAAATCATGGATAATATCATACCCGGCATCACTTGTGTGACAGGTATCAAAACACACTCTCAACTTATCATTGCAGGCAACCCGGTCATAGATTTGGGCCAGTTCCTCAAAACTCCGGCCAATCTCACTGCCTTTGCCCGCCATCGTCTCCAGGGCCACGCACACCTTTGAATCCCGGTGCAGAACTTCATTCAGGGCTTCGGCAATCTTTTCGATTCCCGCTTCGGCTCCTGCGCCCACATGGGCCCCGGGATGGACAATAAGAATCCTGCTGCCCATGGCCTCGGACCGGCTGAGTTCCAGATTCATAAAGTCCACGGCTAACTTAAAGGTTTCCGGCTTCACCGTATTTGCCATATTGATAATATAAGGGGCATGAATGACAATCTCCTCTATTCCATGCTCCCGCATGAAAGCCCAGCCCTCGTCGATGCGAAGTTCACTGATATCTTTACGCTTTGTATTCTGGGGCGCCCCCGTATACACCATAAAGGTGTTGGCGCCATAAGATACGGCCTCCTTCGCCGAACCTAAAAACATTTCTTTTCCGCTCATTCCCACATGGGAACCTATCTTTAACATAATTTCTCCTCTCACCGCGCCCGTCGATAGGACACGCCATTTTCCAGTTCAATATCCCGACAGGAGAATAACTGGTCTACTGTTAAAAAAGTATAACCCATCCGCCTTAATTCGTCAATAATTCCGGCCGCCCCGCTGACGCCATAATCCGAAATATCGTGCATCAAGATAATATCCCCATCCTTCACTGTCTCCGCCGTTTCCCGGATAATATCCACCGCAGATTTTCCTGTCCAGTCCTCCGTGTCAACTGACCACAAAATCATCGGACAGTCCAGCCAGTCCTCCAGCGCCGGATTCATTTTACCAAAGGGCGGTCTGAGCATAAGCTCTCCCTCGCCGATAACCGCCCCTATCGCTGCTCTGGATTTTTCAATTTCTTCTCTCTGCTTTTCTTCTGTAAGGCAGGATAAATCCACATGGCTGTAAGTGTGCATGCCAATCTGATGTCCTTCTTCAGAAATTCGCCGGACAAGCTCCGGCTGTTCCTCCGCCTGGGCGCCAATCATAAAAAAAGTGGCATGGACTCCTTTTTCTTTTAACATATCCAAAAGGGCCTCTGTCTTTTTCCCCTTTGGACCGTCATCAAAAGTCAATGCCACCAATCGTTCACTTTCCTCATAGATATCATAGGTCGCACTTTCCGGCGCCGCTGACGCGCTTATATTCCGTACCCCGGACACAATCAGCGATACCAACATCATACATAAAGCTGCCGCAAGAACCCGATATTCCTTCACCCAACCGCTTCCTTAAAATCCTTCAGGCTAATATATGCCCGCCCCGGAGCCGGTATGCTCCCGATTTGCCCCGGCATGCACCCGATATCCTTCCAATATGCTCTCATATCCTCTGCTTTTTATCTCCGGTCTTTTGCCGAGTCCTCAGCCTTCTGAATGAAATCCAGCATATCCCTCAGTTCACTCGCAGACATTTTCGTATATTTCGCCAGTTCGCGAACCGACGGTTCCTGCCCGTTCTGCTCCATAAGATATTTCCGCGCTTCATTCACCAGTGTCACCTTGCCAACCACAGCATTTTCCACATCATCTTCTCCGGTAATTTCATCAATATACCCTTTCATCGTCGCCTCGATTGCCTGGTCAAGCATGGCTTCCACATCCGTCGGGGCCGTATTGCTGCCGCACAACTCGGAAAGCTTCATAAACAAAGCCATATTCCCTTCCTGCACAACATCAGAAAAATCCTCCGCGGACACTGACAATCTTTTCACCTGCTCTAAAATCCTGTGCATCCAGTTCTCAGATATCCTTCCTATTACACCGTCATCTCCCTCCAAAAGCTGCCCGTACAACTTCTGAAGCTCCTCCGGCGTGCAGAGGGAAATTCCTCCGACTTCCTCCAGATACATGCGGAACACCGGAGAATCCGGAAGTTCGGATGTCTCCTCCGATTCAAGCGTCCCTTCCTCCTCTTCCAGCAAATCCTCGTCTATTATTTCCTCTTCCGATGCATCACTGTCCACTGTCCCCTTTTGAGACACCGCATCCCTTTCCGGCTTCAACAAATATTCCAGCACCATTTCCTTTTGAGTTTCATTCAGCTCCATCGCAGCAAAATAACCGAGAATCTCTTCCCGCGACAGAGGCTCCGAAGCCGTCCTAATAATTTCAGAAACTTCCCGAACAGTTTCCATAAATGTATTCTGATCTAACATAAAATAACCTTCCTTTTCCTCTAAATGCTCAATATCAAGCCAAGTGTTCACAGTATACCACGTCAACTAAGCTCGTGGAATACCTCGCTAAGTTTCCGGGTATGCGTTCTCACTAGGCTCGAAAATACCTCGCCAAGTGTTCACAGTATACCACAAAAACCCCTATAAGCCAAAGACCTATAGGGGTTCTGATGATTTTTTTATTTTACATTGCCGGTTCCGTCTCATCAACGCTGTAAGGCTGAGGCGCTCCAAGGAGCTCTTCGCCTAATGTTTCGGATTCGGTTTCACTCCCGGCTGCGGTTTCCGTCTCTATGGCAGATTCCGTCTCTGCTTCTGTTTCGGATTCTGTCTCAGTTTCTGTCTCGGTTTCTGTTTCCAGTTCATGATCCAGGCGGGTAACATTGATGATATATGTCTGTGTATTTCCCGCCGGAGCCGTTACGAGAATTTCGAAATGGTTCTCACCGATGGCAAGCATTAAATCTTCCGGTGCGGTGATAACACTTTCTTCATCCATCGGCACTGCGGAATAGATGAACATTTCCATATCCACTCCGACTTCCACATCGTACTCAAAAACATCCGGGCTGAATTTTTCTTCCAGCTTCTGAACACCGGCAATCATGAGTTCCTTAATTCGGGCATCCTCGGAAATATCTGTATTTACAACCACTTCAAGGGACGCATAATCACCTTCCAGGCTAACCATTTCCAGAGACTCATACTGCTCGATATAAGCATCATGGAGACTGATATCTGTTGCGCCAACTTCCAGCGCCTTGAATGTCAGTTCATAGGTTCTCTCCGTTTCGCCGTAAGCTAAAGTTTCAATAATCTGGATTTCACCGTTGGCGCCTGTGGCCAAATCGGTGGATGTTTCAACCAGCTCAAGCTTCTCTGGGTCATAGGTTAAATCTGCTTTGACATAACTCATCGCTTCACCGCTGGAAGCTGTCACGAGCACTCTCACTTCATCGTCTTTTCCCACTGTCGGAGATTCCACGGATACGGTCATCTGGGCTCCCGACGCAATTGTCTGCATCCCGGTAAATACCACGCCGCCGACCACTGCACAGAGGGTTAAAACCGTTGCACATATAATAGAAATTATTTTTTTATTCATGGTCTTTCTCCTTTTCTATTGGCGATAAATATTCAATGTATAGGTTGTCTGAGTTCCATTTCCGGCCTGGCATACAACCTGAATCACATTGTTGCCCGGATTCAGTTCATGATAACCTGCACCGGAAACAATCGTTCCATAGCTGCTGACCGGCGTTGCGGAAATATTAATCGAAGATTCTCTTGTAACCGCATTGTAATTCAGCTTGTTATAAGTAAATGTCTGGTTAAATCCAATGCTGCCATTGTTGATACTCATGTACTTGATATAGCTGTTT
This sequence comes from uncultured Eubacteriales bacterium, assembly GCA_900549105.1. Lineage (GTDB taxonomy): Bacteria > Bacillota > Clostridia > Lachnospirales > Lachnospiraceae > Frisingicoccus. Next base: position 3,775 of record URND01000007.1, read on the forward strand.
GGATTTCCTGTAACCGGCGGGATTGCCGCTGCGCTCTCCGGCATATTATCATAAACAGGAATAATAAATGTAATCGCGCTGTCCAGTACACCGAGCTTTTTATAAGTGCTGTACCGGCTGGTACCCTCCGTGCACGGCGCCTGAATATTACCCATATACTGATAGTCAAAATATGGTGCCCTGACAACATTGAACTTCTGGAAGTAATCCGTGTTCTGTCCGACATTGATATAGGAACTTGCAAGGAATTCCGCACCGCCGACGATGGACAACCATGGGCTTGTCCATGGACGACGCCATTTACCTGTCTGAGATGCGTAATTCATACCATTCTGTACCGCATTTCCTTCGCCGCTGGCATAAGCGCCGATGTTAAAGAAGTTGTAATAACCATAACTTCCATCCACTGCCGAGCTGCCGCCGCCAACCTCCTGGCGTACTCTGGAGGCCAGGAAATACGGGCTTACTCCCGCAATCTGTCCGGCTTCCATAAAGGTATCCACATAACTGTAATACCGTCCGTTATAGGAATAGCCGTTGCCGTCCGACATAAAGGTATTGCTTAAAATACCTGCCGTAACATCCCTGCTCTGAGAATTCTCATAGGACTGGGTCTCAAACATGAAAATCTGCTGTTCATCCAGGAAGTTTCTCGGGTCCATATAATAAGCAATCAATTCTCTGGAAGCGCCCTTCCATGATGAACCGTCTTTATTAACATAAGTGTCCGTTGCCCAGTCATAATCTCCAGGCGCTGTGGACAGCCATGAGAACGGTGTCGTTGAAGAAACATAAATCATCGAACGGTTACCGCTGTTTTCCTGGTCTACCGCATAGCTGAAATCAATGCCCGTATACTTCGCAGTAAAGCTCCAATTTGGATGCTGTGCATGAAGATGTCTCAGCCCATTCTTATAGCTTTCCGGGAAAGCTGCAAGCTGTTCTTCAAACTGGGCATCTGTCGGCCCTTCATATGGCGCATCATTGCTGCCGGCAATTCTTACGAACTCTTTGCTCATATAACCGGTTTTAATAACGCCATTCACGATACAGGATACCTTGTACCAGTCGCCCTCTTCACCCAGGATATTTACCTGTGTGCCGAGATATACAAGCCCCTGTGTACCGTAATTAATTCCCGGGCCGGTACGGAAATTCAAACCGTCCGCTGTTGTAATTCCGGTTTTTCCTGTGGCATCTGTGTTGGGACCGGTAGTACCCGTATTGCCGCCGCCAATCGTAATATATTCGGCGGAAACATAGCCTTCGCGGTTTGTTCCGTTGATAACACAGGAAACCTTGTACCAGCCGTTCTCCTCGCCGATAACAGTCACAGATGAATTCTGATAAATCATGCCGATAACGGAATGATTTGTTCCTGCCCCGGTACGCACATTCAGCGCATCTGCGTTGACCACACCATTTTTCTTTTCATAGGACGGTGTTGGGTCCGGCTCCGGCGTTGTGCTGCCGCCGCTTTCATTAATCCGTGTAATATATTCGGCGGAAACATAACCGGTTGTCTCACTGCCGTTGACTTTACATTTAACCTGATACCAGGAACCGGACTGTCCGATAATTTCCACCTGGTCATTCTTGCGAATCAAGCCAATGGAACTATGGTTTGTTCCTGCCCCGGTACGCACATTCAGCGCGTCCGCATTGACAACGCCTTTGCCTGTCGAAGGTGTCGGTTCACCCGATGGATTATTGCTGCCCGATGTCTTGGAAATATACTCGGCATAAACATAGCCTTCCTGGGTATTTCCATTAATAGAGCAGCGAACCTTATACCATGAACCTTCACTTGCAAGAATCTCCACTGATTCATTCTGGCGGATAACGCCCAGAACCGCATCGGAGGTACTTGCTCCGCCGCGCACATTTAATGCATCCACATTTACAACGCCTGTGCCGGTGGCCGGTGTCGGCGTCGTACTGCCTGTATTGCCCTGATTGCCTGTATTGCCCTGATTGCCTGAACTGCCGTCCATCTGAACATACTGGCTATGTACATATCCTGTCTGAATAACCCCATCCATCTGGCAGGTTACTTTATACCATTCGCCGTGAACAGAAATGACTGTCAGGCGTGTTCCCTGAGCCACGCTGCCCATACGGGAAAAATTCGTTCCTGCCCCGGTACGCACATTCAGCCAATCCGCCGTAATTGTTCCGGCCGAACTGGTTGGACGTGTCGGCGTATCTGAAACAACATTCGAGATATAGTCACCCCGAACATATCCCGAAACCGCCCCGGACACCTTATACCATGTATAACCATCTGAGCCCTGTATCGTCTCCTCTATGCTGAGTGTCTGTCCCTGAGTCACTGTTCCCACACGGGAATACCCTGTGCCTGCGCCAGAACGGACATTCAAGGCATCTGCGTTGACAGTGCCCGTCGTGGCCGCATTTGCTCTCAGCGGACCGATGCCTGCTGCGCAGGAAATGACCATCGATGTCACCAACGCATAGATAAGGCCCTTATTAAAGCCACTGAACTTTTTCATAATGTCCTCCCTGTTGATTTATTACAAATCTATTACATATTTACTACAATTATGGCATAAATAATGTAAATAATCAACTGTTTTTCGCATTTTTTATTAAAAAACTATATAAAAAGGGATGAAAAAGGGCATTTACCCCCACTTGGAAGCAAATGCCCTGTTTATTTTTATGAAATTTTCAATCAAGCCTTGCCAACGGAACCGAATAATTCCATCTTTTCAAGAACTGTAGCGCGGATTGCATCTGCGCCCGGCTTCAATAATTTACGCGGGTCATAGCCCTTGCCCTGAAGGTCTTTGCCCTCTTCAATGTATTTACGGGTAGCATCTGCAAAAGCAAGCTGACATTCTGTATTTACATTGATTTTTGCAACGCCAAGGGAAATTGCTTTTTTAATCATATCATCCGGGATTCCTGTGCCGCCGTGAAGTACAAGAGGCAGATCGCCTGTGAGTTTCTGAACAGCATCCAGTGTTTCAAAGCTCAGTCCTTTCCAGTTTGCCGGATATTTGCCATGGATATTGCCGATACCTGCTGCCAGCATATCTACGCCCAGATCAGCAATCATCTTACATTCATTAGGGTCTGCACATTCGCCGGCGCCGATAACGCCGTCTTCTTCACCGCCGATGGAACCAACTTCTGCTTCCAGAGACATTCCTTTTTCACGGCAGATTTTTACGAGTTCTTTTGTTTTTTCAACATTTTCTTCGATTGGATATTTGGAACCGTCAAACATAATGGAAGAAAATCCGGCTTCGATACATTTCATACAGCCTTCATAAGTTCCATGATCCAAATGAATCGCTACAGGCACGGTGATGCCAAGCTCATCAATCATTGCGCCAGCCATTGCCGCAACGGTCTTAAACCCGGTCATATACTTTCCGGCGCCTTCGGAAACGCCAAGGATTACCGGTGATTTTGCCTCTTCGGCAGCAAGCAGAATTTCTTTTGTCCATTCCAGATTATTAATATTAAACTGACCTACAGCATAGTGACCGGCTACGGCTTTCTTTAACATCTCTTCTGCGGATACAAACATTTTTAAACCCTCCATATCTTCTTTATTAGTAGTTACTTAAAATTTTACTCTTAAATACGAAAAAAATCAATGAAATACCGTAAAATCAATGTTCTTTAGCACGAACATTGATTTCGATGGTACAATCGGAAATAAAACCTTCATTAATTTCCAGCGCATATTCTATCTGGACATGAATGTTTTCCTCTGTTTCCGTCAATGCCACGCTGAAAGTATTAAAACAGACTTCCATCATACCATAAGGTGTCCGATACATCACCATATTCTTCATATTTGGCTCAAATACCATATGGGCATTATGGGAGCCATGCTTGATCAAATCAATCCGGTTCGGAGTCATCTTCAGCGTATTGCTCATCTGCTCTCCGATTTCAGGTATCATTTCATCATACAGGATATAATGTTTCCCATTTCTGAAATAATAATTCCCCGTTGTTATCATCTCCGTAGTGCCATCTTCACCAAATTCGTGCTGAACGCCTTTTATTGATAAAATTACTTTATCTGTCATTATGTATACCTGTCCTTCATCCATTCTGATTAATAATTTTCAATCGGCACGAGCCGTGTCGGCACCAAATCCACCGGGAGAATCGAATTGGCAAACTTCGTAAACCGCTCCGCACCATCGCTGACAAAAAAGTGATAGGATGGTTCCCCGGTTTCCCGGTACAGGCCCTCTTTCTTCAACAATTCCCGCAGACTGCAGGCCGTTTCATAGGCCGGATTTACCAGTGTAACGCCATCGCCGACAAGCCGCCCGATAGTCTTTCTGAGCAGCGGATAATGGGTGCAGCCGAGGACAAGGGTATCCACTCCCGAATCCTGCAGCGATTTCAGATAACGCCGGGCAACCTCATCCGTTACCGGGTCATCGGTCCACCCTTCCTCAACCAGGGACACAAACAGCGGACATGCCTTCTGAACAACCTCTATCTCTGAATCATACTCATGAATCACCCGCGGATAAATACCGCTGCCGATAGTTCCCTCTGTCGCTATAATGCCGATGCGTTTATTCCGGGTGGCATTTACCGCCGTCACCGCTCCCGGCCGGACAACGCCGATAATCGGTATATCCAGTTTTTCCTTCAAAACATCCAGGGCATAGGATGTGGCCGTATTGCAGGCCACCACGATGGCCTTCACCTGCTTTGTCTTTAGAAAATGAACAATCTGCTCTGAATAGTTAATGATGGTATCTCTGGATTTTGTTCCATAAGGCACTCTGGCCGTATCTCCAAAATAAACAATATTTTCCGAAGGAAGCTGCCGGATGATTTCCCGCACCACGGTCAACCCGCCGACACCCGAATCAAAGACACCAATCGGTGCATCTATCTGCATCTTTCGGACCTCCTATCTCTCATAACGCTCAAATGCCAGACGAATCATCTCATCTGCCAGCGCGCCATTATCAAGTCCCTTTTCATTCCAGAGCATCGGATACATGCTGATGGACGTAAAGCCCGGCATTGTATTGATTTCATTGAAAACAATTTCATTGGTGCCTTTTTCCATAAAGAAATCCACACGGGCACAGCCGAAACCGTCCAGCGCCTTAAAAATCTTCACCGCATCGGCCCGGACTTCTTCCATCTTTCCTTCCGGGAATACGGGATGCAGATCTGTCCTGGATTCCTGGTTGTTATATTTGGCATCAAATGTATAGAAATCTTCGGCGGAGAGCACCTCGCCCACATCCGAAGCCTTCGGTTCATAACCGCCGAGAACGGCACATTCAATCTCCCGGCCCACGATGGCCTCCTCCACGAGAATGTGAATGTCATGCCGGAGGGCTTCATTTAAAGCGGCAATCAGTTCTTCTCTGCCCGACGCCTTATTCACCCCAACAGAAGACCCGGCCTTCGATGGTTTAACAAATACCGGATAAGACAGGGCCTCCTCCACCTTCGCCACACAGCCGTCGATATTCCGCATATCAATATGACTGATCGGCACATATTTTGCCTGACGGATATTTAAATCATCCACGACAATCTTCGTGTACCATTTATCCATGGAAACGCTGGAAGCCAGAACGCCGCAGCCCACATAAGGAATTTGGGTCATCTCAAATAAGCCCTGTATCGTTCCATCCTCGCCATACATTCCATGAAGCACAGGGAAAAGCACATCCACCCGCTGTTTGCGGCTCTGGCCATTCTCAAAAAGAATCAGTCCATGGTCCTGCGCATCCGGCGAGATAATTGCCTGTATTTTGCTTTCCCGCCACGCGCCGCTTTCCACATCCTCTATCGAATCCGCCAGCAGCCAGCGGCCATCTTTTGTAATTCCAATCAAAATAACATCGTATTTTTCCCTGTCCAGAGCTTTCATAATGGTTGCCCCCGACACACAGGAAACATCATGCTCAGAGGACTGACCGCCAAACATTACTGCCACAGTTAATTTATTATTCATGTTTTGCACCTCGGTTATCTATCCATACTTACTGTATTGTAGTTTTTTATCTATTGTACCTGATTCACTCTAATTATTCAACTGCTTTCTTCCCCCGAAATCCCCGGAAAAAGCAATGAATTCAGCGCATAATTCTAGGTTTTTTGTCGTAAACATACACTTTCGGAAGAATATCTCCGACATCCTCCCTTTCCATTTTTAAGATTACATCGTTTAATATGACCGAAGGTATTCCCAGATGCTTTCCGTTATTCTCAAACATTTCCTCCATATAAATTCCTATGGAACCGGCCACTTCTTCATCCAGGGCCAGCATTTCCTCCCCTGTCGTCAGGCTCTGACATACAAGCATTGTCCGGGTAAACTCGGTATTCTCCCGTATTTCTTCCAGCAGTCCCTGCAGCTTTTCCCCGTCGTCAACTATCTCGTTTCCCAAAACAATAACTTTTACCTGCCCATAATCCAGGGATTTGCCCGACATACTGTCATATTTATCCTCACTTTTTTGGAGACTGTCCGCCTCCAGGGTTATCGGCGGATACTTTGCGCTGCTGCCATTGCCCGTCAGCGCCTCCAAATCGGGAAAGGTGTAGGTAAACCGGTAGGTTCCCTCCTCCCCCAAATCCACGCCGAGGGCCATGACAAAGGCCCTGTTTTCAAGCTCCACATAATTTTCACACCCGGTCAGGCTGCCGAGCAGGCAAAGCGCCAGCAGCAATGCGCCCGTTTTCCGAAGTCCTTTTTTTCTGCGCTTACAGGTCAGGCCCATCAGCCAAGGCGCAAACCACAGAAGAACGGCCCCGGAAATAAGCATCCATATAAAATAAATATTTAAAAACCGCCGTTCCGTCCCCAGCCGCCAGGACAGGGCAGCCCCGGCCAGGGCAAAGGCCCATACTTTCCATCGATTGACTTTTGCCTCCCGAATCCCCCACAGTTCCACCGTATGGCTCAGGGCGCCGGACAGGCTGATAAACATGGCAAAAATCCAGAAGGACAGCATCAGGCCATCCTGCCTTGATAAAAAGCCGCCGGGAATTCGGACAATCTGCATCAATATGACTGTCGGCCAGCGTTCTCCGGCCATCCCTTCAACCGTCATTACCGTCACACACAGTGCATAAATAAGGGCAGCCAGACCGCCGCCGATGCCAAGAGCCCAGGCAAAAACCCGAAACGGCTTTTCATTCGGATTCTCCGGGGCAATATAAAGCATCCACTCCACCGGCGCCATCAGCACCCAGGTCACCAATATTCCCTCGATAATCCCCGAAACCGAAGTCTCTGAAAAGGCCAGCAGCCGAAAAATATTACCCTCCGGTATGGAAAAAAGTCCGATCAATATAATCGGAATTAAGATTAGATAAAATAAAATTTCCGACAGCCGGGCGCGGACCTCAATCCCCTTGGTACTTCCATAGATGAGGACGAGCATCATCCCGGCAATAACGAGCCACTTCGGCATTGTATATAAAAAAGTTTCATTTAAAACCGATGAAAACAAACCCATAAGAAAAACGAAGGCCGCAAAGCACCGAAGGCCATAGAGCCAGCGGAGAACCTTTCCCGTCCAACCGCCGAGATTTTGGATATAGCGGCTTTCGCATTTGCCGAGAACCCAGGACAGCAGGGCCCCGTCCGCCAGTGTCAGCAAAAGGCCGAGAATCAGCGCAATAAAGCCGCCCTCCCCCGCCAGCCTCGGAAGGGCCATCGGCAAAAAGAGACAGGCCCCGGTAAACACATCCAGAATTAACAGCCTTGTCGCCTGATGATTTGAAATTTTTCCGTTATTTGAAAACATCCTTTTCCCCCTCCGATTTATAGCGTACCCGTTGATTTTTCCGGGCAAAAACGGGCCGCTTTTTCAATTTGAATAAAGGCATCCGGATAAGTCCATCCTGAAAATCCCGGTTTTCATCCGCCTTCACCGCCACATAGGGCATTAGATAAGGAATCTGAAAACTCTCCAGAGATGCCAGATGGATAAGCACGGTCAACATTCCGAGGACCACCCCGTAAACGCCCAAAAAAGCCCCGAGAAAAATAAGATAGAATTTTACGAGCCGGAAGGCCGAGGCAAAACCCTCATTTGGAATCGTAAAGGAGGCCAGAGCTGTCAGAGCCACGATGATAACGACAATGGGACTGACAATATTGGCGTCCACTGCCGCCTGCCCGATAATCAGACCGCCCACAATTCCGAGGGCGCTTCCCATCGGCCCGGGCAGCCGTATCCCGGCCTCCCTCAAAAGCTCAAAGGCCAGCTCCATCAGCAGCACTTCCACCGGCACGGGAAAGGGGACGCCCTCCCTGGCCGCAGCAAAAGACAGCTCCAGACTGGTCGGCAGCATTTCCGGGTGAAAGCAGGCTACGCCGATGTAAAAGGCCGGCAGCGTCATGGCAATCAGCGCCGCCGCATATCTCAGAATCCGCACAAAGCAGACAATCCCCCACCGGTTATAATAATCGTCCGCCGCCTGAAAAAAACAATTCAGGGTTGTCGGCAATAATAAAACCATGGGGGAATTATCCACGATCAGGGCAATACGCCCCTCCATCACCGAAGAGGCCGCCTTGTCCGGCCGCTCCGTGGATTGAAATTGAGGAAATGGAGAATACCATTTTTTCTCCGTCAACTGTTCCAGACTGCCGCTGTCAAAAATGCCGTCAATCTTAAATTTTTTGAGCCGCTCCTGAATATCCGCCACCAGCTCCGGCCGGGCGATTCCCTCCATATACATCACCGTAATATCTGTCTGGGAGCGCACGCCCACCTTTGTCTGCAGGGTTTTTAACCGGGTATCCCGGATTCTCCGCCGAATCAGCACCGTATTAGCCCGCATGGACTCGGTGAAGCTGTCCTTCGGCCCCCGCACCGCCACCTCGGATTCGGCGCTCTGCACACCCCGGGTCGGAAATTTTTTGCTGGATATGATTAATGCCTTCGGGCAGTCCTCCAGAAAAATAGCCGTATCCCCGGAAAGCACCGCCAGAATGGCGTCCTCCAGCGTTTCCGCCGCCTTTGTGTCCGCCGTAGTCATCGCCTGCTTCTGCAAAAATTCAAAAACCTCCGTCTTAGGCATATACTCCAGACTGTACATGATATTTTTCAAAAACTCGCCTTCCACGAGCTCTCTGTCTATCATGGAATCCACATAGACAACATAAATCGGCAGACCTGTGGCAATCATCTGGCGCTGAATCACATCCTGACAATTTTTAAACCGTTTTTTCAATTCCTGTATATTATCCTCCAGCCGGTCGGATATATTCATATTGGATTTACCTCCTCCGCAAAAATAATTTTTCCGATACATCAAAAATGCATCAAAAAGCCTTGCACCATTGCATCAAAAAAAGAAGTCTTTGCACTAGTCTGTGCAAATGACTCCTTTTTTATCACTCATTATTTATTTTTTTGCCGTTTCATCCTCATCGGCCTGAATCTTTTTCATCACCGTCAATTCCTGATTATAGACATGGCGGACAATGATATTTGTTGCCGTTTCCTTATCCCGTTTGGAAATCGCCTCGATAATCGCTTCATGCTCTTCAATCAATGTCTGATGGGCCAAATCATATTTCAGATATTCCAGCCGGTACCGGTACATCTGTTCTCTCAGATTGTTCAGCATCTGAATCAGCCGGAGATTTCCCGTAGCCTTATAAATGACATCATGGAACTCCACATCCCTCTGGGCCTGAAGTGTAATGTCATCCCCATCCAAAGCCTCTTTAAAAGCTTCCTGGGCCTGACGAAGTTCCTCAATGGTCTCCTCCTTAATACGGTCGCAGGCCAGCTCCGTGGACAGGCGCTCCAGCGAAGAACGCACCTCCAGAACATCTCTCAAGTCCTTCTCCGTAATCTTGGCAACGATGGCTCCCCGCCGCGGAATCATCACCACAAGGCCCTCCAGCTCCAGCTTACGGATGGCTTCACGAATCGGCGTCCGGCTGACGCCGAGCTGTTCTGCCAGCTGCATCTCCATCAAACGCTCGCCCGGGTCCAGCTCCCCCTTCAAAATAGCCTGCCGGAGCGTATAAAATACGACATCCCTAAGAGGCAGATACTCATTAATATTCATCTGAAAATTGTGCATTTCTTCTCACTTCCTCCTGGTTTTTTACCGATAAATTCGGGTATTAAAAGGCTTCACAAGATAAACCTGCTTTGCCAGTGTTCCATTTCTCAAAATATCCCTCGCCCGCAGTCCCTTCTCTGCATCATCAAAGATTCCGAACACTGTCGGGCCGCTGCCGCTCATCATAGCGTTGAGCGCTCCTTCCGAGCGCATCACATCTTTAATCGCCGCTATCTCAGGATGCTCAGGAATTGTCACCGTTTCAAGGACATTTTCCATAGTGTCCGCGACACCCTTAAGATCGCCCGCCTTCAGGGCCGCTATCATACCGTCGATATCCGGCCGCCGTTCCACCAAATCCAGCCTCAAATGCTCATAAACATATTTGGTCGACACACTGATCGGCGGTTTTGCCACAAGAATATGACAGTCCGGCATAGCAGCCACCGGCGTCAATATCTCTCCAATGCCTTCGGAGAGCACTGTCCCCCGCATAATACAGTAGGGCACATCCGCTCCGAGGCGAACGCCCCGCTCCATAAGCTGACGTTTCGTCAGCCCAAGCTGATATATCTGATTAACGCCATAGAGGACCGCCGCCCCATCCGTGCTTCCACCGGCCATCCCGGCCGCCACAGGAATATGCTTTTCGATTTTTATGCTCAAGCCGCCCGGAATGTGAAACTCTTCCATAAGCATCCGGGCCGCCCTGTAGGCAATATTATTCTCATTCACAGGGAGAAAGGGCAGGTTCGTTTCAAGCTCGATACCCTCCTGATGTCTCTCTTCTATTGTTATCTTATCATAGAGCTGGACTGTCTGCATGATCATCCGAACTTCATGATAGCCATCCTCACGCCGCCGAAGCACATCCAGCCCCAGGTTTACTTTCCCATAGGCTTTCATCTGAATTGTATTCATCGCTTTTCTTCCCCCCATTGTTTTTTGTATACAATGTTCACTATATATACAATTATAAAGAATCCGGGGATATTTTCAAGTCCCTATTTCAATATTTCCATATTTTTCATAATGAGAATCGGCTGGCCGACCGGCAGTTCATCCCCGCTCAAACCGTTCACTTCCCGAATATCCTCCGGCGAAGCATAATATTTTTTAGCCAGCGTCCAAATGGAATCTCCTGCTTCCACCACATGCCCCGTCATCCCCGGCATGGCCTCAATCTTCTCAAAATCGAGGGGTTCCTCCCGCACCTGGGTCACAACCTGAATCTTTTCAGATTTGAAAACAGAAGCGTCTAACGAAATAATCATTTTCACTTCTATCTCATCGTTATCTGTCATCGTTGCATTCAACTGTTCCAGTCCCGGGAAAATATCATAGCTGTCTCCCTGCCCGATATTTTCCGCTTCCACCGTATAGGAAAAAGGAACCGCCGCCTTTGCCGAATTTACCGGCTTACGGTCGTCTGCCGCAATATAGAGAATCCCAAGATAGACAACGCCCTCAACGAGGATGCCTTCCTCGGTGACCTCTGTCTGGTCGATTTTCACCGTTGCCCGGGTATGGCAAATCTGCAGCATCCGCACGCCCTCGCCGCCCAGATGGACCTTCTCCCGAATCGGACACCGGGATTGATTTTTCAGCACCAGATTATCCAGAGAAATCTCCTTTCTCTCCGGCATCAGAGTTGTCTTTGGCGAGTAGACATCCTGAAGCAGCTTTAAGGTTTCTTCCTGATAAATATTCATCTCAGCCGCCAGCACGGCCTCCACGCCGACAACCCTCGCCTCGCCGTCTTTATCACTGCGGATATCCAGGTTCAAATGGTCCATATGTACCCTGATATCCGGAATCATTTCCTGGGTCACATCCGAAAAATCAATGCGCCCCTCCACCGGGACATTGAGTTCCACATCGTTGACCGGATTTTCCAGCGTCTCATCCCGGTACAATAAAAATATGGACAACTGGCCCCGAATCAACACACCGCCGTCCTGAAGCTTCATTTCCAGATTCTCCAGATTTTCCTGATACCATATGATATCCATCATATTCGGCCGATTGGCCGGAATCGGCGCTTCCTCGCGAATCCGAAGCTGGTCCTTCTGGCTGACGCAGCGCTGACTTAAGGTGCATACCCGGTTCCTGGCCCATAAATCCTCCCCGTCTTCCATGGCCGTCGCCACTTCCTCCTCTCCCATCCGTATTGCCGACACATGGAGAACCAGAATAGAACGCACGCTGATTTTTCGTGAATTTATCAAACCGGTCCGCAAATCTTCCATATCCCATCGGACGCTCATCTGATCCATCTCCTGAAGGCCATCCATGTTGACCGTTTCCTCAAAAGGAATGGAGCCCTCAATGGACTGGAGCTGGCCGCTGCCGTCATCTCCCATATAAAGCACGCCGAAGGCAAGCTCTCCCCGGATAATACATTTATCCTTTGATGGTTTTATATCCCGGATGTGAAGCGTCCCCTTCTCCTGAATCAGACGTTCGATATCCGGTTTCATATCCGGCACATTAAAATCATTGTCCAATGTCATCTGAACCGATGCGTTATTCTTATACACCGGCATTCGGATATATGTTTTTGATAAATTCATAAAAAGCCTCCTTAATTTTTAAATCGGATTGTCTGGTCCACGCCTTCAATTTTTATGACAACAAAGGGATAGGAAGCCACAGCCTCCGTGGCTTCTGATTTTTCCGGCCCAATCAAATCCGTGTCGACCCATATGCCGGTCTCCCCCTGATAGACGTCATTTACCTGTATACTGTAGCCCGACGTCTCCTGCTGCCCATACCCAACAATAATATATGAATAGGTTCCGTCATGATATGCCATCTGAAAAGCTTCATTTTTTCGCTCCTCAATCATCGTCCTTATCTCTTCCGGTAATTCTTCCGCATCCGCCACCGTAAAATCCATATCCGATATTTTCTTATCCGAAGTGTCAAACATGGAACAGCCGCCAGTCGCAAGACAAAGGCTCAGCACAGCCAATACAGCCAAAAACTTTTTATACATCCTTCTCATACCCATGAACCGCCTTTTTTACAAACTTATGACACAGGGCGGACAAATATGCTTAAAACCAAAAACACCCTCGGCCATGGGAATTGACCCACAGCTAAGGGTGTTCTAAGAAGCGCTGAAATTCAGCGGCTTCACAGGTTATTCTTAAACCATCGTTGCAATTAATGCATCCAATGCCTTGCTGACTTCCGCAGATTTTTCATCGGCATCTGCCAGGGACGTGCCTTTAATTCCATAATAGAATTTAATCTTCGGCTCTGTTCCCGAAGGCCGTACGCAAATCCATGCATCATCCGTCAGATCATAATAAAGCACGTTGGAACTTGGCAGCCCGGTCGGCTTAACTTCACCGGTCTGAATATTGATGATTTCATCTTTCTTATAATCCCGCGCAGAAACTACGGACATGCCGGCAATTTCCTTCGGCGGATTAGTACGCAGCGTTTCCATAATAGACTGGATTTTTGCCAGCCCTTCAATACCGGATAAGGAAATGGATTTCACATCATCCTTATAATATCCGTATTTTTCATACATGTCCACCATGGCATCCCAGAGAGTCTTACCCTGCGTCTTATAAAATGCAGCGGCTTCGCAAAGAGCCATCGTTGCCACAATCGCATCTTTATCCCGGGCATGGGTTCCAATCAGACAGCCGTAGCTCTCTTCAAAGCCGAAAAGATAAGTTCCTTTTCCGCTTGTCTCAAAACCGAGAATCTGCTGTCCGATGTATTTGAAACCTGTCAGGCACTCAATCAGCCGAATATCATAACCTTTGGCAATGGCATCCGCCATATTGGTTGTTACAATCGTTTTAATGAGCGCGCCGTCTTCCGGGAGACTGCCCTTCAAAGCCTTTATCTGGCCAATCGTATATTCAGCCAAAAGACAGCCGGACATATTGCCTGTCAGATTATGGTATTCACCGTCTTTATCTTTCACACGGACACCCAAACGGTCTGCATCCGGATCCGTTGCCAAAACCAAATCCGCGTCCACTTCCTTCGCCAGCTTCAGGCCGAGCACGAAAGCCTCGTCGGCTTCCGGATTCGGATAGCTGACTGTCGGGAATTCACCATCCGGCAATTCCTGCTCAGGAACTACATAAACATTTTCAAATCCAAGCTCTTTTAAAATCCGGCGGGCCGGGATATTTCCCGTGCCATGAAGCGGTGTATAGACAATCTTTAAGTCTTTGCCCATGGCCTCAATAGCCTCCGGATGTTTTACCTGCTCTTTCAGACGGGCAATGTATTTATCGTCAATATCCTTGCCGATAATCGTGCAGAGACCGGCTTTAACCGCTTCCTCTTTATCCATTGTCCGAACATCGTTATAATCGGTAACCGCCTGAACCTCAGCCATAATTCCGCTGTCATGAGGCGGAGTGATCTGAGCGCCGTCCTCCCAATATACTTTATATCCGTTGTACTCCGGCGGATTGTGGCTTGCCGTAATATTAATTCCGGCGATACAGCCCAATTCCCGCACAGCAAAGGATAATTCCGGCGTTGGTCTTAAAGACTCGAACAGATAGGCTTTAATGCCGTTGGCCGCCAGACAGAGAGCTGCTTCTGCCGCAAATTCCGGCGACATGCGCCGTGAATCGAAAGCAATCGCTACGCCCTTGGATTCTCCATTCTGTTTCTTTATGTAGTTTGCTAACCCCTGGGTTGTCTTACGCACAGTATAGATATTCATCCGGTTTGTACCTGCTCCGATAATGCCCCGAAGACCTGCCGTACCAAACTCCAAATCCTTATAAAAACGTTCTTTAATCTCATTATCATCTGCTTTAATGCCTTCCAGTTCTGCCTTGGTCCCCTCATCAAAATATGGGTTTGCCAGCCAGGACTCATATATCTCCTTGTAATCCATTGGAATCTCCTCCTTATAATTTCAAATCTCTGTGTGCTTCTATTATACCCGATTCCTCACAAAAATGCACTATTTTTTTAAAAATTTTACCTGATTTTTAGACAAATTGTCCGATTTTCTTGCAAAAACTATCTATTTCAGCCAAAAATCTATTTCTTTCGTTTTTTTCCCGAATCAGCTTATTCAGCTTATCCATATTCTGGGCCGACATCCAGCTCTTTCTCGAATTCTGATAGCGATTGGCTATCTTCCAGAATTTTTCCGGAAAAACCATCATTCCATAGAGGCAGCGCGCCTGCCTGTAATTTAACGGCAGCACCCGGTGATAGGTTTTGAGCATTGCCATTCCAAGCCCCGTATTCCAATGATTTTTCTCCAGTATTTTCCGCATGAAAACGTACAAATCATAAATTTGAAGTTCCATGTGCATATGGTCAAAGCGGACAAGGGCTATTTCTCCCTGGGTCATCAAAATATTGTGCTGCGTGTAATCCCCATGGCACATTCGCTGTTCCCCGCAGTTCTGCCCATACAGCTCCATATATCCCGCCTCAGAAAGAATCTCCTGGGCTCCGGCTCCCGCCTCGTCAAACTCCTGATAAAATTCCATGAATCTCCGGTCAAAGGCGTTTTTCTGCTTTTTTCGGCAAATATAATTTCGGATAGTTTTCAGCTCCCGGCGGCGGCGGCCCATTTCATCCAAAAGGTTCCCCTGGGAAAACACCTCATCAATTTCCCCGCTTCGCGTTATATCATGAAGCCCCTTATGCAGGGCGGCCATATGGACTACCGCCCTTAAAATCTCTTCCCTGTCTCTTGTACTGCACTCCCGGCCCCCATACCAGTCTGTCAGAACATAATTTTGTCCATCTTCATCCGGCGTCAAAAAACTCCCCTCCTGATTGGCAACAAACTGGTCTATGTATACATATCCGCGCTCTCTGAGACAGGCCTTCGCCATCATTTCCCATTGAAGGTGCTTCGGCGACCCGTGGTATATACGGAACAGCTTCAACCCCTGCTCCGTATCGCAGAGCCAGGCTCCCCGCCCCCGATAAAGACGTCTGATTTCCAAATGATAACACTCTAACAGCTCTCTGATTTTTTCTTCCAAAAGAAATCCCTCCCAGATATGTTAAAAGACAGTTTCTATTTAACATATGAGGGAGGGGTTCATCATATGACCTGAATACTTTTCGGTATAAAAGACCCGGCCTTACAGGAGATGGACGCCCTGGCTTTCCAGCGCCTCAACCACTTCATCCGGCCATACGGAAGCAATCACTTCACCAATGTGGGCTTTTCTCAAATAAAACATACAGATTCGAGCCTGACCAATGCCGCCGCCAATCGTATACGGCAGTTCGCCATTCAGCAATGCTTTATGGAACATTAAGTCTTTCCGTTCCACACAGCCCCGGACTTCAAGCTGGCGCATTAAGGCATCCTCATCAACTCGAATACCCATGGAGGACAACTCAAAAGCGGTGTCCAGAAGCGGATAATAGACAAGGATATCTCCGTTTAATTCCCAGTCATCATAATCCGGCGCCCGGCCATCGTGAATCTCGCCGGAACCGAGGGCCCCGCCGATTTTCATAAGAAATACCGCGCCCCTGAGACGCACGATTTCACGTTCTCTTTCCTTTGGCGTCAAATCGGGATACATATCCTCCAGCTCCTGGGTCGTTATAAATGAAATTTCCGACGGCAGCATTTCCTCGATATATTCATACTGAATCGCCATATACTTTTCCGTGTTTTTCAACGCCTTATAAACTTTTTTTACAACGGCTTTCAGCGTTTCTTCATTGCGCTCCTCTTTATCGATAATGCGCTCCCAATCCCACTGGTCCACCAAAATAGAATGAAGATGATCCGTATCCTCATCACGGCGGATGGCATACATATCCGCATAAAGGCCCTCGCCATGCTTAAAGCCATAACGTTTTAAGGCAAAACGCTTCCACTTCGCCAGAGAATGGACGATTTCCACCTCCCGGTCCTCCTGTTCCCGAACGCCGAAATGTACCGGCCGCTCCACACCGTTTAAAGTATCATTCAAACCACTTTCCGGATATACAAAAAACGGAGCTGACACACGGGTCAGATTCAATTGTCTGGCCAGCTCTTTTTCAAAAAAGTCTTTTACACATTTAATCGCAATCTCGGTTTCCCGAATATTCAGAGGGGATTCATAGCCCTCCGGTACCCACATTGGATTCATACTTCTCACCACAGTCATTTCCTGTATTGCCTAACTGCATGCTCCTTCCTTCCAATTTCTACCTTCCTATTATAGTTTATATTCGGTAAAAGTATCAAGTCATTTTATAATTTAATGCACAATTGCATACATTGCAAAACTGCATTGGTTTTTTCTTCTATAATGTCTCAAAAAGCCTTGTTTTTACTGTCTTTTTTTTAACAAAAAAATTGGCACGATAATTGCTGTATTATTAGGGTGAATAAGAAAAGGAGGCTATTAATATGAAGGGTTTTACAATTAAAGATTTATCTATTGGGCAGGAAGCCAGCTTCACAAAAACTATCAGTGAAACAGATGTTTACTTATTTGCCGGCATCACAGGCGATATCAATCCAGCACACTTAAATGAAGAATATGCTAAAAACACATTCTTCAAAGGCCGTATTGCACACGGTATGCTTTCCGCTGGTTTAATCTCCGCTGTACTTGGCGTACATATGCCTGGTCCTGGAACTATTTATTTAAGCCAGACTCTGAACTTCCTGGCTCCAGTTCGCATGGGCGACACAATCACAGCAACAGGTAAAGTTGTTGAAATGATTCCTGAAAAGAACAGAGTTAAAATCGAAACTATCTGTACAAACCAGGATGGCGTTGTTGTTACCAAGGGCGAAGCTATGGTAATGCCACCTAAGTAAAATGGGGACATATTCAAAGGGCAGCATGTAGGACTTCCCCTCTTAAATTGAAGTTTTACTTGCATGAAGCGGCATCGTTCGTACCAGACGATGCCGCTTTTTAGTGTCTGTTCGGGCCTGCCGTATGTCAGATACATCACATGTATGCGAAAAATCCGAGAGGGTATATTTTTTAGTTTGACACTTCTATAACATTCAATTTGCCGCCCTGCATACATATCTGAAAATTTCTGTCATTCTCATTTTCCCCCAATCGAATGACATTGTAGAACATTCTCCGGTATTTCTGGCGGTTAATCTGAATATTCATCGAGAATTGAATCATGTGGTCATTTCCATCCACCTTTTGTCTTAAACTGCTTCCATTCGCCAGCTCACCGCATTTGACACCATCTATATAAACTTCCAAAAGGGCTGTACTTCCAATAAAAAAATTAACTCGTTCCAGCTTAATGGTCCGCATTTTTCCTCGCTCCTTTCTACCCCCCCCCTAAAAATTTTATAATAACTTATTCCATTTGTCAAATCAAAATATCTTTTTGATAATGTAATATCTTTCTGATTATTTTATTATAATTAAGAAGGAGGCCATTATGATTGCTGAAAAAATCAAAATGCTAAGAAATGCAAATAATATGACCCAATCTGAACTGGCTAGAAAATTAAACATCACTCGAAGCAGTGTCAATGCCTGGGAAATGGGTATCTCAATCCCTTCGACTACCTTTATTGTCGAACTGGCACAACTCTTTCGAGTTTCAACGGATTATCTACTGGGTTTGCCGACCCACAATTCCATCGACATTTCCACACTGAATGAAACAGAAGTCGCTATTATTTATAGTTTAATCCGATACTTTAATCAAAGCAAAAAGAGCTGAAAAGATAATTCTGCGGTTAATGCGCCTTTATTCGCATTGGCCGCAGACAATCCATATCTTTTCAGCTCTTTCGCCCCGTTTATTCAACCTGACACGGTTTTGAGATTTTTATTTATAGAAAACCATTATTTATAGAAAAAACTATTTATCATAACTTATATTATACTTCGCCATCTTTCGTGAAATGGTGGACTGATTCACCTTGAGAACCTCAGCCGCACTCTTGCCGCTGGCGTCGTGCCGCACAACCGACTCGATAATCTGCTTCTCAAAGGTATTCAGGTTGTCCTCCAGGCTCATCCGGCTATCATAATGACACCCGGTAATCCCATCGCCGTTTTGATTCGAAGGAATCATCAACTGGCCGTCCAGCATCTGAGGCGGTATTTTTTTTATACAGTACACGGAAGATGCGCTGATCAAAACAATTCGTTCCACAAAATTTTTCAATTCCCGGACATTGCCCGGCCATGAATAATTCTTTAATATGTTCATAACCTCCGGCGCAAAGGTTTTTTCCCTTCCATATTTTTTACAATATTTATTCAGGAAATAATCAATCAGCGGTTCAATATCACTCGGGCGTTCCCGCAAAGGCGGAATAAGAGCCGGAATGACATTCAAACGATAATATAAATCCGCACGGAAAGTTTTTTTCTTGATACACTCGCTCAAATCTTCATTTGTAGCGGCAATCAGGCGGAAATCAATCCGTTTTGGCCGGTCTGAGCCAATCCGCTGCACCATTTTTGTCTCAATCGTTCTCAAAATTTTCCCCTGAAGCGCCAAAGGCAGGGAGTTAATTTCATCCAAAAACAGTGTCGATTCATTGGCCGTCTCAATAAGACCCTTTTTGCCGCTGCCCAATGCACCGGTAAAAGCGCCTTTTTCATAGCCGAATAATTCGGATTCCAGAAGGGTTTCCGGGAAAGCGGCACAATTGATGCGGACCATCTCTTTATCCCTGCGCTCGCTCATCTCATGAATATACTCAGCTAAAACTTCTTTACCTGTCCCCGACTCTCCCTGAATCAGAATATTGGCATCCGTTGACGCCACATTATTCATAACCCGGATTAAATCGGACATCTGAGGACTATTATATACTAACAGCTTATTATCTGACGCACTTTTATTTTCAATCTCTTTAACCGCCTGATACTTATTCAGCGCATCATAATAATAGCCGATGAGTTCTTCCATATCTCTCATAACACCGATAATATACTGGATTTCACCCTTATCATTGATAATCGGCATCTGAGATACCATCTGCATCTGTTCCTTGCCATGGCTGTTAAAAATTCTCTGGCACATGACGACTTCTTTTTTGTGTTCGTATACGTTGCGGGAAATTACATAATCTATCAATCCATCATCATACATGTCAAATACATTGTAGCGAAGCAGCCGGTCTCTGGGAAGGTCAAATTTCTTAATCATTGCATAATTGACATAAATCATATTCCCTTTATCATCCAGAACATAAAGCGCATCCGGCATATTGTCGAAAACATCTTCATAAAATTCATATTTTTCTTCGATGGTTTTTACTTTTTCCATGAAAATCCCCTTGTCTTTAACTGTCCGATTTCAATTTTCAGACAGTCTGCTCACTTCTAAACAGCACGATACACTCCTTTTTATGATAAAAAGGAGTGTATCTTAATCATAACTTATTTTGATTTTATAATCAATAACAAATTAGCAAATACCAATCATAGCTAAGATGATACATACGATTACTGCGATTGTTGGAATAATACAGCAGTTCATGCAGATATCCAGATAGGAATCTTTATGAGTCAAACCACAAACACTTAACAGAGTGATAACAGCGCCGTTGTGTGGCAGAGTATCAAGACCACCAGATGCAACGGATGCAACTCTATGTAATGCCTCTGGGCTAAGGTTAGGATCGTTTGCTGCTAATTCCATATATTTCGGGCCTAATGCTTCAAGAGCAATACCCATACCACCGGAAGCAGAACCTGTAGCACCTGCAAGTACGGATACGGAAATTGCTTCGGAAATCAGAGGAGTTCCAGGGATACCAAGAAGCATTGTTGTCAATGTAGCGAAACCAGGAACGGCTTTAACTACACCACCAAAACCGTTAGCTGCTGCTGTATTACCGATAGACATAAGACCGCCGGCTGCACCATCGTTGATAGCCTTCGGGAAGTCTTTTGCACAATGGAAGTTCAGTACAAGTGTAAGAACAACAGCGATTAACAGAGAGCCTACCAGCGGAACACTGAGAACATTCAATGTTACAGGTACGGAAACCAATGGAATCAAAGATACGATTGGGTTAGGAAGTTTAGTATCTTCGGACATAACCTCAAGGTTTGTCGGCTCAACAAAGTGTAAACCTTCTTTTTTGAGTTTGTTCTCTCTCATCATCATCCAGGCAACGCCGCCGATTAACATAACCAATGCAGCAACAACACCCATAACAGGAGCTGCCATTGGAGTTGTTCCATAGTAGTTTGTTGGGATGATGTTCTGAATCTGAGGTGTACCAGGGATAGCTGTCATAGTGAATGTGAAAGCACCCAGGGAAATAGCACCAGGAATCAGTTTGTTAGGGATATCAGCTTCTCTGTAAAGAGCAACTGCCAGTGGGTAGATAGCGAAAACTACTACGAACAGAGAGATACCACCATATGTCAAAACGCCGCAGGCGATAACTACAGCTAAGATAGCCTGTCTTGCGCCGATCAATTTTGTAAGCCAAAGACCTACAGATTTAGCAGCGCCGGAAACCTCCATAACCTTACCGAAAATAGCGCCGAGCATGAAGGCTGGGAACCATGTCTGTAAGAATGTAGCCATAGACTGCATGTAGTTACCTGTCCACATTTCCAACACGTTAATTGTAGGATCTTCAAACATACTGAGAAGCGCTACAACTGCTGCACAAACTGGTGCAACCCAGAGAATAGACTGGCCTTTAAATGCTAAGAAAATAAGCAGGGCCAAACCTAATACAATACCAAATAAACTCATATTATTTTTCCTCCCTCGTTAAGTTACAACTATTTTACCTTAGCTAAGATTTCATCTTTGATACCCATCGGAGCATCTACGAAAATTCTAAGGTCCATAGTTTTCAGGTTTTCAGAAACCAGTGGTTTGAAATCCATCTGATCGAGAACCTGTGTCTGAAGATCGATACCTGGAGCAATTTCAGTAACAGTCAGACCATCTTCAAGCAATTCGATAACCGCTCTTTCAGTGATAAACATAACGTTCATCTTATGTCTGCGGGCATAATCGCCGGAGAATGTAACCTGTTCAACAGAAGAAACGAATTTCTTCTTCTTACCTTCCTGAACAATTACCAGTTTACCGTCTTCAACTTTTGTTTTCAGTCCGCCTGCTGTGAATGTTCCGCAGAAGATACAATTCTGTGTATTCTGGGAAATATTAATAAATCCACCGCAGCCTGCAACATTTGTTCCAAATTTACTTACGTTAACATTACCATGCGGGTCACATTCTGCTAATCCGAGATATGTAACATCAAGTCCGCCGCCGTCATAGAAATCGAACTGGCTGACTTCCGGCAATTCACCCCAGCCGTTAACTCCTGCACCGAAGGAGCCGCCGCCGCTTGGAACGCCGCCGATCATACCGGACTCAGTTGTCAGAGTCAACTGATCAGCAAATCCCTCTTCACCTGCTACTGTAGCAACTTTTTCAGGGATACCAACACCTAAGTTAACAACTGCATTTGGAACAAGTTCCATCGCACATCTTCTACCAATAAATTTCTTGGTTCCGAATGGCTCTGCATTAACAGCGTCCATAGGAATCTTGTAAGCGCCGGATAATGTCGGGTTTACAAAGAAGTCTGCACACTGTCTATGTGTTTCTTCCGGATTATCCGGAACAACAATAGCGTCTACAAAAATACCAGGAACTGCAACCTGTCTGGATGGAATCGTATCAGCCTGAACAATATGTTTAGCCTGAACGATAACCTTACCGCCACAGCCTTTAGCAGCCATAGCTGCAGATAAGATATCCAATGGAAGAATTTCATCTTCAATTGTACAGTTACCGTTTGTATCCGCTGTAGTTACACGGATTAATGCAATATTTGCCTTTGGAAGCATGTAATAAAGCTGTTCTTCGCCATCAACTTCAACAACTTTAATGATGTCTTCTGTTGTACGACTGTTCAGCTTTCCGCCTTCAAGACGAGGGTCAACGAAAGTTTCAAGACCAACGTTTGTCAGATAGCCTTTACGGCCCTGGCCCATGGCACGATACATTTCGATAATAACACCCTGAGGAAGATTGTAAGCTTCCACTTTGTTGTTAATGATCATATCGATTACCTTTGGAGAAAAGCCATAATGTCCGGCAATCCAGCGTTTGATTAATCCTTCTTTTGCCCAACGTTCCTGCTGTCCGCCCTTTTTGTTACCCTGGCCGGCACCA
The DNA here is from genome assembly GCA_900549105.1 of uncultured Eubacteriales bacterium. Lineage (GTDB taxonomy): Bacteria > Bacillota > Clostridia > Lachnospirales > Lachnospiraceae > Frisingicoccus. The sequence goes on from URND01000007.1 coordinate 26,965, forward strand.
TACATAATCGTCAGATTGTTTGGAGTTCCCGTTGCATCAAAAGAATCCGCAACAGCTTTCATGATAGCATCCGGAGTACCTGCGGTAAGGAAACCACTGGTAATGACCGTATCATTTGGCTGAATCATAGCAACGGCCTGATCCATTGTAACTACTTTACTCATATCAAAAACCTCCCATACAATTATATGCCCACCGGCCTTCGGTAAACATATAATATTTTTTCTTGCAGCTTAAATAAATTAAAAATGCAATATAATTAGTGACCGGAAAACGCACCACTGAATTCCGGCTATTTATCTTCAATCACGCCCGGGAGTCCCTAATCCCCCGGACGTGACCTCAGTTAATACCTTATTTTACACTATTTCTCTAATTTTTTCAATGCTTCTGTTAATTTAGGGATAATTGCTGTGCAATCACCAACAATACCTACATCAGCGATTTCAAAGATTGGAGCTGTGTTGTTCTTATTGATAGCAATAATCAAATCAGAATCTTCCATACCTGCCGCATGCTGAATAGCACCGGAGATACCTGCTGCGATGTAAAGGTTTGGACGAACTGTTTTACCAGTCTGACCAACCTGACGGTCTCTATCAATCCAGCCAGCGTCAACGCATGCTCTGGATGCAGAAATTTCGCCGCCGAGTTCTTCAGCGAGGTCTTTCAGCATATCGAAGCCTTCTGGGCCGCCGATACCACGGCCGCCGGAAACAAGAACCTTAGCCTCAGTGATATCAACAGTTTTCTTTGTATCTTTAACAACTTCACGAATCTTGATGTTCATATCAGCTTCGCTAACGCCTGCGTCAAATACTTCAACTGTACCTGTCTTGGAAGCGTCTTCTGCGAGAGCCTGCATAACGCCAGGTCTTACAGTAGCCATCTGAGGACGGAAGTTCGGGCAAACGATTGTTGCCATAATGTTGCCGCCGAAGGCTGGACGTGTCATCCAAAGGCCTTTGGATTCTTCATCGATTTCAAGTTTTGTACAGTCAGCTGTCAAACCTGTATGTACTCTTGCGGATACGCGAGGAGCCAAATCACGGCCGATTGCTGTTGCACCGTAAATAACGATTTCAGGTTCTTTTGCTTTAATAATTGCGTCTAATGCTTTTGCATAAGGCTCTGTTGAATATTCTCCAAGAACAGGAGCATCTACAGCGATAACCTGGTCTGCACCAAATTTAAATAATTCAGCGGCAGCAGCCTGGATACCATCACCTAAAACAACAGCAACAACTTCCTGGCCTAAATTGTCTGCCAGTTCTCTAGCTTTACCAATCAGTTCATAAGCAACTTTCTGGATAACTCCATCTCTCTGCTCTGCGAAAACATATACATTCTTACTCATTGTTTCACCTGCTCCCTAATTAAATGATGTATTTTTCTTTTAACTTGTTAACGATAATTTCAACAGCCTCGTCAGCGGAAACTTCCTGATAAAGTGTTCCAGCCGGTTTAACAGGTTTTGTGAAGGATTTCTTAACCTGTGTCGGAGAACCTTTTAAGCCTAAGTTAGAGTCTTCAACATAACCCTGAAGGTCATCATAACCCCATACTTTAACTTCTTTTTCTCTGTATGCGTCGAAAATGCCGCCGACACTCATATAACGAGGTTCGATTTCTTCGCCGAGAGTTGTGATCAACAATGGTGTTTTTGCTTCAATAATATGATAGCGGTCTTCAAAGTTTCTGCGGATAACTACAGTGTCATCGCCTTCAATATCAACGCTTGCTGCATAGCTTACGTGTGGAATTCCAAGGTGTTCAGCAATCTGAGGACCAACCTGAGCTGTATCACCATCAATAGCCTGACGTCCGGCTACGATTAAATCGTAATCCAGTTTCTTGATTGCGCCGGCGATTGTGGAAGATGTTGCCCATGTATCAGCGCCGCCGAATTTTCTGTCGGAAACGAGTACGGCATCATCAGCACCCATAGCCAATGCTTCACGGATTGCTACATCTGCCTGCATAGGTCCCATGGAAACAACGGTAACCTTAGCGCCTGTTTTTTCTTTAATCTGTAATGCAACTTCAAGAGCTGCTTTGTCATCAGGGTTAATAATACTCGGAACGCCATCTCTGATAAGTGTTCCAGTAACCGGATCAAGTTTAACTTCTGTTGTATCCGGAACCTGTTTGATACATACTACGATATTTTTCATGTCCTGATTCTCCTCTCCAAAATACTAGTGTAACATTGCACCAGAGATAACCATTCTCTGAACTTCAGAAGTACCTTCGTAGATTTCAGTAATCTTGGCATCTCTCATCATACGTTCAACCGGATAATCTCTTGTGTATCCATATCCACCGAATAACTGAACAGCTTTTGTTGTTACAGCCATAGCAGTTTCTGCTGCGAACAATTTTGCAGTAGCAGCGTCAACAGTATATGGAAGTTTCTGTCCTTTTCTCCAAGCAGCTTTATATACAAGATATTTAGCGGCTTCAGTTTTAGCAAACATATCTGCCAACTGGAACTGAGTATTCTGGAACTGAGAAATCTTTCTTCCGAACTGTTTTCTTTCTTTTGTATACTTAACAGCTTCATCGATAGCGCCTTCAGCAAGACCTAAAGCCTGTGCTGCGATACCGATACGTCCGCCATCCAGAGTCTTCATAGCAAGTGCAAAGCCTTTGCCTTCTTTGCCGAGCATATTTTCCTTTGGAACGATACAATTTTCAAAAATCAGCTCACATGTGGATGAACCGCGGATACCCATCTTTTTCTCGTGAGGGCCTACGGAGAATCCAGGGAAGTCTCTTTCCACGATAAATGCGGAAATACCTTTTGTTCCTTTAGATTTATCAGTCATAGCCATAACGATGAAGATATCAGCAGCTTCAGCGTTTGTGATGAAAATCTTGGAACCATTCAATACATAGTGGTCACCTTCCAAAACAGCTTTTGTCTGCTGCATGGAAGCATCTGTACCAGCGCCTGGCTCTGTTAAGCCGAATGCACCAATCTTTTCGCCTCTTGCCAGCGGTGGTAAATATTTCTGTTTCTGTTCTTCTGTTCCGTTTTCAAGAATCGGAGTTGCACATAAGGATGTGTGTGCGGACATAACTACGGATGTAGTACCGCAAACTTTAGCCATTTCTTCAACAGCCATGATATATGTAAGGACATCTGCACCCTGTCCGCCATATTCCTTCGGAATCGGAATACCCATCATGCCGTATTTAGCTAATTTCTTAACAGTCTCCCATGGGAATTTTTCTTCCTCATCCAACTCCTGAGCCAACGGTTTTACTTCTTTTTCAGCAAAGCTTCTGTATAACTGCTGTGCAAGAAGATGCTCTTTCGATAAACCAAACTCCATAAAATTCATCCTCCTTAAACTTATAATTTTTTCAATAGATTAACCCGCAATTTTCATGCCAACTTTTCAAGGCCGTAAAAAGCCTATAAATGCTGGATTTTTTGTAGATTTTTTCACAATTGCATTATGCAGATTTGCATTTTCATGCATTTGCGCATAATGCGTTTGCGAAATATTTTGCATGCAAATTAAACTATTTTGAAAAAATGCAATATAATTACTCTGCAATTATAGCACATTTTAGCGAATTTGACTACTATTTATGCGATTTTTTTCATTCTTTCAATATTCTTTTGTCCAGATTTTGCCATTATCTTAACAAAGCCAAAAAAGTATATTTTTTGACAAAAAAAGAAGAAGAAAGTTCTTCCTCTCTTCTTCTGATTTTATCTATTTTTTTGTATTGCTTTTGTCATTCACTTTGGAAATTTTTACCGGGTATCTCCGCATATATTTGCGCAGGGCCCGGGAATTGACCATATACCCCTGAATCTCAAATAACTTCTTGCCGGAGCGGTTATAGAACCGCATCTCCTCACATCTCGGAGATTCTACGATATCAATTCTCCCCACACTCTTCGCCGGCCAGGATTCCGCCCTGCCTTTAAGCGGCTGATAAGTCAGCGTATCTCCCTCGACAATCAGCTTACGCTTAAAATATACATAACATGTGATGACCGATGCCGCAAAGCAGACAACCGCCAGAGCAATCGCCGTCGCCACCCGGCCATCTGTTGCATTGGTCGATGCCAGCCATATGAAAATGGCCCCGGACGCCACTCCGAAGAGGGCAATGACCAGCCAGAAGCTGCTTTCCGTCACCTTAAAAGAATCTTCTTTTTCCGCCGTTGTCTTTCCCGGATTTTTCATCATATTAAACACAATCAGCACCATAACTACCGCCAGCAGGGGAATAGCCACCGATTGGGCAATGACGATCATCTGATTCATAATATTCATATTCCGTCCTCCTTTGTTTTTAAATTCCAAGCCGGAATATGAATCTCCGGTTGAAACTTTAATTCATCACATCCGCCATAAGTTCCTCCGGCGTGATGTCATTTTTAAGCAGACCTTCTTCTTTCAGCCAGTCAATATTTGCCTGCCATACAGAAGCCTCCTGGGCGCCGAACTCGCCATCCGAGGAAGCCAATACCGGCAGAAGCACTTCCATGCTCCGCATTTCCACCTCTTTATCCAACGGGAAATTCTCTGCATTCTGATGGGCGAGCAGAATGTCCAGAACAGCTTCCGGGTCCGCTTTCATATCTTCAAAGCCTTTGGCCGAAGCCCTCATAAAGGCCGCCAAAGTATCTGCATCGTTGTTAATCATATCATCACTTGTGATAAAAATCAACTCATAGCTTCCCGGAACACCGTATTCATGAGGATAAAAATAATTGACTTCAAAACCTTCTTTTTCCATCTGAGGCACTTCATGGTTCACCATACAGCCAATAGTTGCATCCACCTGGCCGGTAGTCATGGAAGACATTAAATCAAATCCCACATCAACTAAAGATACGGATTCCTCATCAACCCCCGCCGTTTCCATCATCGTCCGAATCATCGCCTCGCTCAGCTCTGTTCCCGAATATCCAATCGTTTTACCCGCCAGGTCTTCCGGTCCATTAATATTTTTCTCCTTCAAAGATAAAATAATATTCAAATCCGACTGGGCCAGAGCGCCGATACAGCGAATCGGAACATTCTGATTGGCACGGGCCATAATGACATCCGGAAGATAATAAATTCCGACTTCCGCCTTTCCTGCCGCTGTCAGGGACATGGCGTCATTTGTATTTGACGGAAACTGGACATTGACTTTAATACCCTCCTCCGCATAGTAACCTTTTTCAATCGCATCATAAATAAAGGCGTGGACTGCATTTGGATACCAGTCCAGCACAACGTTCACTTCTTTTAAGGCGCCATCTTCGGCGGCTGTTGTTTCTTCTCCGCTCTCTGTTCCGGCGGTTCCCGCTTCTTTTGTCTCATTTTTCCCGCTCTGGCCGCAGGCCGCCATGCTGAAAATCATGACTGCGCACAAAGCTGCTGCAAGTATTTTTTTCATAATTCTTTCCTCCATTTAACAAATATATTTTCAATCAAGCTAATAATTCCCACTAAAATCATAGCTACGGCGGACAACAGGATAATCGGCGCAAACACGCCGGCCCCATCCAACTGAGTCATCATTCTCCGGCTAAAATAGCCAAGGCCGCTCTGGGCCCCCAGCCACTCGCCGATGGCAGCGCCAATCACACTCAGGGGAATCGCCATTTTTATCGCCGAAAAGAAATGGGGCAGCGCCGCAGGCAATTTCAGTTTTATGAAAATATCTTTTCGGGCAGCGCCATAACTAATCAGCAATTCTTCCATTTCCCTTTTAACGGATTTAAAACCGTCAAACACTGTAATCGTAATCGGGAAAAATGTCATGAGAATCGTAACCACAATCTTACTCCATATTCCATAGCCAAACCAAACGACAAACAGCGGGGCAATGGCTGTCGTGGGAATCGTTTGGGAGGCGATAACAATCGGATATAAAGCCCGCTCCACCACCGGGCTGGCATCCATTAAAACAGCCAGTCCAAGTCCAAGAACAACCGAAATTACAAGTCCGATGCCCGTGACTTTCATCGTTGCCGGCAGATGTATCATAAAGAGCGGCTCCCTCAGCTCCCATAACTTCCTCACAATCCCTGTCGGCGACGGCAAAATATAGGCCGCATCCATATGTCCGGCCCCCATCTGCCACAACAGCAGCACGATTGCCAGAAAAATTGCCGAAGGCAAATATCGTTTCATCTCATATCACCTGCTTTCGAAGCTGCATTGTCAGCCTGGCCTTTAACGCTTCCATCTCCGGCCGCCGCAGAAAATCCCGGTCTCTCGGATAGCCTTCCGCCACTTCCACAATTTCCAGATGGGTTATCGGTGTCTCTGTAATCATATAAATCTTTTTTGACAGGAAAATGGCCTCTTCCACATCATGGGTAATAAATAAAATTGTCTTATGAAAATGCTGCCACTGGCTCAAAAGCCATTCCTGCATGTCCATTCGGGTCAGAGCATCCAGCGCGCTGAAGGGCTCATCCAACAGCATCAAATCCGCATCCGTCAGCAATGTCCGTGCAAAGGATATCCGCTGCCGCATGCCGCCGGACAGATCCTTCGGATATTTTTCTCTGTAATCCTCCAGCCCGACTTCCTTCAGCACCTCGCCGACCCGCTTTTTCTGTTCCTCTTTCCCGATTTTCTGAATTTCCATCGGAAGGCACAGATTTTTTTCAATTGTCCGCCACGGGAACAGCAAATCTTTCTGAGGCATGTATCCGGCATAACTCCGAATACCATGAATCTCTTTTCCGTTTACTAAAATTTCTCCGCTGTCCGGCTCTAAAAGGCGATTAATCAGGCGAAAAATCGTACTTTTGCCGCAGCCGCTGGCCCCAATCAGGGATACAAAGTCTCCCGGCACCACATGAAAGGACAAATCCGTCATCATCGCTTCTTTATCTTCCGGGTAACGAAATGTTATATTTTTAAATGTCAGCATTTTTACATCTCCATATTCCATGCCATATCCCAGAACATTTTTTCGTATCGGCTGCAATTGATAAATACTTCCTTCAATTCTGCCGCACGCCGGCGGCTGATTCCTTCGCCAAGCGTATTCACAAGATAAAGTATCTCATCATTCATATCGTTGTATTCTTTAGAGGTATACCCCTTCACCCATTCGCCATAAAACGGATGATTCACCGAATCCGGATATTTTTCCGCCAGCTTCCGCCCAATCTCCGCATAGCTCCAGGCACAGGATAAAATCGCCACCAGAATATCCAGCGCGTCTCCCCGGAAACCAACCTCCAGCATATAACTTGTGTAGGAGGCATTTGCAAGGCTTTTCGAAGCCCTCGCCACCTCTTCCTCCGTAATTCCCAGGCGTTCCATATAGCCGGAATGAATATCCATCTCACCGCCCAAGGTGTCCTCCACGAAATAGGAAAAGCGCCGAATCATAGAAGGCTCCGTTGATTTTACTACCCCGAGGGCAAACACTTTCGCATAATCGTATAAATACAGGTAGTCCTGCAGCATATAAAACCGAAACTTCTCAATCGGCAGACTGCCGTCGCCAATCCCCTCAACAAAAGGATGCCTGTGGTACTCGCTCCAAATATCCTTTACACTCTCATACAACTCATCTGTTAATGCCATCTTTTTCTCCTCCACTCATTCCGCCTCATGCCTTGCGAGCATTTCCGCTTGGCTCGTGCCTTGCAAGCATTTCCGCTTGGCTCGTGCCTTGCAAGCATTTCCGCTTGGCTCGTGCCTTGCGCGAAAAAAGAAGAGCCTGCCGACAGGCAAGCTCTTTAAGTTCTATTTTTTCTGCTTCCCTACGGCGGTATTACCCGCATCAAGTTCAAAGGGTCAAGTCCTCGACTTTCTCAGCTTTCGCTCCCCTAGCATGATTCTTTCTGATTTTTTATTTAATTTCTCTCTTCATTATAGCACGAATCCGCCGCTTGTAAAGTTCTATTTTTTTCTCCCACTGTTCTTGAAATAATATAGCGCGGACGGCCTTTCACTTCTTCATAAATTTTTGATATATAATAGCCGATGATTCCAAGGCTCATCATCACTAAACTTCCGATAATCAGAAGCAGTAAAATAACTGTTGTAAAGCCCTCCAGCGCATGTCCCGCAAAATATCTTGCCAGTGATTCCACCGCCATAATAACAGCAAATGCAAACATGAACGCCCCGGCCACCGTAACCATCTGAAGCGGCGCCGAAGAAAAGGCGGCAATGTTTGTCACTGCATATTTTATGAGGGACCAGGTGGACCATTTGGATTCGCCCGCTTCCCTCGGCTGAACATCGAAGGTCACTGCCGTTGTCCGAAAACCAACCCAGGAGGACAAAGCTCTGAAAAATGCGTTCCGCTCCGGCATATCCAGCAATGCTTCCACTGCTCGCCGGTCCAAAAGTTTAAAATCCGAAGCCCTGGACATATCAATCCCCGTGGCTTTTGTCATAATTTTATAAAAAAGTCCGGCGCTCGCCTTATGGCCCAAACTCTCTTTCCCTCTGGAATGTTTCACGCCCTCGACAACTTCATACCCTTCTTCCCATCGGCGATACATCTCAATAACTGTTTCCGGCGGATGCTGCAAATCGCAGTCCATAACAACGCAGCAATCGCCGACTGCTTCCGCCAGTCCTGCAAAAATCGCCGCCTCTTTCCCAAAATTTCTGGAAAAATGTACTCCCCGGATGAAATGATGTTTTTTTGCAATGTCCTGAATTTTAAACCAGGTGGCATCCCTGGAACCATCATCCACAAAAATAAGTTCAAAATCTATCTTCTCTCTTTTCAGCAGTTCCTCCAGCCGTTCCCCGGCCCGTTCCACCATCATTTCCTCATTGTATGCCGGTAAAACTATGGACAATAATGCCATGTCTATCCCTTCTTTCTTAAATCTCCCGTACAAAATGGCCGGAACGGCCGCCGTCCTTTTCCAGCAAACATATATTTTCAATCCGCATTGCCCGGTCAATGCTTTTACACATGTCATAAATTGTCAACGCCGCAGCGCTGACGCCGTTCAGGGCTTCCATTTCCACACCGGTTTTCCCTGTCGTGCGGACCGTCATCCGAATTTCAATGCCATCTGTGACAATCTGAAAATCCACATCCGCCCCGGTCAGCAGAATCGAATGACACATGGGTATCGTCTCAAATGTCCTTTTGGCCGCCATAATAGCCGCCACCTGGGCCACGCCCAGAACATCCCCTTTTTTTATTTCCTGATTCTGAATCTTTTCCAGCGTTTCTTTTTTCATACATATTTTTCCAAAAGCAACCGCAATCCTATTGGTATTCTCTTTTTCAGAAACATCGACCATCCTGGCCCGTCCCTGCGAATTTATATGTGTCAGTTTCATTATCTATTCTCCAAATCAACTTTTATGAAAGTATTGCAATTCCTGCAAAATCTATTATAATCTATTAAGCAGTAGATGTAAAAGGAGTTTTTTATATGAGTTTATTTTTTGGCCCGGCCGTAAACGGTATCGGCGTCATTGCTGCCGGTATTCTCGGAAGTACAGCAAAAAAATTAATTCCCGAGCACATGGGAGAAACTCTCCTCAAAGTGATGGGACTTGCTACTATATATATAGGTTTTTCCGGCGCGCTAAAGGGCGAACACATAATGATTACTCTGGCCTCACTGGCTCTGGGCACAGTTATCGGGGAACTTTTGGATTTAGAAAAACGCATCAATCAACTCGGCGACTGGCTGCAGCAGCGTTTCCAGCCGAAAGATTCCAACGTTTCCATTGCCGAAGGCTTCGTCAATTGCAGCCTTCTTATCTGCGTTGGCGCTATGGCTATTGTCGGCGCCATGGAAAGCGGTTTAACCGGCACCCACAGCACCCTTTTAGCCAAATCTTTTATTGATACGGTGGCCGCCTTTATTATGGCTTCAACAATGGGCATCGGCGTTGCACTTTCCGGTGTTCTGGTTATGCTCTATGAAGGACTTATGGCCCTGATGGCCCAGTTTTTAGCTCCGCTGCTGACCGAGATTGTCATTAATGAAATCACCTGTGCCGGCTCGATCATCATTGTCGGCGTGGGCCTCAATCTCTTAAAAGTCACAAATATACGCATTATGAATACGGTTCCGGGAATTTTTCTTCCTATATTATTCTGTATGTTTTTATAATTCTACATATTCTTTATCACAAAAAGCGTCCCCCGAATCAACAAATGATTCGGGGGACGCCCTTATTATTTAATCAAAATTCAAATTCTGATTATGCCTGCATTTTCTTAACTTCTTCGATCATAATCTTCAAAGCATCAACACAGTTTCCAACGATAGCGATGTTGGAAATTTCAAAGATAGGAGCATCTTCATCTTTATTGATAGCTACGATATAATCGGAGCCTGTGATACCGGAAACATGCTGTGCAGCGCCGGAAATACCACATGCGATATATAATTTCGGAGCAACAATCTTTCCAGACTGTCCAACCTGATGTGCACGGGAAACCCATCCTTCTTCGATAACCGGACGAGTTGCACCAACAACACCGCCGAGAAGAGAAGCAAGTTCTTTAACTAATTCATAGTTTTCAGCGCTTCCAACGCCACGGCCGCCGGCAACGATGATTTCAGCTTCTTCAAGGTTAACGCTTTCAGAAATTTCCTGAACGCTGTTTACGATTTTAGCTCTGAGGTCAGCAATTTCTACTGTTTCAGCAGTAATTGTACCCTGTTTAGCCATATCCGGTTCTTCTGCTTTCTTGAATACACCGCCACGAATGATAGCTACAACAACATCACCATCTACAGTAACATCAGAGTAGATTGTTCCACCATAAAGAGGCGCTGTGAAAACAAATTTACCGTCAGCTTCTTTAATTCCAATAACATCAGTAACGCAGCCAGCTTTTAATTTAGCAGCAACTCTTGCGCCTAAATCTTTACCAACAGGTGTAGCGCCAACAAATACCATCTCTGGAGCATATTTTTTAACCAATTCAACAACGATAGCAGCATGTGCTTCTGCGTTAAATCCGTCAGCTTCTACTGTAATCGCATCGTCTGCGCCGTATGCGATAGCTGTAGCTGCAGCATCTGCAGCACCAATAACAACAGCAGTAACTTTTTCAGCAACACTTTTAGCAGCTGTAAGCATTTCAAGGCCTGCATTGACCGGCTTGCCTTCTGCTGTCTCAACATATACCATTACATTTTTGCAACCCATGACATTTCCTCCTTATAATACTTTAGCGTCTCTCATCATACCAAGAGCCACAGCCATGGACTCTTCGAGTGTCTCTTCGTTAATCTTAACACCAGCAGCTTTCTTTGGAGGTTCTGCATTTGCAACAACCGTAACAGCAGGTGCAACAACGCCGCCGATTTCCAATTCACCAATCGGAATCTTTCTTGCAGCCATTTTGCTCTTAATGGTTGGATATCTTGGTTCGTATTCCGGTTTTGTAACTGTAACTACACATGGTGTAGCAACTTCTACAACATTATATCCTTCTTCTGTTTCCTGTTTAGCGCTAACAACGCCGTCAACCATTTCGATGTCGATAAGGTTTGGAACAACAGGAACATCTAAATCTTCTGCTAACATTGTACCAACCTGGCCGGAAGCACAGTCAGTAGATTCTTTACCGCAGAAGATAATGTCAAATTTAACGCCTTCAGCTTCTTCAATTTTTGCAACAGCTTTAGCAAGAGCATCTGCTGTGCTGATTGTATCTGTAGCGTCAGCTTTAACAACATAACCTTTGCTTGCGCCAACAGCAAGACATGTTTTGATTGCATCTTTTGCCTTGTCCGGGCCTACAGAAACAACTGTAATTGTGCTATCGCCAACAGCTTCTTTGAGACGTGTAGCCATTTCAAGGGCATATGTATCAAATGCGTTTACGATAGGCGTAGCAATGTCAAGATCAGGTGCGTTAGTTGCAGGATTCATTTTGATATTCACAGAATCGTCTGGCACCTGTTTAATACAAACTAATATTTCCATTTTGTTGTACGCTCCTTCTTTTCCTAATAGCACAACTGGTGTGTAGATTCCCTGCACACCAGTCGTATGTAAACTTTTAATTATTCTGCAACGAATTACATATCACAGAGAAATTCAGGAATCACTAAGCTATGCTTATTTATTTCCCATCCATCCAGAGATTACCATACGCTGAACTTCACTTGTTCCTTCGTAGATTTCTGTAATCTTAGCATCGCGCATATGACGTTCGAACGGATAATCACGAGAATATCCATATCCACCAGCAAGCTGTACGCAACGACGTGTTACATCAGATGCTGTTTCAGCACAAACTAATTTAGCCATAGCTGCTAAATGGCTGTATGGTTCGCCATCCTGTTTAGCCTGAGCTGCACGGTAGAGAAGCAGACGAGCTGCATCTACTTTAGCCTGCATATCAGCTAACTGGAACTGTGTATTCTGGAATTTCCAGATTGGTTTTCCAAACTGTACACGTTCTTTAACATATGCTAAAGCATCATTAATAGCGCCCTGAGCAATACCTACAGCCTGAGCTGCAACGCCGACACGACCGCCGTCAAGTGTTGTCATAGCAATCATGAAACCTTTACCAAGCTGGCCTAACAGGTTTTCCTTCGGAATCTTGCAGTCGTTGAAGATTAATTCGCTTGTGGAAGAACCACGGATACCCATCTTCTTTTCATGTCCGCTAACTTCGAAACCAGGTGTTCCTCTTTCTACGATGAATGCGGAAATACCTTTTGTTCCTTTTTCTTTATCTGTCATTGCAAAGAATACAAAGATATCTGCATACTGTGCATTTGTGATAAAGATTTTGGAACCATTGATTAACCAGTGGTCACCTTTGTCAACAGCTACAGTTTTCTGCATAGCAGCATCTGTTCCTGCGCTCGGCTCTGTCAGTGCGAAAGCACCTAATTTTTCGCCGGAGCAAAGCGGTACAAGATATTTCTGTTTCTGTTCTTCTGTACCATACTGGTAAATTGGCCATGAACAAAGGGATTCAGAAGCCATCATCATGATAGATGTTGTTGCACAGTATTCAGCTAATTTTTCAGCTACACCAATGTATGTAAGGTAGCTAAGACCAGCTCCGCCGTACTCTTCTGGGAAGTATACACCCATCATACCCATTTCTGCCAAACCTTCGCGTGCTTCAACTGGGAATCTTTCTTCTTCGTCGATCTCCTGTGCTCTAGGACCAACTTCTTTAATCGCATAATCCTCTACCATCGAGATGATTTCCTGTTCTTCTTCACTGAAATGAAATTTCATTTCTTGAGCCCTCCTTAAAAAAAATATAAATAAAAAGTAATGTTAAATGATTTATAAATATTACTTTATAAATTACAGTTTGTAGCAAACTTTACCTGGGTTAAGAATCAACTTAGGGTCAAATACTTTCTTAATACCAAGCATAAGTTCCATATTTCTTTCGCCTTCAGCTTCAGCAAGATATTTTAACTTACCAGAACCGATAGCATGTTCGCCGGATACCAAACCGCCAACGCGTGTAGCTGCCGGATAAATGTCATCAAAGAAAGCGTCTGCTTTTTCTTTGAAGTCTTCAACGCTGATCTGATCATCACCGATAACGTAGATATGAAGGTTACCGTCGCCAGCATGTCCGAAACTTTCAACCTGAAGTCCCATCTTTTCGCCAACGCCATATACATATTCAACATATGGAGCAATCTGGTCAAGCGGAACAACAACGTCACATTCATCAAGAAGTTCAAGGCCGTCTTTCCAGTTTGTTTCAGCTTTGATAGCTTCCAGGAAGGAGCTTCTTGCTGCCCAAACATCTTTAATCTTAGGCGGTGTATCAGCAACGATAACGTCGATAGCGCCGTTCTCAAGAGCGATTTCAGAAGCCTGTTCCATAATCTCTTCAAGCTCTTCCATTGTACGTCCATCGAATGTTACAAGCAGGTAAGCGCCGGCTTCTACGCCGTCAATTGTCTTTGGATATACAGCTTTGCCAACATATTTTTCGGATTTTTCAACAATAGCTCTCTCCATGAATTCCAGAGCCTGTGGGTCAAGATTGTTTTTCTTGAACAGCGGAACTGTGGAAATACAGGAATCCAGGTCTTCAAAAGGCATTACCAAGCTGATAACTTCCTTCGGAGCCGGAATAACTTTTAATGTCAACTCTGTGATGATACCGAGTGTACCTTCGGAACCGATCATCAGGTTTACAAGAGAATATCCGGAAGATGTTTTGGAAACTGTGCTTCCGAAATGAGCGATGTCACCGTTGGAAAGAACAACTGTCATAGCGCGTACATAATCTCTTGTAGCGCCGTATTTACATGCTCTCATACCACCTGCATTTGTTGCAACGTTACCACCAACAGCGGCAAATTTTTCACCTGGATCCGGCGGGTACATAAGTCCGCGGCTTACGCAGTCTTCTGCAAGGTCGTTCAAAAGAACACCCGGCTGAATTTTAACAACGAAGTTGTTTAAATCATATTCAAGAATCTTGTTCATTTTTGTTGTGCCGATTACAACGCCGCCGGCAATCGGAACTGCTGCTCCAACAAGACCTGTACCAGCACCTCTGGCTGTTACCGGAATTGTATTTTCATAACAGATTTTAACAATTGCAGCTACTTCTTCTGTTGTCATAGCATCAACAACAGCTTCTGGCATAGCTTTACCATAAATAGACATCTCGTCATGCGTGAAGTCATCGTTGATTTCTTCTCCTACATAAACCCGTCCTGGTGCAATTTCTTTAAATTTCTCCACGATTTCGGGAGTTACTTTGCCATATGCACTCATCTCATCATGCCTCCTTAAACCTTTAATAGAACCCTTTGCTTATATATTGTATTGCACACTATGTACACAATAGCCTTTAAAAATACACATAAAAGTACCATGATGGTCCTACCATTTATATGACCATCATAAAATATACAGGCCTATTTGTCAAGCATTTTTACTATTTCCTTTGTATTTCTCGTGTATTTTTTATAAGCATTGCACAGTTCTGATTTTAGCATTTTTTAATTTTGTAGCTTTTTCGCACAAAGTGTTTGTCTTTTTTTTGTCAATATTTGCTTAACTGTCCAGATAGTTATAAATATAGACAAAATGGCGGTTCAGAGCATCCTGCCCAAACTGAACATCCTTTTCTTTTACGGCTTTAATCAAATCCCGGTGGGTCTGCATCAACCCTTCCCGGTTCTTTTCATCCCGCAAAATACGTACCCGCATGTCTTTGACATATTTGTCCATAACCTGTGTTAATGCTAAAAAATTAACAATAAGATATTTATTATGCGAGGCCTCTACGACCAGATAATGAATCCGTTTATCGTGTCTCGAGCGTACATTTTCCTCCTGGGCCGTTTCCAGCATACTCATATGATATTCCATCTCCGCCATCTGCTCCTCCGTCGCATGATGCACGGCCAGCGACAGCGCCTGATACTCCAGGGCAAAACGGAATTCACTGATTTCCCGATAGGTTGTTCCCTCCACCGCAAACATCAGCGTCATCACCCGGATTAACGTACTCTCAAAATCACCGGTTATGTAATTTCCTGACCCCTGCTGACAGGAAAGGGCGCCCATCTGTTCCAATATACGAATTCCCTCCCGGACAGATGTCCGGCTCACATTCAACTGCAGGGCCATCTCCCTCTCTGACGGCAGCTTATCTCCCGTACTATAGACTCCGTCCAGAATCTGCTTCTGAACGAAGTCTACCACCTTTTCATAGGACTTTTCCAAACAAATCATCCTGTTCTTTAATATGCTTTTCCCCAATATACCATTGCTTTTGCAGGCTTTCCGCAGCAAACGCACTTATCTGACAGGTGTTCCTGTGCAAACGGCATGCAGCGGGACGTTGCCCCAGTCACTTCTTTAATCATGTTTTCACATTCTTCATCGCCGCACCACATGGCTTTGACAAAGCCCGGTTTGTTTTCAACCGTATCCTTAAAGGCTTCAAAATCTGTCACCTCATAGGTATGCGCATCTCTGTGCGCTCTCGCTCTCTCAAGCATATCCTTCTGCATCGTATCCAGCGTTTCCGCCACTTTCTCCGCCAGTTCTGCAATGGCAGCCACCTGTTTTTCACGGGTGTCACGGCGGACAATGACAGCCTGTCCGGCCTGGATGTCCTTTGGCCCGATTTCGATACGCACCGGGATTCCCCGCATTTCCGCCTCGGAGAATTTCCATCCCGGACTCTTGTCCGAATCATCCACTTTGACACGGAAATTGCTCAGAATATCTTTAATTTCAAAGGCTTTATCGAGAACGCCTTCTTTTTTCTGCTGGATCGGAATAACCATCACCTGTGTCGGCGCAATTCTCGGAGGAAGCACCAAACCGGAATCATCGCCGTGAACCATGATGATTGCGCCGATCAGACGGGTCGTCATACCCCAGGATGTCTGATGGACATATTCCAGCTTGTTATCTTTATTGGCATACTGAATACCGAAAGCCTTTGCAAATCCGTCGCCAAAGTTATGGCTTGTGCCTGACTGAAGCGCTTTGCCGTCGTGCATTAATGCTTCAATTGTATAAGTAGCCTCGGCTCCGGCAAACTTTTCTTTATCGGTTTTGCGGCCGCGAATGACCGGCATCGCCAGCACTTCTTCGCAGAAATCCGCATAGAGATTCAGCATCTGAATCGTTCTTTCTTCGGCCTCTTCGGCTGTTGCGTGGGCCGTATGACCTTCCTGCCACAAAAATTCCCTGGAGCGGAGGAATGGACGGGTCGTCTTTTCCCATCTTACCACGGAGCACCACTGATTATATAATTTCGGCAAATCTCTGTGGGACTGAATGTCTCTGGCATAAAAATCACAAAACAGGGTTTCGGATGTCGGACGGACGCACAGCCGCTCCTGGAGCGGTTCCAGGCCGCCGTGGGTGACCCAGGCAACCTCCGGCGCAAAGCCTTCAACATGGTCTTTCTCTTTCTCCAGCAGGCTTTCCGGAATAAACAGGGGCATATATACATTTTCCACGCCGGTTGCTTTAAAACGGGCGTCCAGCTCCTTCTGAATATTTTCCCAGATTGCGTACCCGGCCGGTTTAATTACCATACAACCCTTCACGCTGGCATAATCCACCAGCTCCGCCTTTTTAACTACATCTGTATACCATTGGGCAAAATCCTCTTCCATGGAGGTAATTGCCTCAACTAATTTCTTTTCCTTTGCCATCATCAAATCTCCTTTTATTTTCTTTTTTTATAGTAAGATAAACTCGGCCATTCGTCAATAGTCATCCTTCCCTGTTCCGGAAGAACTTCAAAGCACATTTTCCGATGGCTCACCGGATGCTCAAAGGTCAGCCGACAGGAAAAAAGACATAATTCCGGAGTTCCGGAGCCTATGCCTTCTTTTTCATTCCATTTTTTTGTGCCTTCACTGTTATACTTCATATCCCCGTAGATTCCCGCTCCGGCATGGGCCGTCTGAACCCGAATCTGGTGATGACGCCCTGTGTGGAGTCTCACTTCCACCAGCGACAATCCATCCTTTTCTTCCAGTTCGCGATAATCCAGACTGGCCTTTCTGCCGCCTTCTCCGACAACCGCAGAGGTGTTGGTCCGCCCGTCCTTCTCCAGATGATCAACCAAGGAGCCCGAAGCTTTCGGAAGCCGCCCCGTCAAAAGAGCCAGATAGGTTTTTTCTGTCTGATGTTCCGAAAACTGCCGACTCAGCCCGGCCGCCGCTTTCGGAGTTTTTGCGTAAACCATAACGCCGCCCACAGGCCGGTCCAAGCGGTGTACTACGCTGATATAGGGGCTTTTTCCCGGACCGCCGCCCTTCTGCTTCGCCGCCAGATAGTTTTTCAGCCAGCTTACCAAATCCATAGATGAAGAACGCTCCGCCTGGGAGGACATTCCCGGCGGTTTGACGCAAACGATAAGCTGTGCGTCCTCATACAAAATCTTTACTTCCATCATACTTTAAACCGATAACCCACGCCCCAGATTGTCTCAATGTACTGGGGTTTGGAGGTGTT
Organism: uncultured Eubacteriales bacterium; assembly: GCA_900549105.1. GTDB lineage: Bacteria > Bacillota > Clostridia > Lachnospirales > Lachnospiraceae > Frisingicoccus. The sequence goes on from URND01000007.1 coordinate 44,889, forward strand.
AAATTCTATTTTTTCACGAATCTTTTTAATGTGGACTGTTACTGTAGCGATATCTCCCAGAGACTCCATATCCCAGATTTTATTGAACAGTTCTTCTTTTTTAAAGACATGATTCGGATTTTCCGCAAGAAAAGTGAGCAGATCAAATTCCTTTGTCGTAAAGGCTTTCTCCTCGCCGTTGACATAAACCCGGCGGGCTGTTTTGTCAATTTTAAGTCCGCGAATCTCTATCACATCATTTGTCTTGACGGCGCTTCCGATAAGACGTTCATATCTGGCCAGATGGGCCTTCACCCGGGCCACCAGTTCACTCGGGCTGAAAGGTTTCGTGATATAATCATCAGCCCCCATGCCAAGCCCGCGTATTTTATCAATATCTTCTTTTTTTGCCGAAACCATAAGCACCGGAATATTTTTCTGTTCCCGGATTCTCCGGCAGATTTCAAAGCCGTCGATTCCCGGCAGCATCAAATCCAGAATGATCAAATCAAAATCATTTTTCAGCGCCTTATCCAGCCCCGTATCTCCGCTGTGCTCCATATCGACCTCGAAGCCGCTCAGCTCCAGATAGTCCTTCTCCAGTTCGGCAATACTCACTTCGTCTTCAATAATCAGTATTTTACTCATAGGCTACACTCTCCTTATACTTTCTCAAAACGAAGCTCATCGTTGTCCCTTCGCCTTCCACACTGTTTGCCCATATTTTTCCGCCGTGCTCTTCAATAATCTTTTTCGCAATCGACAATCCCAGGCCGCTGCCGCCTTTGGATGAATTCCGGGAGGCATCTGTCCGATAACAGCGCTCAAAAATATGAGGAAGCTCTTTTTTCGCAATGCCTTTGCCGTTATCCTGAATCTCAATCTGAACAAATTCCGGCTCATCCTTGATAAAAATGCCGATATGGCCCGGCCGCTCCGCCTCCATATATTTCACCGAATTGCCCACGATATTATTGATAACGCGTTTCAACTGTTCCGGGTCGGCAATAATAATCGTATTCTCCGGCACATGATTGTAATAAGTGAGGGAAATGCCCCGGGATTCCAAATCGAGAGAAATTTCATCCACGCAGTCTTCAAAATAATCCTTTAAGTTCAGCTTTGCGAAACTGTAATTCATCGAATTACTGTCCAGTTTGGAAAAGAGAAAGAGTTCATCTATCAATCTGTCCATATCCGTGGCTTTATTATAAATCGTCCGGATATATTTGTCCATTTTTTCCGGCGTATCCGCCACGCCGTCCCGAATCCCCTCCACATAACCTTTGATGGCGGTAATCGGCGTTTTCAGATCATGGGAAATATTGCTGATCAGCTCTTTATTGTCTTTTTCATACTGCATACTCACTTCAATCTGGTCTTTCAGCTTGATACGCATTTCCTCAAAGGCCGTACATACCTCGCCGATTTCATCTTCGGTATCCGTAATCACATTAAAGTCCAGGTTGCCGTCTTTAATATTCACCGCCGCCCGCTTCAGCTTCTCCAGCGGCTGGACAATACTCTGATACAGGCAGATAAACGCAATGGCGCTGACAAGAAGCAGAATAATCAGGGCGCAGACAGAAATTTTTAAAACCAGCCGTTCCACCTGTCTGACAGCTTCTTCCACCGGCGTAAAAATCTGAACGAGCCCCTTGCTGCCGTCAGAAAAGAAAAAATTAAACTGCCGCAGATGATATGGGAAGTCTCCTGAAATATAACTATCCGTCAGAGACTCTCCAACCATCCCCTCGATATTTTCACCGTCTTCCCCATCCTGGCCCGAATAATAAATCTTCCCATCTTTACGCAGCACCAGAAAAGAGGAATATTTCTCCAGCCGTGCGTCCATAGTTTCCAGATAGGACATGTCCTCCAGCCGTTCCGGCGAGTCTTCAGCCACCGTCACCAGCTCGTTGACAACGCTGGCGGAGATGTTTCCGAGTATTTCAAAGGGATTAAACAGCATTTCGACGCTGGCTTCCTCCATGTCGTATTTTTGCCGCAGCGCCCGCAGCTCAATCCGTCCAATCCCCCAGAAAGACAGGATAATCAGCAGAATCGGAACAAGAAAAACCATTCCGTATGTAATTTTCATCCGGGTAGCCAGGCGCATAACGCATCCCTCCTCTGTCTTTCGCCAGTCTATAAGTATTTTTTCAAAATATCTGTTTTATCTGTTTTTTCCCACGGAAGGTCTAAATCATTGCGACCAAAATGACCGTAGGCTGCCGTCTGTTTATAAATCGGCCGCCGCAGATCCAGCATTTTAATAATTCCCGCCGGGCGCAGATCAAAGTTTTCACGAATAATATCCACCAGTTTTGTCTCGGATATTTTTCCGGTTCCATAGGTGTCCACCATAATAGAGGTCGGCTGTGCCACGCCGATAGCGTAGGAAAGCTGGATTTCGCATTTATCCGCCAATCCGGCTGCCACGATATTTTTTGCCACATAACGGGCCGCATAGGCTGCGGAACGGTCTACTTTTGTGCAGTCCTTGCCGGAAAATGCTCCGCCGCCGTGACGCGCGTAACCGCCATAAGTATCTACAATAATCTTACGGCCTGTCAGACCGCTGTCTCCATGAGGTCCTCCAATGACAAAGCGGCCTGTCGGATTAATTAAAAACCGTGTCTTTTCATCCACCATGTCTGCCGGAAGAACGGCGTCAAACACATATTTGCGGATATCCTCGTGTATCTGTTCCTGGGTGATATCCGGGTCATGCTGGGTGGAAAGGACAATGGTATCCAGGCGGGCAGGCTTTCCATCCTCATCATATTCCACCGTAACCTGGGTCTTTCCATCCGGCCGCAGATAAGGCAATGTGCCGTCCTTACGCACTTCTGCCAGCCGTCTGGCCAGCTTGTGGGCCATCGCAATCGCATACGGCATATATTCTTCAGTTTCATTGGTTGCATATCCAAACATCATACCCTGGTCTCCGGCGCCGATGGCCTCGATTTCATCATCGGACATCCGGTTTTCCCTTGCCTCAAGGGCCTTATCCACGCCCATGGCAATATCCGGGGACTGTTTGTCCAATGTCACCATCACCGCGCAGGTTTCCGCATCAAAACCGTATTTGCCCCGGTTATATCCGATTTCGTTGACCGTATCCCGGACAATCTGAGCAATATCCACACTGGCTTTGGACGTAATTTCGCCCATCACCATCACAAGCCCTGTCGTTGCACATGTTTCGCAGGCCACCCGGCTCATCGGGTCCTGAGCAATCATTGCATCCAAAATTGCATCTGAAACGGCATCACAGATTTTATCCGGATGACCTTCTGTAACAGATTCTGAAGTAAATAAAAGTCTTTCCATGTCTATTTTCTCCTTTCATATAATCCGCAGAATGTACGGAACTCTTTTAGCAAAAAGAAAAGTCCGCAAAAGCGGACTTGATTCTCTGTATCAAATCCTCTTATTGTTCGAGTGAACTCGCTCCGGCAGGCACCTTCCGTTTATCGGGGTTGCCACAATATCATCGCTCCTTAGGCTCCATTGTTCTGAATAAGAGAGATTATTCCATTGTTTAATTTTTTGATTTTTTGGTTTTTCAACCGACTCTCAATTTAAATTTCCGAAGGTCTCTATCATTATCCACCTTCTCGATACATGCTCCAAGACTGCGAAGTTTTCCTTCGAAATCCTCATAACCGCGCTGGATATATCCGATGGAATCCACTGTGGAAATTCCATCCGCCGCCAGGGCCGCAATGACAAGGGCCGCTCCCGCGCGCAAATCCGGCGCACTCATATGAGCGCCTTTATACTTCGGAATACCGATAATGATTGCGGCATTCCCTTCAACCTTAATCCTTGCTCCCATACGTGCCAGCTCATCCACATAACGGAAACGATTTTCAAAAATACTCTCCGTTATAATGCTTGTGCCGTCAGCCAAAGCCAGCGCGATTGCCGCCTGCGGCTGCATATCTGTCGGGAATCCGGGATAAGGCAGGGTTTTAATGTTCGTTGGCTGGAGACGTTTCGACGCCACAACGCGCACCGCATCATCCAGTTCCTCAATCTCAGCGCCCATCTCGATAAGCTTCGCCGATATGGACTCCAGATGTTTTGGAATGACATGCTTCACGGTGACATCTCCCTGGGTCGCCACCGCCGCGCACATAAATGTTCCGGCTTCAATCTGATCCGGAATAATCGTGTATTCGGTGCCGTGAAGTTTTTTCACACCCTGAATACGAATAACATCGGTTCCGGCTCCCTTAATATCCGCACCCATGGAATTCAGGAAGTTGGCCACGTCTACAATATGGGGCTCCTTCGCCGAATTTTCAAGAATTGTACGGCCTTCAGCCATCGCCGCCGCCATCATAATATTGATGGTCGCTCCAACGCTGACCACATCCAGATATATATGACGGGCCTTCAAATGCTCCGCCTTTGCAATAATCATACTATTTTTAATATCCACTTTAGCGCCAAGCGCCCGAAATCCTTTAAGATGCTGGTCTATCGGACGGCTTCCGATATTACACCCGCCCGGAAGAGCCACTTCCGCTTCGTTATATTTTCCAAGAAGAGCTCCCAGCAAATAATAGGACGCACGGATTTTACGGATAAAACCGTCATCAATACAGTGGCTGGGGATATTTTTACCATTTATTTTCACTGCGTTTCTATTGATACGCGCAACACCCGCGCCAATGGATGCTATCGCCTGCAATAAAACATTAATGTCGCTCACATCCGGCAGGTTATCAATAATCACATCTTCGTCACTCATGATTGCCGCTGCAAGAATACCCAATGCCGCATTCTTTGCCCCGCCAATTGTCACTTCGCCGACCAATGGATTTCCGCCTTTTATAACATATTGTTCCATGGTACACCTCAACAAACTTTCTGCTATAGTCTTAAATTATTATAGCATACTCCGGGAATTTGTAAATTGAATTTTATAATTTCGTAAAAATTCCAGCCATTTTTTACAAGTTAGTTAATGATTTTATGGCAATTATGACTGAATATTACCTCTTTTTTTCGGTTCAGGCCTTTTGCCTTTTTCTATTATATACAATAAAACAAACAAAATTCCTGCCCCACAGGTCAAAATCAATCCAATGACAAATCCTTCCGGACAATATTTCATCTCAATTCTGTGTTCCCCTTCACTCAGCGGAATTCCTATAAAGGCATTTGCAATCTTTTCCGGTTCAATTTTTTCGCCGTCGACAGTTATTTCCCAGCCTTCATCATATGGAATCGACGTGTACATCAGTCCGCTCTGATTCACATGAATATTTCCGGCCAGAGACGTTGAAGTTACCTTATCCGTCTCCCACCGCTGTTCTTTTAATTTATCGTAAACCTGATAGAAAGCGTTGATATCATGCTCCGCCGCAATAAGCTTAATGCTGCCGTCATCATATTCATCATCCAAATGGAATGTCAATGTCACCGTTTCTCCCGGCTCCATCTCTCCGACCCGGAAAATATGTCCGTCCTCATCGGAATAGGTTTTCTTCTCTTCCCCCCGGACAACTTCCGCCTTCGTGCAATGCGTCGCCTTAAAATAAATATACAGTTCCTGCGCCTGTTCCGGCGTATACACATAGGTTACGGTTCCTTCAACGCCCTCTTCCCCGGTGTAGGACCAGTCGGCCCAACTGTCCGTCGTCAGCTCACAGCCCTCCGCCGTCGGCTCCGGCAGTCCAAAATAGCGATAAGGACGGATTTCTTCACCCGTGGCCGACAGTATCAACTGGTTGATAACTTCAAAAGGATTGGTCTTTTCATAATCCCACTGAAGGATATTTTCCGAAACCATAAAGCCCAGGCCAAGGGCGCAGTGATTCTGATACAGATAACGGTCCTCCGCCTCGGAAATCCAGTCGAAGGTTCTTATCCGCTCTTCTTTATGTTTGCTGATTAAATAGTCAATATTCAGGAAAGCATCCGTCTCCGGCGTCGCCCCCTGATAGCTGTATTTATTTGTCACCGAATAAAATCCCAGCCGTTTTGCCAGATGGTCTACCCCCGCATTGACGGTGGATGAAAAAAGGGACATTCCCGGCAGATGATGCCAGGTGACATCATCCCTCCCCCGGCGTTCTTCCAGCTCTGCCCGGTAAAAATTCTCCCCTTCTCTTTCTTCAATCTGAGCTTTTAACTCGCTCACCGCCTTCTGGTCGCTATAATAATCCTTCCGGTTGACTGTACCGTTCATACAAAGGCCGAAAACACCGTAGGCACAGGTTTCAATCAACATGACGGCCAGCAGGCCCAATTCCAGAACACGTTTCTTTTTGGCCGGACCGCACACCATGGTGAACAGCAGGCCGTATAAAATGAGCAAAATAATATTGATAATCCATGTGTAAGTCTCCATTTCCACCCGGCCGCTCCACCAGGAATATCCAAGGAACCCAAGCCAGCCGACAGCCGGCAGCGCCGCCGCCCACTTCGGACAGGATTTCCGGCATCGATAGCCCTCATACCCCATCAGCAAAAGCATAAAAATATAGATAAAGGAAAATCTTCCCGGCAATCCGTTTGGAAAATGAAAACCATGCCAGATGTAAGCCAGATAATTTGTATTCAAACTGATCAGCAGGAAGGCTGTGGCCAGCATACGTACAATCTTCTCCCATAATCCGGCCTTTTTATTCAACAGATACATCGGCACAAGAAAGAGCATCGATACGCCGCAGTATAAATTGAAATTACCATCCAGACAGGTCGGCTCCACCGCCGTAAACTGCTGGCAGAACAATTCAAAAATATCGTGATAAAACTTTAATGTACTCGGAAAACTGCTGGACGCCGACTGGCTGGCCTGCAGGGCAAAAAATGTCGGCAGGAGCATAACGGCGCCAAAAGCGCCGCCGAGCAGCGAATAACCGGCGAACCCAAGCAGCCGCCGGAAGTTTGCAGCCAGACCATTCTCCCGGGCACAGCTCACTTCGATCAGCACATCCACGCAGGCGAAAATGCAGATCATAATCGATATATAGTAATTTGTAAAAATACATAATGCCAGGGAAACGCCGTAGAGCCATCCCCGTCCCTCGAGAATGAGGCGATGGATGCCCAGCATCACCATCGGAAATAATACGATACAGTCCAGCCACATAATGTTCCAGGCATAGCCGACCACGTAGCTGCTCAGGGCATAGCAGCAGCCGAATACCGTGAGGGAACAGCCGTAATGGTTAAACCGCTTCCGCAGAAAATAGGCAAAGCTCAGCCCGGCCAGACCGATTTTCACAAAATATATAAGCGAAAAACATTCCATAACCATGGTTTTCGGAAAAACCAACAGCAAAAGATTCAGAGGGCTTGCCAGGTAGTAGGCCGCAACTGCCCAGAAATTCATTCCAAGGCCGCCATTCCAGCTATAAAGCAGGCTGTCGAAGTGGCGCCATTTATACTGCAGCTCCGAAAAGAAAGGCACATACTGATGATAGGAGTCAATAATGGAAATTCCCCTGTCACCAAAAGGCCACATTCCCTGACATATAAAAGCCGTCACGGCCGCCACAAACGGGATAATAAATGCCAGAATATACCAGATATTTTTATGAATCCAAATTTTAGTCTTACCTCTCATATTGTCTTCCTGCTCAATCCCCTAACATCTGTTCAATGGTTTCAACAACCTCTCGAATTCCTTTGTTATCTTCATCCACGGTAATATCCGCATATTTTTCATACAGCGGCGCCCGTTCATTATATAAATCCTTCAGCGTACTGCCATGGCGTATGGCAACCCCGCGTTTTAAAAGGTTTCCAAGCCGTTTTTCAAGAATTTCATAGGAGGCCTGGATATAGACAACCGTGCCGATGGATTTCAAATGTTCCATCGCTTCCGGCCCGTAAACCACGCTGCCTCCGGTCGCAATGACCGTATGATAAACCTGAATCCGGGAATTCACCCGGTTTTCAATCTCCAGAAAACCGTCAATGCCCTCTGCATTGATAATTTCAAACAATCGTTTTCCCGTTTCCGCCTGAATCAGCAAATCCGAGTCTATAAAATCATATCCTAAAACCTTCGCCAGGACAACGCCCACCGTGCTTTTGCCTGCGCCCGGCATTCCGATCAAAATAATATTATCTGCCATTCGTGCATCCTCCTTTTTACCCACACGGATTTATTGTACCATCATCCCCTGAGATTCTCAACTGTTTTGGCAGCCGTTGACCCGGCAGACATCTTTGGATATAATAAATTTAAGAAATTTTTAAGGAGATTTTCCATGAAAACTGTCATTTTTCACATTGATGTCAATTCTGCATTTTTAAGCTGGACGGCCATTCGGCTTCTCGCCGAAGGTGAAAAAGTAGATATAAGGACAATTCCGTCCGCCATCGGCGGAGATATATCCAAGCGCCGGGGCGTTATTCTCGCCAAATCCATTCCGGCCAAGCAATTTCAGGTCACCACCGGCGAACCGATTACGGATGCCCTGAAAAAATGTCCGACGCTGCGCATCGTCCAGCCCGACCATACATATTATCGAGAATGCAGCCATCAAATGCTGAATCTTCTGGAAAATTATTCGCCGGACATCCGGCCCTACAGCATCGATGAGTGTTTTTTGACCTATGTACCCTTTAAAAACGGCGGCGAAACGCCTCTGGCCGCCGCC
>URND01000008.1 GCA_900549105.1 uncultured Eubacteriales bacterium
CTGCCGGGCCCCGCTGCCCTTTCCGGCGATAATCGCCTCCAAATCCGGCCCCGCTGTTGACACAACAAACTCACCGGCAAAATTGCTGAGCTCCCGGAGCACAATCTCCGAATTTTCTTTTCTCGCCGACTCACCGGTGATAATGACTGCTCCCGTTTGGGTATCCGCCGGGGTAAAGCCCGATTTTCGAAATTCTTCGGCCACAATATCCCGAACCTTTTCCCCGTCAATCCTATATTGATTCCGCAGCGGCGTCATATAAATGTCGCTTTTATAAACCACATCTTTATTCACAATAGCAATATGAGGCACAGCAAAATATCCGGCTGAATTTTTAAAGGTCAGCCGGCTGAAAATAACCTGGGTTGTGGAAGTTCCGATATCAATTCCGACACTTAAAATGGTTGATTCATCACTCATGAATTTTCCCGCCTCACGCACCTGTTTTGAAAAAAGCGGAAATATGTTCCGACACTTTTGTCAGGGATATTTCCGCTCTAATCACTCCATAAATATCATGGTACTATTTTACTATTTTTTTGAACTTTATGCAAGTTATTATTCTATCTTTCCTCCCGGAAATAGGACACGCCCAAATGAGCCGGAGGCTGAGTCTCCCGGCTTTCCCGGATACTGATAAGAATCAGCACGATGATGGTGACTGCATATGGGAGCATCTTAAACAATTCCTGGTCGCTCATTCCAAGATTCGGAATATAGTTGTAGACGATGAAAAGACCGCCGAATAAGATGGAGCCCAAAATACTCAGGTTTGGCCGCCAAAGGGCAAAGATAACGAGGGCAATGGCGAGCCAGCCCCGGTCTCCAAAACCGTCATTGGACCACACGCCGCAGGCATAGTCCATAACATAGTACAAACCGCCCAGGCCGGCAATAACACTGCCGATGCAGGTTGCCACATATTTATAGCGGTTTACGTTGATTCCCGCCGCATCCGCCGTCGCCGGATTTTCACCTACAGCTCTGAGGTGGAGCCCCACCCGGGTTCTGCTCAAAACAAAAGAGGTAATCAGCGCCAACACGATTGCCACATAGGCCAAAAAACTGTAGGAAAACAATACCTGGCCCACAGGCCCGAACTCCCCTGCAAAAGGCAGGGTTTTCCGAAAGAAATTACTTGTGGCCGTCAAACTGATGGACGGCATATCACTTTTTACGAGTTTGATCAATGAACCGCCGAAAAAGTTGCCGAAGCCTGTACCAAAGGTCGTCAGCGCAAGACCCGTCACATTCTGATTGGCCCGAAGGGTTACTGTCAGAAGGGAATATATCAGTCCCATGCAGAGGGAACCGAGCATACAGGTCAAAAGGGGAATGATGACCGCCAGAAACGGATTCATTGCTGAAGGGTCCGCCACCGACTGTTCATACATAAATGCCCCGATAACGCCGCTGATACCGCCCACATACATGATTCCCGGAATACCCAGGTTCAGATTTCCGGATTTTTCAGTAATGATTTCTCCGGTGGAACCAAACAGAAGCGGAATTCCCTGAACAACGGCACGTTGAATAAAGGATGCAATCATGATTTCTTCTCCCCTTTCTTAGAACTGTGAACTTTAATTGTATAGTTTATAAAAAACTCACTTCCGATAATAAAGAAAATGATAATACCTGTAAGGATATCTGCAAAAGAACTGTTCAGCCCAAAGGTTGTCGATATCTCGATGGCGCCTTTCTGCAGAAATACAATGAGGAAGGAGGTCAGAATCATATACAGCGGATTAAATTTCGCAAGCCAGGAAACCATAATGGCTGTAAATCCACGGCCGGCCGCCGTATCTCTTGTAATCGTATGATCCGTTCCGCTGACCAACAAAAGTCCGGCGATACCGCAAATCATACCGGAGAGAATCATTGTACGGATAATAACCTTCTTTACGTTAATTCCCACATACCGGGCTGTATTTTCACTCTCGCCGACAACGGATATTTCATAACCTTGCTTACTGCTGCGCAGATAGACATACATAAATATCGTCAGAGCCGCCACAACAAGAATATTCAGCAGATAATCATAACCGCCGAGAGAAGGCATCCATCCGCTGCGGGTAGATTGATTAATAACGCCAATCTGCCCGGAGCCCTTAGGAACCGACCATATATAGGTGAAATAGGATACCAACTGGATGGCAATGTAGTTCATCATCAATGTGAACAAGGTCTCATTTGTTTTCCAGTTTGCCCTGAAAAATGCCGGAATCACAGCCCAGACTGCACCGGCCAGACAACTGGTGACAATCATCAGAGCATACAGGGCAACGCTCGGCAGCTTATTGCCGAACAAAATCATGCAGGCCGCCGTGGCAAGACCGCCAACCAGCACCTGGCCCTCAGCGCCGATATTCCAAAACCGCATTTTAAATGCCGGAGTTACAGCCAGAGATACGCACAAAAGCATGGCAATATTCTGAACCAGACTCCATGTTCTCCGCTTTGTTCCAAAAGCGCCGTCAAACATCTTCACATAAACACTGATTGGGTTTTCCCCTGTAAGAACCACCGTCACCAATGCACATACAATCAGGGCCACCGCAACCGCACAAATACGAATCAGCCAGGATTTCCACCACACGAGGTCATCCCGCTTGGCAATATGAAACTTCGGCTCATGTTTCTTTTTACTGTTCATGCGTTTTCCCTCCATCTGTTTTTGTCATCAGTAAACCAATCTGTTCTTTTGTTGCTGTCCGTCCATCAACAATTCCCGTGATTCTGCCGGAACCAATAACCATAATACGGTCACAGAGTTCCAATAACACATCCAAATCCTCCCCGACAAAAATCACGGCAACTCCTGCCTTTTTCTGCTGATTTAACAGATTGTAAATAAGATAGGAGGAATTAATGTCCAGTCCGCGAACCGGGTAAGCTGCCATCAGTACCGTCGGCGATGCCGCAATCTCCCGTCCAACAAGGACTTTCTGTACATTACCTCCCGACAGCCGGCGCACCGGCGTGCTGACGCTCGGCGTTACAACGCCCAACTGCTCAATAATCTGTTCCGCCAGATCCTTCGGCGGTTTACGCTTGACAAACACCGATTTGCCGCTGCGATAACTCCGAAGCATCATATTATCCGTAATATCCATATTGCCCACAAGACCCATGCCGAGACGGTCCTCCGGAACAAAGGAGAGACGCACGCCCATATCCCGAATCTGCAGAGGCGTCTTATCTCTCAAATTACATTTTTCACCGTTTTTCGGATCGTAATAAAAAATTTCACCGTTTTGAATCCCCTGAAGTCCGGCGATGGCTTCCAGCAATTCCCTCTGGCCGCTTCCCGCGATACCGGCAATGCCGAGAATTTCCCCGGAATTTACCTCAAAGGACACATCTTTTAAAATCTGCACGCCATGTTCCCTGCAGTTGACATTGCGTACTTCCAAACGTTTCACCGGATTCACCGGCTGACTGCGTTCGATATTTAATGAAACTTTTTTGCCGACCATCATTTCAGTAAGCTGGGCTTCATTTGTTTCCGCCGTCATTACCGTGCCGATATATTCGCCTTTTCTCAAAACAGATACCCGGTCCGACAGGGAAAGCACCTCGTGGAGCTTGTGGGTAATAATGACAATCGCCTTGCCGTCTGCACGCATGCGGCGCAATATTTCAAACAGATTCTGGGTTTCCTGCGGAGTCAATACCGCCGTCGGCTCATCCAGAATCAGAATATCTGCTCCCCGGTACAATACTTTAATTATTTCCACCATCTGCTTTTCAGAAACAGACATATCATATATTTTTTTCATCGGGTCCAAATGAAAACCATACTGCTCGCTGATTGCAAGAATCCTTTCGGCTGAACGGCGGATATTATAACCGCTCTCTTCCTCAAATCCGAGTACAATATTCTCTGCAGCCGAAAAAATATCCACCAGTTTAAAATGCTGATGAATCATGCCGATTTTATAATCAAAAGCATCCTTCGGAGAAGCGATGACCGCTTCCTTGCCGTCAATAAAAATCTGTCCTTCATCCGGGAAATAAATACCTGAAATCATATTCATCAGGGTTGTCTTACCGCTGCCGTTTTCTCCGAGTATGGAAAGGATTTCGCCGCGGTTCACACGGAGACTTATGTTTTTATTCGCAACAACCTTTCCGAAGGTTTTCGTTATGTTGCGCAATTCAATAGCCGCGCTTTTTTGTTCCTCCATAATTCCTCCTGTATACCATAAAAAACATAAGGGCGGGACAGCTTATGCCCCGCCCGGTTGGATGAAATTTCAAATTAGAACATCTCATTCAGAGTTGTAATTCCGTCGATACGAAGGTCGAAGTACGGTGCGGACCGCATTTCGGACTCATGGAAATATCCATCGGAAACTACTTCTGTATCTGGTGTATAATCTGCATCTGTGTCAACATCAGCCATATAGGAATCTATATTCTTTCCATCTACTGTAAATGTTGATGTATCAAATACATGTACTTCACCGGAAATTAATTTTGCTTTTACTTCTTCAAGAGCTTCTGCTGTGCCTTCTGCTGCCGCTTTCTCATTGATTTCAGATAATGCAACGGAGCCTTCTTCAAATCCTGCACACCAGTCAGCTTCGATTGCTTCGCCGTTAGCTACGCAGTTTACAATGTACTCAAAATATGGTTCCCAGTCAATCTTCGAAGATATGATAAATGTATTCGGGCAGGCTGCTACTGTACTTCCGTTGTAGGATACATTTGGAACACCAGCGGTTTCACAGGCTGTCGGTGCGCCCATGGAGTCTGCATGCTGGCTGATTAATTTACATCCGCGGCTGATCAGAGTGTTTGCTGCTTCTTTCTCAGCAGTCTCATCATACCAGCTTCCTGTAAACTGTACATCCATTGTAACGGTTGGGCATACGGATTTAGCGCCAAGATAGAAGGATGTGTATCCGGAAATAACCTCAGCATATGTGTAAGCGCCAACATAACCCATTTTTGCTTCTTCTTCTGTAAATTCACCGTTGGCAATCATTTCATTTAATTTCATGCCTGCAGCAACGCCTGCGAGGTAACGGCCTTCGTAGATAGATGCAAAAGCATTGTGGAAGTTATCCAAACCTGCTGTATGAGCGGTTGTTCCTGTTGCATGGCAGAACTGCACTTCCGGGAATTCTGCTGCTGCCTGTGCAATGTACTGTTCATGTCCAAAGCTGTCGGCAAACACGAGGTTGCAGCCGCGGTCAGCCAAATCGGCTGCAGCTTCATAACATTCACTGCTCTCAGGAATATTGGTTTTAAAGATAACCTGCTCATCAGAAAGACCAAGGGCTTCCTTTGCAGCATTGGCAGCATCGATGAAGTTCTTATCATAAGTAGAATTCTCATCATGAAGGAAGATAAAGCCAACCTTAATATCTGCCATATCCGCCTTTGCGCCTGTTGTCTCTTCTCCATCAGCTCCTGTCTCGGCTGTTGTCTCAGCTTTTGTCTCTTTTGCAGATGAATCTTCTTTAGAAGAGCATCCTGTGAGTACACTCATGGACAATACCGTTGTTACGGACAGAGCAAGTGCAAGAAACTTTTTCAATTTCATTTTTTCATACCTCCGTTTTGAATGAATCGTTATTTTGCTTCTTTGTCAAAAAATACGTATTTATGGTAGCATAACGCCCGACTAAAGTCAACAAAATTTACCACTGAACACGCAAAATAAACGCGCAAAACTAAACCGCTGCATCAACGGTTTTATAAATCGCAGATGCAGCGGCTTCTTTAAATAGATTCTCATTCAACCTTTGGAAGTCCGGCAAAACCAACAGCCAGATCCTCATCTGTTGGAATATAGTCGCTCATTTCACCATTGTTGAATCTTTCATAGGCTACCAAATCAAAATATCCTGTGCCTGTGAGCCCGAATACAATGGTCTTTTCTTCGCCTGTTTCTTTACATTTCATAGCCTCGTCGATAGCCACCTTGATAGCATGACTGCTTTCCGGCGCCGGAAGAATACCTTCAATCCGCGCAAATTTGACAGCAGCTTCAAATACGGATGTCTGCTCAACAGAAACGGCTTCCATTAATTTATCATGATACAACTGGGAAAGCGTAGAACTCATTCCATGATATCTCAAGCCGCCGGCATGATTTGCGGACGGAATAAAGCCGCTGCCCAGAGTGTACATTTTCGCCAGCGGACAAACCATTCCCGTGTCACAGAAATCATAGGCAAATCTGCCGCGGGTAAAGCTCGGGCAGCTTGCCGGTTCCACAGCGATAAACCGGTAATCCTTCTCACCTCTCAGCTTTTCACCCATAAACGGAGAAATCAAACCGCCCAGATTGGAGCCGCCGCCGGCGCAGCCGATGATAATATCCGGCTGAATACCATATTTATCCAGGGCAGCCTTTGTCTCCAAACCGATAACCGACTGATGCAGAAGCACCTGATTCAAAACCGAACCGAGAACATATCGATAACCTTCATGGCTTGTTGCGTCCTCCACTGCTTCGGAAATGGCGCAGCCCAAACTTCCCGTTGTTCCCGGATGTTCCGCAAGAATCTTACGGCCCACATTTGTTGTCTCGGATGGGGACGGCGTTACATTAGCGCCGTAAGTCCGCATAACTTCACGGCGGAACGGTTTCTGCTCATAAGAACATTTTACCATATATACTTTACAGTCCAGGCCCAGATAAGCGCAGGCCATAGACAGAGCTGTTCCCCACTGTCCGGCGCCGGTTTCTGTAGTCACGCCTTTTAAGCCCTGCTGCTTCGCATAATAAGCCTGAGCGATAGCCGAATTCAGCTTATGGCTTCCGGAGGTATTATTTCCCTCAAATTTATAATAAATCTTTGCCGGTGTATCCAGCTCTTTCTCCAGACAGTAAGCCCGAACCAGCGGCGACGGACGATACATTTTATAAAAGTCAAGAATCTCCTGCGGAATATCAAAATAGGCTGTTGTGTCATCCAACTCCTGTTTTACAAGTTCATCACAAAATACAACGCCAAGTTCTTCCGCCGTCATCGGCTGTAATGTGCCCGGATTTAAAAGAGGAGCCGGTTTATTTTTCATATCTGCCCGAACATTGTACCACTGTTTTGGCATCTCACTTTCTTCAAGATAAATTTTGTAAGGGATTTGCTGTTTCTCTGTCATTTTCTTACCTTCCTTTCTGTCCTCTATGACATCATGTTCCTATGGAGCAAAATTTCTGCCCCACAAAAAAATCCTGCCCTATAAAACTTATAGGACAGGTTTAATTCTCCTGCGGTGCCACCTATATTCATCCTCTTAAAGAATGCACTCAGCCATGTACCATCATACATGCTCCGATATAACGGCCGGATTACCGTCGCCCCTACCATCTGAATAAATCCATACATACAGATTTCGGTTTGCCCTCACAAGTCCATTCACTCTCACTCATATATCACGGTTCCACCCATCCGCAACTCTCTGGGAATATATCATCAAAGCTACTACTCTTGCTCATCGGTTTTAATTTGAGTTTATTATAATGCAGTTGCAAAGTATTGTCAATGGAAAATTCCTGCATTTTCTGGGTTATTTAAATTCAAAACCTTAATAAAATCAGGCTCTTTTGTAAATGCATAGCCATTAATAATCATATCCGCCTTATCAGCTACTTCCATTACGTCAATCATAGGAAATCCTCACTTTCTCTATTGGCTCTAAAAAGCTATCTGCATCAAAATAAAGTCCTTCCAAAATAGGGGCCAAATCTATATACTCTTCTTCCTCTTCTTCATTATGGCTATATTTTGCCATAACTACTAAATACCCGTGATTCCATTCTTTTACCTGTGTATATCTTTCCAATGAATACGGGGCCTTAAACCGGATTACGTAGCTTCCATATTTGAAAATGGTATAACGCTCATCATTCATTAAAATTGCTTCATTCCCCATCATACAGCATCCCTTCTATACTCAACAAATACATTTTTCATCATAACCAGTGTTTTGCAGCGTGACTATAGCATACAACTGTAAATCTTGACTTATCTGCCAGATATAAAATGATTATACCACGAATCTGTGAAAAATTCTACCTCAGCGCATCGCCCCGCTCCGCCGCCAGATGGTAACCCACGGAAGCCACCCTCTGCTCCAGGCAGCCCCGGCACTCCGCCGCTTCCTCACCGGTACATATTTTATTATCGTACAGATCATACTGTTTCCGGTTTTTTACCGGGGAAAGGTTTGGCATCACCACATTGGCCCCGGCCTCCAGCCCTTTTTCACGTCCCCTCGGGTCCATTGTCCCGAGAGCTGTGGTGGCCGGAAGCAACACCTTCGGGAGAAGAATCCGAATCACTGACAGAAGAAACAGTGTCAGTTCCACACTTCCGGCGGGTTCGTTGGCAAATTTTGTCTCATGATGGGGAATAAACGGCCCAATGCCCACCATCTGGGGCTGAAGTTCTTTCAGAAAAACCAAATCCTCCGCCAGATGTTCTATCTTCTGCCCCGGAGAGCCGACCATAAATCCGGCTCCCACCTGATATCCGAGGGACTTTAAATCATAGAGACACTGTTTCCGATGGGAAAGCAGCATTTCTGCCGGATGAAGTTGGCGGTAAAGCTCGTCGCTGGCTGTTTCATGCCGAAGAAGATAACGGTTTGCTCCCGCCTCTTTAAATATTTTATAACTTTCATAGGATTTTTCCCCGATGGAAAGGGTAATCGCACAGTCAGGATAAGCCCGGCGAATGGATCGGATAATTTCCGCCATCCGCTCATCCGTATAATAAGGGTCCTCGCCGCCCTGCAGCACAAAAGTCCGAAATCCCAGGGCATAGCCGTTTTCACAGCAGTCCAGAATTTCTTCCCGGCTCAGCCGATACCGCTCGGCATGGCTGTTTCCACGGCGGATTCCGCAATAATAACAATTATTTTTACAATAATTCGTAAATTCAATCAAGCCCCGCGTATATACTTTATCTCCATAATATCGGACACGAATCTTCACAGCTTCCTCCCGCAGTCGGGCCGCCAGTTCTGCATCTTCCCAATGCATCAGAAGCTCTGTATACTCTTCCCGCGAAAGCTCATGCGTCCGAATCAGTTTTTCCGCAACGTCCATAAAATACTCCTGCTCATCTTATTTACTCTGAAAACAGAGGAGTGGAATAATATCTGTCACCCGTATCCGGAAGTAAAGCTACAATTGTTTTGCCTTTATTTTCCGGCCGTTTTGCCAGTTGAATCGCGCCATATAAAGCAGCCCCGGAGGAAATCCCCACCAAAACGCCTTCATGTTTTGCAATCAGCTTGCCTGTGGCAAACGCATCGTCATTCTCAACGGTTATGATTTCATCATACACTTTTGTATTCAATACCTCCGGCACAAAGCCCGCACCGATTCCCTGAATCTTATGAGGTCCGCCCTTTCCCTGAGAAAGCACCGGAGAACTTGCCGGTTCCAGGGCAACGACCTTCACATTCGGATTCTTGGATTTCAGAAATTCACCCGTGCCGGTCAGCGTGCCGCCTGTACCCACGCCGGCAATAAAAATGTCCACATTGCCGTCAGTATCTCTCCAGATTTCAGGGCCCGTCGTTGCCCTGTGAACTGCCGGATTGGCCGGATTCACAAACTGTCCCGGAATAAAGCTGTTCGGAATCTCCTTTGCAAGTTCATCCGCCTTTTCAATAGCGCCTGTCATTCCCTTAGCCCCATCGGTGAGCACAATTTCCGCGCCATAAGCTTTCAGGATATTTCTCCGCTCAACACTCATTGTTTCCGGCATTGTCAGAATAATCCGATATCCTTTGACCGCCGCAATGGCTGCGAGACCGATGCCCGTATTGCCGGAAGTCGGCTCAATAATCACTGAGCCTTCCCTTAAAATACCTTTTTCCTCCGCATCCTCAATCATCGCCTTTGCAATTCTGTCCTTAACGCTTCCGGCCGGATTAAAATATTCTAATTTCACAAGAATTCTCGCTTCCAGCCCCAAAGCCTTTTCAATATTCGCCACTTCCACCAGCGGCGTGTTGCCAATCAAATCCAATACATCTTTATAAATATTTGCCATGTTTTATTTCCTCCAATATTCCCATCGAATTACTATGATTTTGTGTTATCTGTATTATAAGCATCTATTTCCTATTTGTCAACTAGGTTTTATTTGCCTTTTGTCTGATATAAATTGATTTCTGCCCGGGCCATATCCTCAAGGGCTGCATAAATATCATCCATTCCTGAAAGTTCCGGCATATCCTGTTCATCCAGCAGGGCATTGCCGTCAAACAAAGCGCTCATAGATTTTTCCAATCCTTTTGCCGCTTCAGGCAAATCAGCAGGTTCTTCTTCCCGGGACTCGCTGCTAACCGGCCTGTCCGGAATCGCTGCCCCCTGCAAAAATGCAATAATATAATCCAGTTTGCTTTCCGGGATTACTTCGAGAAGCTCCATAGCCTGTTGTCTTTTATTCATAATCATCGCCTCTTTCTACCTCTATTATTGTATTTCCCTTTCATTCTGCTGGTTTTTCAAAAAAATGTCAAGCAATATGCAAATAAATTTTGAAAACCCGTAAACATTACTTTTCCACAGCCTCCGGTTTTAACGCCGACGGCTTCCGGCTCAAATAGACGCAATACAGGATAGAAATAATAATTGTAGAAACGACGTATATTTTTTCTAAATGATTATTCAGAGCTGCAAATTTTGAGAAAACGTCAACCATCCCATGAACAATTATACACACCCACAAACTTCCGGACTTATAAAAAACAAAAGTAAATAAATAGCCCCAGGCAACCGCAAAGAAGACCTGAATCACTGTCTCCATATTTCCCTGCCCGGCCAAAAGATTAACAATATGCCCGATGCCAAAAGTCACCGCTGTAATACTGACAGCCACTGGAACCGAATCCCGATTTAAAAGACTTCGGAACAAAAGTCCTCTGAAAATCATTTCCTCAATAAATCCAACCAAAAGCATGGAAATGACCGCAAACACCTGCGCCATGCCCTCATAGGATAACTTAATGCCGCCCCAGAGATTTCCTGTCATCAAAATCAGCATAGGAATAAAAAACAAATAGCGGCCCGCACTGCCATGCCATTTAACCAATCCGTATTTTTCTTCGAGATGAAATTTTTTCACAAAGGCAAACAGGCCTGCTGCAATCAGCGCCAGCGCCGCTGTCATAACCGGACTTTCATCTCCCAGTGAACCCCTGATTGGAATACTCACAGCACAGTATAAAACAATCCACAAAACAGCAAACTGCAAATCATTCTTTTCATATAATTTCTTCATTTTCCATCCTCCCGTACAGCCAATACAGCTCCCCGAAAGGCCATTTCTAAATGGGCCTTCATCGTCTCTTCATCATATTCAAAAGCATTATTCGCAATAAGACTTGCATATCCATGGGTAAACATCGACAGTATTAAAAAGGCTTTCCTGGTCTGCTCCATATTTAATGCCGCTGCGCCCTGCATTGCGGAAATGACAGGTTCCAGCGCCTCCGAATCCATCATCTGAGACACGCTGTTTTCAGCAACAAAGCCTGATTGAAACAGAAAACGAAACAAATTCGGTTCCTCAATTGCAAAACGAATATAATTCAGTCCTATGCCGGAAAGGACATTCTCTTCCGGCGGAACAGTCATCAGATATTTGGTATGAAAACCATCCGCTTTCGCATAAGCGGCCTTTTTCATATCCTCGATTTTGGCAAAATGGTACATCACCGGCTGAGTAGAACAGCCGAGTTTTTGAGAAACAGTCCGTGCATTGACATTTTCTGCGCCCTCAGCCCTTGCGACTTCAAAAGCTGCATTGATGACCATTTCCTTTGTAATCTTTGCTTTCGGCGGCATATACATTCTCCTTTTTTTATTATAATTATCGTTATATAACGTAAATTATAATTAGGAAATATTATTTTGTCAATCCAGAAACGATGTGTCAGGGACTTTTTAGTACCCCCACATTTCATCATATAAAAAAACCACTGCAGATTTTTCTTTCTACAATGGCTTATGAATCATTTATATTCATTTTTTTATATGCAAACTCACGCCCAAACATGAATTGGCCGCGCTGATTATTTTTTAATAAACTTATTATGCTTCTCTTTCCAGTTCATCCAATTCTTTTCTCATAAATGCTTCCAGTTGTGCCTTGTTTGGTAAATGAAGCATGTAAGTTGATACAAACAACTGATTATCCATTCCGGATAACGCATATTCAACCATCTGAGATCCTTTATCTGTACATAGCAAAATGCCTACTGGCGGATTGTCACCCTCAACCATTTCGTTCTTTTTATAATAGGCGACATAGGCATTCAGCTGTCCTAAATCTTCATGCCTGAACTCATCGTTTTTTAATTCTATAATTACATTGCAATGAAGTAATCTATTATAAAAAACTAAGTCGATAAAATAGTATTTATCATCAATTATAATCCTTTTTTGACGTGCCTCAAAACAGAAGCCCTCACCAAGCTCCAATATAAATTCCTGCAGGTGATCCATAAGTGCCTGTTCCAGATCAGATTCGGATACCGCCTCTTTCGCATCCAATCCAAGAAATTCAAATGTAAATGGATCTTTAATGGTAAGCGCATATTGCTTGTCTGTGTTTATTGTTTGTCTTAACAGCAATTCAGGATTTTTACTGATTCCAGCTCTCACGAAAAGGTTTGTTTTTATCTGACGCCTAAGTTCCCTAACATTCCAGCCACATTTCATACATTCCGTCTCATAAAAAAATCGCTCAAAAGGATCTTTTATTACCATAATTTCCCGGAGATGAGAAAATGACAGTCCATTTATGAGTGTCTCAGGATTTGTGACAAATTCGTGCGCCGTTGTCGCACTTTTCTCGATTTCCGGTAGTTCAAATAAGTGCGACACCGTCGCACCAATCTGTGGATACATCGTATAAAACTGCCTGCACCACTTAAACAGAGTGGAATTCATACCTTTCTTATTGATTCTTTTTTCCAGATTTTTCAATAAATTACTTCCGTATTCAGCCCTGTCTTTTCCATCCTGTTCATATTCCACAATATAATAGCCTATACACCAGTTTCTCATAGTCATAAGCTGATTTATAGCTCCGCTTGCTGCATTGCTTGCCCTCGCACTTATGTCTTTTATTGATAGAGCTAAAGATTCAAAAGACTGTTCTTTTTTCATTATACATCCTCCATATCTTCACCGCTATGCTCCAGTAGCAAATGTGGGTATATCATCTAAGTCTTTGCGTTGCAGTCACATATCAAGCCATAAACGGATTATCTTTTCGCTTTCATTCAAATACCTCCATAAACAGGAAGTTGCAGCATTAATTAAAGCTTTATTTCATATCCGTACTCATGTAACTCAAAACCATCATCGAAGGCTTCGTCATAAACACCATCAACTTTTACAAAATCATTTTTAGTATAAAGTTGAATCGCAGGCTCATTTATGTCTACTACAAAAAGTCTTAAATATTCAGCGCCTAATGTTTTGGCAATTCTTTTTGCCTTGTCAATCATCAGACTTCCTTTTCCTTGTTGGGAATATCTTACATTTACACCCAAACGGTCAATATACATAGCTTTGGCATGATAATCATTCCATTCAACCGCCTTCTCTCCTGCATTCTTATCACACAAAGCAAACGCCGATATAATTTCACTATTATTGAGCAAAATATAAAGACGGTTATTTTTTATATCCTCTTCAAAAAAATCACAAGGATAAATATCGTCCCAAATCTGAATACCATTTGCGTCCATATTTTTAACGATTTGCTTATACATATCTTTTAGTTGTGCCAAATCCTGCATAACCGCTAATCTAAAGTCCATTTTATTATCTCCTCAAATTTTGTTTTCCAACTAAACAAACTAATTTCAATCTGGCCTGCAAGCTTCCGCACTCGCTCATCATCTTGAATCTCCCAATCCTGCCGCTCCGGGTTTTCCACATAATGGAAAAATTCAACAAGGCCCGGCGGCACTTTCTTGTTCCCAAAAATTTAACGGCTTATGTACAGGTTTTTCATTTTTTCCTTCTTCAAACGATTTACTAATTGACACGGTTGCCAGCCTGTACATCCATGAATATCCGCAATATATCCATCAAGACTCATTGCAATAAACAAAACCGCTTTTCTCAAAATAACATACATCCGCCTAATTTATCGTTCTCTAATCGTAACCGCAATTTCATCTCCAAATGATTTACATATTTTATTCCGAATAGCTTTCGTTACGCCAATAATATAACAGGGCGTTCCCATTTTAACCACTTGTCCATCATAAGGCTCACCATCAAAAGTCGCGTGTACCAACAGCCTACCCTTTCCGTATATAGCTTTAATATCATATGGAACTTCAATATATGCGGCATCCATATCCCCATTTTGTAAAATTTTTGCGGTAAATCTTAATTCCATCCTTCATAGACCTCCAAAAAATTCGATTTCTCCAGTTCATGGAGCTGGCAGTTATCAATCTCTTATCCCTGATGTCACCTTAAATCCAAACAGATAAAAGCTATATTCTGTCAATCCTGGCAATTCATCTTCTGGCATAAAGTTTCCCTCTATATCAAAAGAGTAGCCTAAACCAATATAGTGCCCAGAACCTCCATCATCGGCCGTTTCGATTCCAATAGAAAATATCGGCTTTTCAAAGCTATGAACTCTACTAAAATCAACCACTCCAACAATCGCCCAAATTGCTGCCAAAATCACAATTAACAAAAATATTTTCTTTGACATAAATATGGTTCCTCCAATACCAATATAAGTGGTTACTGCCCCTCATAGGGCTTTAAGAAAATCCTCCAAAACGCTTGAAAATAAAGGATTTATCGCAATGTGCCCGCCTTATCCCTTTATATCAAGTGGCAATCGGGAAACTGTGGCATATGTGCGAATATATTATACTGGAGGATTTCAAGATGGACAAGTACATTTATGATGAAAACAACGGTCTTTGGTACGAACTGCAAGGAGATTACTATCTGCCATGCCTTACCTTACCACCCGAAGAAGAAAAGCCTATCGGGATATGGGGACAGCGGCACAAACGCTACCTGGAAGAGCATAGGAAAGCGACCTACACAACGCTTCTGACCAGCGGCAAACTCAACACTTATCTTGCCGACATCAACGAACAGGCGGAAAATATGTTTTTTCGGCTGGTGAAACAGATGGCAGAATGTGAGGAGATAACTGAACAAATGAAAGCGGAAAATCAAATTGAGTGGGTCAGAAGAATGAATAATATTCAAAATCGGGCAAGGGAAGTTGTCAACGCAGAACTAATATATAACTAAAACGCTGATAGTATAAGGGAAAAGGAGCAAGTAGGAGTTAATCCCTGCTTGCCCCTTTTTCTTTATATATAGATTTCAAAGCCCATGGGCATAAAACATCTCTGCTATTTCATCTGCGGACTCCCGCATTCCTCTCTGAAACCAGACATCAATCCAGCCGTATAAAACATAGGCAAAGTAAGCGGTGGTATATGCCTGTACTTTTTCATACTCAGGCTTCGGTCCGAAAAGACCGATGATTACATCTTTCAGCAGATAAATAAGCCCTCTGTCGTTCAGCAGCTTGTAGAAATCACGATGTTTTTCAAAGTGAGAAATCAGAATACGGAGTTGTTCACTTAAAGGCGCACCGTCATTCCTCTGCCATTCGTTCATCCATTCATGAAACAAATCGTCTATATACGCTTTGAGAATATCCTCTTTCTGTTCATAATTCCGATAAAAAGACGCTCTGCCAACCTGTGCAGTTTCAACTAACTCACTGATGGAAATATCGTTCATCGGTTTTTCTGAAAGCAATTCGATAAGTGCGTTTCTGAGATGCTCTATCACATAAGCATTTCTCCCTTCGTTACTCATCGGTGATACATTTTGCTTCGATTGTCTCATTTTTGACCCTCCTATTGACAACAGGCTCTTTTGCCGATACAATTATATCGTTGAAACAAATGTATTATCATGATAGCATATGCTAATGGCGATGTCAATAAAAATCAGAAAGGAGTGGGGGGAAGGAAATGACACTTACACAAAAAAGAATCATTATTTTACTGGTGGTTATGATTGGCGCATTTGTCCTCGGACGGCTTGCCGTAAGGGCGGTTATGAACCTTATGATTGGCGGTACGTTATTTGGAGGAAACTTACTATGAGTAAGCAAGTGGATACGGCGCAAAAACCGAAGAAAAGAGGGAAGATCATGTGGTCATTCATTTATATTGCAGCATTTCTTGTTGCGCTTGACATAGGCGCAGCCAGCAAGATGGCGCAGCCCTCATGGGCTAAGGATTACACCGTTGATTGGAATGATTCTGTCGGCACAGTACATAAGGATATTTCCTATGGAGAAGCGGAATCCAACAAATTTGACCTCTATGTTCCCGCCGACAATTCAAAGGAACATTACGGACTGGTTGTTTATTTACATGCAGGCGGATTTACAACAGGCGACAAGTCAGACGATACTGCAATGCTGCAATGGCTTTGCTCTAAAGGCTATGTGGCGGCAGGAATTAACTATACCTTGCGGGATGAAGTTCATCCAGAAGCAAGCGTATATTCCCAGTCAATGGAAATCAAGAATAGTATGCCTGTTGTGATTGCCGAAGCGGAAAAGCTGGGGTATTATATTGATGAAATGGCAATTTCGGGCGGTTCGGCAGGGCATTGTCTGGCAATGCTGTATGCCTATCGTGACGCTGATACCTCTCCTGTTCCTGTAAAAATGGTGTTCGGGGCTGTCGGTCCTTCCAGCTTCTATCCCGAAGATTGGGGCTGTTATGGATTTGATAAAAATACTGCGGAAACCAATGAGGCAGCGGCGGGATTGTTCAGCGTTATGGCCGGAAAAGAAATTACCGCTGATTTATTTGACACTCCTGCATATGACGAAGCGATGAAGGATATTTCTGCTCTTTTGTGGGTAAATGATAACACCGTTCCGTCACTCATGGCTTACGGCAAGCATGACAAAATACAGGCGTTTGAGGCTTCCGTCCGTCTTGACGAAGCCCTGACTGCACACAATATCCCCCATGATTATATTGTTCTTGAGCATTCGGGACACGGCTTGCAAAACGACAACAAGGAGTTTCATGAATACTATCAGAAAATAGAAGAATATCTTGATAAGTATTTGCCCGTGAAATAAGAGGAACACTGTATGGGAAAAACGATAAAAATCATTTTACTGATTATTCTAATTTGCATGGTGCTGCTTGTAGGCGGTTGTTTTGTTATCTTAGGCATTATGAACCATCGCAACGACAATTATTGGAAATATACAGAAACAAAAGGTGAAATCGAAACCAAATATACAGCGCTTGGCACTTATGAGGTTTCCTCGGTTGAATGGAAGGCAGACGGTAAGGCGTGGCAGAAATATGAGGTTTGGTATCCATCTGAGCTGAAAGAAGGCAATGATACATATCCTCTCGTAATCATGGCAAACGGCACAGGTGTCAAGGCTTCGCAGTACAGGGAAGTTTTCAGGCATTTGGCTTCGTGGGGCTTTATTGTTGT
This sequence comes from uncultured Eubacteriales bacterium, assembly GCA_900549105.1. Classification (GTDB taxonomy): domain Bacteria; phylum Bacillota; class Clostridia; order Lachnospirales; family Lachnospiraceae; genus Frisingicoccus. Next base: position 17,531 of record URND01000008.1, read on the forward strand.
GGGTAATGAGGACGAAAATTCCCGCACCGGCGAATCTTCCGCCGCTGCGCTTGATTTTATGCTCGGCTTGAACGAGGACAAAAGCAGCGATTTCTATGGCAAAATTGATACGGACAATATTGGCATCGCAGGGCACTCACAGGGCGGTGTGGGCGCAATGAACGCCGTAACAGAGCAGGCAAACGGAAATCTGTATCAGGCAATTTGGACAGCAAGCACCACTTCAAGATACCACGCAGGCGAACTGAATAAATCTGCCGGCGGTTGGAGCTGCGCTCCTTCTGAAATCAACATTCCTTGCTTTATGGTCGCAGGAACAAAGGATTTTGATGCGGGCAATGTTTATGAATATACCGTCGGGGAGCTTGCGGAAGGCAGCGCACAGGGCATCTGCCCTTTGTGGTGGCTGGACGAGTGCTACAATACCATTCCCGGTGGCGTGGATAAAGTAATCGCAAGGCGGGTCAATGCTGACCATGGCGATATGCTCCACAGTGCTGACGGATATATGACAGCTTGGTTTATGTATTGGCTGAAAGGCGATACAGCGGCAGGGAATGCTTTCTTTGGCGTGAACGCAGAAATTCTCACAAACTCCAACTGGCAGGATATAAAAGTGGATGGTCGGAGCAATAGGTATGAATACAGAATGGATACTCTGCCCTGTCTGCAGCAACAAAACTCGTGAAAGAATAAGAGAGGATACCGTTCTTAAAAACTATCCTCTCTACTGCCCAAAATGCAAGCAGGAAACGCTGATAGAAGCAGAAAACTTGAAAGTAACCGTGATAAAAAAACAGGAAACTTAATCTATATATGTATTCCGCCGATTATGGTTAAAACCATAGTGGCGGTTTTTCTTCGCCTATCGGCTGTCTCTGTCAAAGGATTTCTTGCGTGGTTTCTGTTGTCTGCCTTGCTCCTGCAACTGTTTGGGCCTGTTTCGGACGCTCTCCTTTTCGGGCGGTGCGCCATGTGTAGGAGTGAAATACCTTGAAAATACAGCGTTTTCAGAGGGTTTAACAGAAAAACCGGAAATTATCGTTATCTGACAATGCGGTGCTTGCACATTCCAGATTTACCACATTCAGGACATGTTAATTTGCGTTTTGTAAAAGTGTGGTATCCTTTTACAAATTCGCTCGTAGTTGGAACAAAAAGTGCTTTACAATGAGGGCATTCAAAATAGCCCGCCTTGACTCCAATCATTGTCGCTGCTCCTATTCCCGTTACCGCTGTTGCAGCTGCAAATGCGATTAAGGCGATTCTCGCAGCCGTTGGTATTTTAAGGTATGCTGCAATAACAACGAGCGCACAAACCGCAATTATCGTTATCACACCACAAATGATACTTAATGCCATCCTCTTCTTGTTTTCTTCATTTTCTTTCATCAAATTCATCATGTTTTCCTCCGCTTTCTTTTGATAATCAGTTTGGGAAATCTTTGCACCAGAAAGAAGGTCATTAACAGTTATGTGAAGTACATCGCATAACGGCAGCATAAGAGAAACCTCTGGAAGTCCTTTCCCACATTCCCATTTAGAAATCGTCTTATCGCTGATTGACAGTACATCGGCAAGCTGTTTTTGGGTCATGCTCTGCGCTTTTCTTGTTTCGGCAATGAATTTGCCAATCTTGATTTGATCCATTCGCGTCCTCCTTTCTGCCAATATTGTACATGATGAATGATTCGATAAACACACACGGAGCGTAGAGTTTCGTTTATCTACGGAACGTAGAGTAGTGAAAATACCGATTTATCGCTTTCATTGAACACCCCAATTATATCATGATATCTATAACTCTTCCACAGGCTTTTACCTATATTAGAGCCCCATAAACAATCTTCCTTTTGACATAAGAAAGCAAAAGCATTATAATAATTTTATTACTAATAGTAATATATGGGGGATGGAAAATGGACAATATTATCCTTGGTCTTTTGCTTTTAAGCAGCAAAACTATTTATCAATTGCGGGAAAGAATAGCCAAAGGTCTGAATTTAATGTACAGCAGCAGCATGGGCAGCATACAGGCGGCTGTAAAAAAGCTGCTGAACTGCGGCGATATCCAATATGAAGAAACAGTTGAAAATGGAAAATACAAAAAAATCTATTCGATAACAGACAGCGGGAAACAACATTTTCTTGAGTGGGTAAATACGCCTATGTCCATACAGAGCAGCAAAAACCCGGAATTGGCAAAACTCTATTTTATGGGGTTCTCGGCAGAAGAAAATCGCCGGAAGATTCTGGAAGAACATATTTTTCAGCTAAAAGAACATTACGCTGCGTTGGATATCATCTGCAAAGATGGGGAAAACGTCAACATTCCTGATGAATTCAGGGATATTGGACTTTACCAGCTCGCGGCAGCCCGATATGGACGGGATTTTATGCGGTTTAATATTGAATGGTATGAAAAACTTTTGGATGAGGAGGCATAAAAGCATACCCTTTCGGGCATCCCGTATGTCAGATGCTTCGCATGGGCGCGCTGCGTCAAGCTTCGCGCGATGAGGTATACCCTTTTGGGCATCCCGTATGTCAGATGCTCCGCATGGGCGCGCTGCGTCAGGCTCCGCGTGATAAGGTTCGAAAACTGCCAGCCACATTCCATGGCTGGCAAAACTTTCATAGCATGAATATTTAAAATCAATTTGTCTCCCGGATTTTCTGACGCACCGGCAGGACCATGGCCGGTGACACGGAAAGTTCATCCATTCCCATTCGGATAAAACTTTCTGTCAAAGATAAATCGGCGCCGAGTTCACCGCAGATGCCGACCCAGATGCCTGCTTTATGGGCGTTGTCCGCCACCATCTGAAGGAGTCGGAGCACCGCCGGATGATGTGCGTCAAAAAATGTATCCAGTTTTGGATTCTGCCGGTCGATTGCCAGCGTATACTGGGACAAATCGTTGGTTCCAATGCTGAAGAAATCGACTTCCTCCGCCAGCAAATCACTGATGATGGCGGCGGCCGGCGTTTCAATCATAATGCCCTCTTCCACCTCGCCAAAGGATATGCCCGCATCGGAAAGCTGCTGCCGAACCTGGGCAGAAATCTTTTTGATTTTTCGAACCTCATCCACAGAAATGATCATCGGATACATAATGGCAATATTGCCATAGGCGCTGGCGCGGTAAAGGGCCCGAAGCTGTGTCTTAAAAACATCTTCCCTATCAAGGCAAATGCGAATTGCCCGGTAGCCCATCGCCGGATTTTCCTCCGGCTCCATATCAAAATACCCAATCTGTTTATCCGCACCGATGTCCAGAGTTCGTATAATGACCTTTTTGCCCGCCATGGTTTCCGCCACCGTCTTATACACCTGAAACTGTTCTTCCTCCGTTGGATAGTGGTCTTTTTCCAGATATAAAAATTCACTCCGAAACAAACCGATACCGGAAGCATCATTTTTTAAAGCAATCATAACATCGGACACATTTCCCACATTGGCATAAAGATTGATTTTCTTTCCTCCCAGGGTGACATCCTCTTTGCCCTTCAATGCCTGCAGCATTTCCTGTTTCTTTTGTTCCTCCCGCTGTTTTTCTTCCATCTGATGAAGAATTTCCGGCGTCGGCTCAATATACAGGCAGCCTGTTTCCCCGTCAACCACCGCCGTCTTTCCATCGCAGTCTTCCGGGAAATCTGCGCCGATAATAGCCGGAATATTCATCGTTCGGGCCAGAATCGCCGTATGGGAGTTGGCCGAACCATAGCGTGTCACAAAAGCAAGAATTTTCGATTTATCGAGCTGGACAGTTTCGCTTGGAGCCAGGTCGTCCGCCGCCAAAATCACCGGCGCATCTTTCTGGAGCGGGTCGTCCCCCTGGCCGCTCAAAATATGAATCAGGCGGTTGGAAACATCCTTTACATCGGCGGCTCTGGCCCGCATATAGTCATCATCCATCATTTCAAACAATGTAGAAAAATTATCGCTGGTCATGGCTATGGCATACTCCGCATTCACATTCTGCATACGAATCATATTCGTTATCGATTCCACATAATCCATATCTGACAACATCAGCTGATGCACATGAAAAATGTCCGCATTGGCCTCGCCAACCTCGTCCAAAGCCTTCTCATAAAGCGCCTGAAGCTGGGCTTCCGCCTCTTTGCTGGCCTTTTCATAACGCTTAATCTCTTCCTCTGTCTGTTCCACATGGCTGCGGACCACCTTTTTCTCTTTTTTCTTTAAAATTCCAATGGGTCCAATAGCAACCCCGCCAAAGACGGACTTTCCTTCAATCTTAACCATCTATCCAGCCTCCTAATGGATTTTATCACTCATAGAATACTTCATCCAGGAACAGTCCCTGAGGCGGCAATGTCATTCCGGCTTTCTCCCGATTCTTTGTCTGAAAGACTTCTTTAATTGTCTCCGGCTCCCTGTCCCCGGTTCCGATTTCAATTAAAGTTCCGGCCATAATACGCACCATATTATAGAGAAAACCATTGCCCTCAAAGATTAAATCTATCTCTCTTTCCTTCACATCGATATCAATCCGGCGGACGGTACGCACCGTTGATTTGCTGCTCTTTTTCACCGAAGAAAAACCTTTAAAATCATGCTCTCCAACCATCAGTTCCGCTCCGGCCTTCATAAGACTGACATCCAGCTTATCAAAGCAGTACCAGGTATACTTTCTGTCAAAAACCGACGGCACATCTCCAATGGCCACCCGATAAACATAGCGCTTTGCTTTGGCATTGAGGCGGCTATGGAACCGCTCCGGCACATCCGACACATAGAGGACTCCAATATCCTGAGGCAGATAGCGGTTCAGATAATACTTCATTTCCCAACACTTCATATCGCTGTCCGTATGAAAATTGGCCACCTGCCCCCGGGCGTGTACCCCGGCATCGGTGCGGCCGGAACCAATCAGCTCCACTTCCTCACTGGTCATTTTCGAGAGCACCTCTTCCAGTTTTCCCTGAATCGTCGTTCCACCGCTCTTCTTTCCGAGGCGCTGCCAGCCGTCATAACGCCCGCCGTCATATTCCATAAGTAATTTAATATTTCGTTTCATATTTTCTTCCCCTGAATTTTTCAAAAATACCACTGTCAAAAGCCTTGTTTCGAATCTGAGTACTCACTTATATCACATATTTTTTATGTTCAGCAAATTTCCTTTGACGTTCCTGCAAAAACACGTTGATTTTGTCGTTTTCACTGCGCCGCCTATCTGTATGCAGAAATCAAAACTCGCCTTAACAGGCTCAAACAATTGATTTCTGCACACGCTATGCTCGCAAAACCGCCAAAATCTGCCTACTGTTTTCTTTCGGAATCGTCAAAAAATTTGCTGAATCACAAAATCTCATATTGATATAAGTGAGTCATCATTCAAAAAACAATGGCTTTTGACATTATTAGTTCTTATTTTTTAAAAAGCAGGGTATGTCCATGATTATGCACATCCCTGCTTAAAATTATACCCTTTCGGGCATCCCGTATTTCAAATGCTTCGCATGGGCGCGCTTCGTCAAGCTTCGCGCGATAAGGTATCCCTTGATAAGGTACGCATGTCTATAAATCTGCTATTGATATTTAAAGCACTTCACCCAATGGGGTTTTTGGCCCTCCGGATTGAGGTTGATGCGTTCGGGCCGTTTTTCACGGCACATATCGCTCCGGCTCATGCAGCGGTGATAGAACGGACAGCCATCCGCCGACGCATCTTCCCGGCTCTGCTCCACATCTGTAATCTTCTGAAGCCGCCGCTCATCCGTCAATATGGAATGGAATAAAAGCTGTGTATACGGATGTTTCGGGTCTTCATAGATTTCCTCGACTTCGGCCTCTTCGACAATCTCACCGAGATACATAACAATCACCCGGTTGCAGAAATGGCGAACGATGTTTAAGTCGTGGGAAATGAATAAATAGGTCAACTGATGGGTTCGATGCAAATCCAAAAGGAGGTTGAGCACCTGGGACTGAACCGTCACATCCAGCGCCGAAACCGGCTCATCGGCCACAATAAATTTGGAATTTAAAATCAAAGCTCCGCCGATGCTGATTCGCTGCCGCTGACCGCCGGACAGTTCATTCGGATACCTGTCGGCATAGGACGCATCCAGGCCGACCTGAGTAAGCATCTGGTTGACCAGTTCTTTCCGTTTGGCCTTATCCTTTATTCCATGAACCTTCAGCGGTTCCTCCAGAATCCAGCCGATTTTTTTCATTGGATTCAACGAGCTGTAGGGGTCCTGGAACACGAGCTGAGGATGTTCTTCCCGGATATCCAGCTCTCCTGTATAATTTTTATTTAATCCGACAATGCATTTTGCCAGTGTGGATTTCCCGCAGCCGCTCTCGCCCACTAAACCGAGAATCTCTCCCCGGCGTATATAAAAATTGACATTCTGCAGCACATGTTTGTTTTCTCTCTTTCCAAATATGCCCCGCTCTTTCACCGAATAGAAGACGTTCAAATCCCTGGCCTGCATAACCAGATCATCTTTTCGGATATCTTCTTTATTTCTCGGAATTGCCGCAACCAAATGCTTCGTATAATCATGTTTCGGATGATATAAAACCTCTTCCGTATATCCGGTTTCCACAATTTTTCCCTGATACATAACAATGACTTTCTGACATACCTCTTTGACCACGTTCAAATCATGGGAAATGAATAAAATAGATGTATTGGCTTCCATATGGATTTTGCGCAGCAACTGGAGAATCTGAGCCTGAACCGTCACATCCAGCGCAGTAGTCGGCTCATCGGCTATCAAAAGCTTCGGCCAACAGATCATCGCCATGGCAATCATAACCCTCTGGCGCATACCGCCGGAAAGCTGATGGGGATACTTCCGGCACAGTTCCTCCGGTTTCGGCAGCCCCACATTGGCAAGAATCTCCACAACCCTTCCGCGAATTTCTTCATCGGGCAGCGGCGTATGAATCTTAAGGCTCTCAGCCACCTGCCATCCAATTTTCTTCACCGGATTCAGAGAAGTCATCGGCTCCTGAAAAACCATGGACATGTCATTGCCCTGAATCTTTGACAGTTCTTCATCGGACATTTTCAGCAAATCTTTGCCATTGAAAAGTATCTCGCCGGACATAATATGGGCATCCCGATTTTTAAGTCCCATAATCGTCTGCACGGTCATACTCTTGCCCGAACCGGATTCGCCGACAATGCCGACAATCTCGCCGTAGCCGACACAAAAGCTCACATCATCGACAACCTTGCGTATTCCAGTTTCTCCCGGAAATCCAATGGTTAAATTTTTTACTTCTAAAAGTTTCTCACCCATCGTTTTCTCCTATCTCGCCTGATATACGCGCAGTCCCTCACTAATCATGCTGAAGCCTAAAATCATAATGACAATCGTAAGTCCCGGAAAGATTGCATACCAGGGTGCAATCTGCAAAAAAGACTGGGCATCCGCAAGCATCAAACCAAGACTTGGTTCCGGCGGCTGCACACCCAAACCCAGATAGCTCATGCTGGCCTCAGCCAACACAGCATTATTAAAGCCTACCGTTGCGGAAGTCAGCATACTGACCAGCGCATTCGGCAATATATGAACGAAAATAATCCGAAATTTTCCGGCCCCCATCACCTGGGCGCTTTTGACAAATTCCAGCTCTTTATAGCGGATAATCTCACTTCGCACGATACGGGCGAAACTCGGAATGAACAAAATACCGAGGGCAAAAATGATATTATTCCGTCCCGTCCCAAGAAGACTGATAAAAATCAACGCCAGCAATACGCTTGGAAAGGCGCTGAGGGCATCATTCAAACGCATGACAATCTCATCCAGCCATCCGCCGAAGAATCCGGTAATCGAACCGATGATTGTCCCAAAAACGACGCCAATTCCTACCGTGCACAGGGCAACAAAGCAGGTCGTTCCCATACCGTTCATAATCCGGCTCAAAATATCCCGTCCAAAATTATCATTACCAAAAGGATGGGCCAGCGTCGGCGGAGCATTTTTCAACATCGAATTCATATCTGTCGGCCCGTAGGGCGTCCAAAAGTGTCCGATTACTGCCATCAGGACAACAATTGTCGTCAAAATCAATCCGATGGTTAAATTATAGTTCCATTTCTTTCGTTTCATCTTATGCTCCTATTCTGTCCGTACCCTCGGGTCAACAAACTGATAGAGAATATCTACAATAAAATTAATAACAATCACAATCAATGTAATATAGAGGACGACCGCCTGGACAATCGGATAATCCCGGTTTGAAATCGCCGTTACCAGAAGTCTTCCCATCCCGGTCACACTGAATACCTGTTCCACCACAATACTGCCGGCCAGAATCTCGGCGGCCACCATGGCGATAAAGGTAATAACCGGAATCAATGCGTTTTGGAACACATGGGTATATAATACTTTCTTCGTGCGGTTTCCTTTGCTGTAAGCCGTACGAACATAGTCTTTTTTCACTTCACTAAGTACAGAATTTCTTAAAAATTTCACCACCATGGCAATTTTAGGAATCGCAATGGCAATGGCCGGGAAGAACAAATACCGGATACATGCCCCAAAATCCTCCTGAGGCATGACAAATTTTCCCGGCTGGAAAAATTTAAGTGTCAATCCAAAAAAGTAGGTTAAAATCATTCCCAGGAAAAAGGCGGGTATCGCCATTGTTATCTGGGTAAATAAATTGATAAAAACGTCAATCCAGGTGCCCTCTTTCCGCGCGGATATAATCCCCAGCGGAATTGAAATCACCAGAATAATAATAAACGCCATGACAGCCAGAAGTGCTGTCACCTGCAGCCTTTGATTAATAAGGTCGCTGACTGCATTTCCCGCATACTGATAAGACTCTCCAAAGTCGCCGCGAAGGGCTCCCTGGAGCCAGTCAATATACCTCTCCGGAAGAGATTTGTTCAGGCCCATCTCTTCCCTTAGGGCCTCCACCCGCTCCGGGGTGGCATAGGTTCCGAGCTTAGCCAGAGCCGGGTCGCCCGGAATTACAGAAAAGGCCACGAAAGTAACCACGGATACAAGTAACAAAGTTATAATGAGAGTTGTTATTTTTTTAATCATGTATTTCATGGTTATTTCGTGCCCCTTCTATTTTATTGCTTCTTTAATTCAGCTTTTGATTATTCTACAAAATGTACGCCGGACATATCCTGAGCTGCACATGGATAGAATACATAGCCATCCAGTTTTTCATTAATGGCTACCAGGTTTGCGGCATCCTGAATATAAACAGATGCGGCATCCTCTGCCAGAATCATCTGACATTTTCTGTAAAGTTCAACTTTTTCCGCATCATCAACGGTTGCTAATGCTGCTTTATAAGTTTCATCAAATTCTTCATTTTTGTAGTTTGTAAAGTTCTTTTTCGCATCACTTGGATTCTTTTCCAGCCAGCTTCCCGGGGATAAGGTTCCGTCAACGGCAACGATTGTTGCCTCAAACTCGCGATTTGTGTAAGCTTCTTCAACCCATTTTGAGAATTCATCCAACTGAATGGTTGCGTTGATACCAACCTCTTTCAGGCTTTCAACGATGATTTCAGCGGTGCTCTCATGCGGTTTATAGTTATCCGGTACACGGATAACCAAATCAAAACCATCCGGATATCCTGCTTCTGTCAAAAGCTCTTTTGCTTTCTCAACATCTCTTGTATAAACGTTTTCTGTTTCCTCGTTATAATATTTGGAGAAAGCAGGAATCATATTCGTTCCAATCAGATGGCTCTTGCCGCCGAAGAGCATTTCATTGATTGCATCCTTATCTACGGCATAGTTCATAGCCTGACGAACACGAACATCCTTAAATGGCTCGAAATCATTATTCAGGAATAAAGCCTGAACATAGTTTACATTACCCTGCAGAATATTAAATCCGCTTGTCAGAGTGGCAACCTGATCATCTGTCAGATACTGCCATACATCCAATGTGCCGGCCTGCAGTTCTGTCACTGCTGTATCTGTGTCAGCAACAATCTTAAATGTCACTTTATCAAGATATGGCAGTTCCGGATTCCAATAGCCATCATAAGCTTCAACAACAAAGCTCTGACCCGGTGTAAAAGATACGAATTTAAAAGGACCGGTTCCGATTGGCTGAGTCTCAAAGTTTGCTTCGTTGCTCTGCGGAAGAACAGCCAGTGTCAGGTTTGCAAGGAATTCGGAATTTCCTTCGCTTAAATTAACCTTCACTGTCTTTTCATCAACGATTTCCACACTTTCCATAATAGAAAATGCGGAGCCTTCACCCTGAATCTCCGCATAACGTTCAATCGAATATTTAACATCTTCCGCGGTGACTGGTGTGCCATCGTGGAATGTGATTCCATCTCTCAATGTGAAAGTATAAACTTTCGCATCTTCTGAAACCTCATACTCGCTTGCAACTGCAGGTATAAGGTCTCCGCTCTTATCCGGCTTTACAAGGCCTTCAAAGACATTGAATAAAACTTCCTTAGTTCCTGCATACACCATTTTGTGTGGGTCAAGACTATCCAGATCCTGAGCAATACCAACGGTAACTTCGCCGCCTTTAACGGCTGTACCTTCGGCTGTGCTTTCGGCTTCTGTGGTCGCTGTTTCCGAAGAGTTCTTACTCTCTGCAGAAGACTCGTCTCCCTTGCCGCCTCCGCAAGCGCAGAGTGCAGCAGTTACTGCAAGTGTCATTACGCCTAAAAGAATCTTTCTTGTTCTTTTCTTCATAATTTTCTCCCTCTCATATAAGTAATTCCTCTCATTATGAAATTGTCACATTCATTTTATACGATTGATAAAAAAAAATCAATGGATTATTGATAAAAAAACAATAAATTATTATACTTATATTATACGATTTTGGATAAAATTAACAAAGACTCAAAGAAAGGAATATAAATTATGACGATAAACACAAAAAACAACCCAAAACGATCCGAAGTAAACCGGGAAAACACCTGGGATTTAACGCCTTTGTGCGCCGATAGCGCCGCCTTTTCCGAGGCCCTCTCCCTGGCGGAGTCAAACATAGAAAAGCTTGCGGCCTTCCGCGGAAAAATCAGCCGCTCCGCTGCAGATCTGCATGCCTATCTGGAAGAAAAAGACGCGCAGCTTTTAGTCGCCGACCGGCTCTACAGCTATGCCTTCCAGTATTCCGATCAGGATACGTCCAATACAGCCGCCCAGGCTATGAAAAGTTAGGCTCTCGGCCTTTACACCAATATCTTCTCCTCCATCGCCTGGGAAGCCCCGGAGATTCTCACCCTTACACCGGAGATTCTTGAAAGCTGGTTTGCCGAGGAGCCGAAACTCGAAAACTACCGGCATTTTCTTGATGACACACTGCGCCAGAAGGCCCATACTCTCTCGGCCGCAGAGGAAGAACTGCTTTCTTTAAGCGCCGATATGAGCTATGGCCCGCAGACAGTTTTCAATATGTTCAACAACGCCGATTTACATTTTCCATCCATTGATGACGGCAGCGGCGGGCAAATTGAAATCACCCACGGCCGCTTCATTTCCCTGATGGAAAGCCGGAACCGGCAAGTCCGCAAAGATGCTTTTATGGCCCTCTATCATACCTATGATTCATATAAAAACACTCTGGCCGCAGCCTACAGCGCCAATGTCAAAAAGGAACTGTTTTATACCCGGGCAAGAAAATATGCTTCCACTCTGGAGGCTCATCTGGACAGTTATCATATTCCAACCTCCGTATACACGCAGCTAATTGACACCGTGCATCATTTTCTTCCGTCCATGTACCGCTATGTGGCGCTCCGCAAGAAACTTCTCGGCGTTGAAGAATTGCATATGTATGATGTTTACACGCCGATTATTGAATACCATTCACCGGAAATTCCTTTTGAAGAAGCCAAAGACATCGTCCTCAAAGGCCTGGCCCCGCTGGGCGAAGATTATCTGGCGCTTCTGAGGGAAGGTTTCAATAACCGCTGGATTGATATTTATGAAAATCTGGGCAAACGCAGCGGCGCCTATTCCACCTGTGTTTACGGCTTCCATCCCTATGTTTTGCTGAATTATCAGGGGAATCTGGACAATGTCTTCACTCTGGCCCATGAGATGGGACATTCTCTCCATTCCTGCTATACAAACGCCAGTCAGACCTACGTTAATTCCAACTATAATATTTTTGTAGCGGAGATTGCTTCAACCTGCAACGAATATCTGCTTATTTCCTATTTGCTGGAAAAAGCAGAAACGAAAGAAGAGAAAGCCTATCTCTTAAATCATTTGATGGACCAGTTCAAAGGAACTCTTTTCCGTCAGACCATGTTTGCCGAATTTGAGAAAATCACCCATGAAAAAGAGGCCGCCGGAGAGGCATTGACCTGCGATACTCTCTGCAAAGTATATAAAGATTTGAATAAACTTTATTTTGGACCGGATATGGTTATCGATGAAGAGATTGCCATGGAGTGGGCGCGGATTCCTCATTTCTATACGCCGTTTTATGTCTATCAATATGCCACCGGTATCTCCGCGGCCATTGCCTTCGGCAAACGTATTCTCTCCGGCGAGCCCGGCGCCCTTGAGGATTACAAGCGGTTCCTGAGCGGCGGCTGTTCCATGGACTGTATCGATTTATTAAAATCCTGCGGCATAGATATGACCACAACTGAACCGACAAGGGCCGCCTTAAAAGTCTTTGACAGTTGCCTCAGCGAACTGGAAAACCTGTTTTGATAAATTATCTGAAAATTTTTCGAATTTCAAAAAAAGTTTGTAGGGTTTTCCCAAAAATAAATTTTTTGTGAATTTTTAATTGACTTTCCAGATTTTGAGAATATAATTAGACACATGTTAAGACGAAGGCGTCTTCAGATGAGCAGAACTCATCCGAAGGCGTCTTTTTTTGTGGTTTCAGGGCATAAAATCCCCTGTCCCGCAGCTTTTTCAAAAGGAGGGAAATCATATGAAAAAATTGGAAATGGTCATCAAACCGGAAAAGCTTGAGAACTTAAAGGCAATCCTTGATGAATCTCAGGCCAGCGGTGTCATGATAACCAACATCATGGGTTACGGCAATCAAAAGGGTTACACCCAGATGTACCGCGGAACAGCCTATGCCGTCAATCTTCTGCCGAAAGTAAAGGTGGAAACCGTCGTTGCAGATGAGGTGGCTGAAAAAATTATTGCCCGTGTTGTTAAAGAAATTACAACCGGCAATTATGGCGACGGCAAAATCTTCATCTACGATGTGCTCGATGCAGTTCGAATCCGTACCGGCGAACGCGGTGCAGACGCTCTTTAAATTTTTGACTGAAATAATTTACTTACATTTGCTTTTTAAAGGAGGCTACCCATTATGGAATATAATTTATTAGATATCGTGTGGACAATGATTGCAGCGTGCCTCGTCTACTTTATGCAGGCCGGTTTTGCCATGGTTGAAACCGGTTTTACCCGGGCTAAAAATGCCGGAAACATTGTTATGAAAAATATGATGGATTTTGTCATCGGCTCCATTGCCTTTTTCCTCATCGGCTTCGGCTTCATGTTCGGCCAGGGAAACGGCATCATCGGTTTATCCGGTTTCTTTGACCCTTACAGCCTGGAGGCTTCTCTCCAGTCCGGCCTCGGATTGGCGCTTCCAATCGGTGTATTTATGATTTTCCACACCGTGTTCTGCGCCACATCGGCAACTATCGTATCCGGCGCTATGGCTGAGCGCACGAAATTCTCTGCCTATCTGGCCTACAGCGCATGTATCAGTATCTTTATCTACCCGATTACCGGTCACTGGATTTGGGGCGGCGGCTGGCTCTCCTCCATCGGTTTCCACGACTTTGCCGGTTCCACAGCCGTACATTCCGTCGGCGGATGGTGCGCTCTGATTGGCGCCGCAATCCTCGGACCTCGTATCGGAAAATATCGGGCAGACGGCAAACCAAATGCCATTCCCGGACATAATCTTCCACTGGGCGCTTTAGGAACATTTATCCTCTGGTTCTGCTGGTTTGGATTCAACTGCGGCTCCACAACCGCCGCATCTCCGGAACTCGGCAATATCGCCATGACGACAAATCTGGCTGCTGCTGCCTCAACCTTAGTCGCCCTCTTCTTCACCTGGGTCCGCTATGGAAAACCCGATATCTCCATGACCATGAACGGCGCCCTCGCCGGTTTGGTTGGCGTTACCGCCGGCTGTGATATTGTATCCAACTACGGCGCTCTCGCCATCGGCGTCATCTGCGGCTTTGCGGTTGTCCTCGTTGTTGAATTTGTTGACCGGGTTCTCAAAATTGACGACCCTGTCGGCGCCACCGGCGTTCACTGGGGCTGCGGTATGCTTGGAACGATTCTCACCGGTGTATTCGCAAAATCCTCGGTTCTTGAAGAATACGGCATGAGCCGAATCCAGTTCATCGGCGTCGAAACCCTCGGTGTTGCCGCCGTCGGCGTTTTCACTGTGGTTATGGCCATTATCATTTTTAAAGTCATCGATAAAACCATCGGCCTGCGGGTTTCCGAGCAGGAAGAACTGGATGGCCTCGACGGCCATGAACATGGAAGCAGCGCTTACGCGGATTTCCAGATTAAATTGTAATAAAGCAAAACAGGCATATCTTTTAACAGGGTATGCCTATTTTACTATGTTTTTATTTTGCATATCTTCTTTTTGTGTAAATCCACAGTGAAATCCGATACGAAGCATATACCATAAAAATGGTAAACAGGATGACCACAGCATAGATAACAAATGAGTCAAGCTTAAACAGAAGCATGTCTGCTCCGGTATTGCGTATTATCCCTATGACAACGCATGCCCCGATCATAGCCCCTGTACACATCTCATTTTTGAAAAAGTATCCGCATGGAACACCGAAGGACAGCATCAGAACAGCAAACCATACGCCCAAAATAAAATATGACATAGCCTCAATTAAAGTAATGCCGCCGATCAGCGGTGCAATCATACACGAAATAAGACTGATAAAAGATAATGCGGCAAGAAGAATACCGCAGAACAAATAACGACTCAAAACAATCTCGTAACTTAACAGAGGCAGGGCCGGTAAATAATCTTTCCAGTCGCTTTTTTCCTCAACTTTAATAAGCTCCGCCAAAAAGCTAACACCGACAGCCGGTAACAGCAGTCCTATGTACATCGCACTATTTTCAGGAAGCAATAGGATGACGCCAATAAGAACGATTGCGCAAAGCAGTTTATAAAATTTGTTGAACTTCCGATTAAACACTAAGAAATCTTTTGTAATTAAGCCGATCATTTTTCACCTCTGATATATAAAAGCATAATATCGTCAATAGTTGCCGGGTCGATGACACAACCTTTATATTTTCTTGAAACAGAATCCCTATCCGCAACTAAAATCTGATATTCATAATCTTGTTTGCGCCATGCAAGAATGTCGTTTTTATCAAACTGCCTGAATAGCTCATAACCACAATGTACAAGCCCATAATGATAAATTAAATCATCTTTTATTTTATAAAAAAGCAGTTTACCTTCATGCAAAAAAGCTATATAATCCGCTATTTTTGATAGATCGCTTGTTATATGCGAAGAAAACAGGATACTGTTTTCTTCGTTCTGCACAAACTCCAGAAGCAGATCAAGCACATCATCACGCATCACAGGGTCAAGCCCGCTCGTCGCTTCATCAACCAAAAGAAGCCTGGATTTGTGAGCAAGGGCAATAGCAAAGTTCATCTTTATTTTCATTCCTTTAGAAAAGGAAGAAATCTTTTGATTATGCGGGAGATTAAATTTCTTAATAAGCGCCCAGTACTGCTCATGCTCCCAATTTTTGTAAATTTTTTTCATAACAATTTCAATATCAGAAGCAGTAAACATCAGCGGTAAATTACATTCGTCCTGCACAACGCCAATATTCTGTTTTATTTCCTTCTCATAGGCAAGATGGTCTTTACCGAAAACCGAAACCGCCCCGCTGTCTTTTTCAATAGCATGAAGAATGAGATTTATTGTCGTGGTTTTTCCCGCGCCATTCTCACCAATCAAGCCAACAATAGTTCCTTTAGGAATTGAAAATGAAATATTGTCCAGGCAAAAACCGGGATATTTTTTTGTCAGCTTCTCTATCTGCAAGATATTTTCCATGCTCAAACCTCCTCTTCGTAAAACATAGTCAGCAATTCAATTATTTTACTAAGCGGTATTCCACTCATTCTTGCTATATCGGCAGCCTGTTGTAAATGCTCCTCGGCCTGCCGCTGCTGCTCTTCCTGAAAGAAATCTTTATTCTGAGCGGATACAAAGCTTCCGCGTCCTACCGTCGTCTCAATAAACCCATCTCTTTGCAAATCCTCATAAGCTTTTTGAACAGTAATCACACTAACATGGATTGATTTTGCCAAAGAACGCATTGACGGAATAGGATCGCCGGTTTGTAATTTTCCGCTCATAATCATAGCTTTTATTTGAGACGTAATCTGCTCATAGATGGGCTTGCTTGTGTTGCTGCTGATTATTATTTCCATAGGCCCTCCTACATTGTATGTACTTATTGTATAAGTACATTATATTCACGCATTTAATCCCTGTCAATAGACTCTAAAGATTTGAATAAAAAAAGAGACTCCATCAGAAGTCTCAATTTATTCATCGGTTTTTTTCGCTCTATCGCTGAGGCGTCAGGCTCTCGCCCAAAATCAAAAATAATGTTCCGGCAAAAACAGCAAAATCGCCCATATTATAGACAACGTTGCGAAATTTCTGCGTTCCCACATTAAACCGGATATAATCCGTCACTTTTCCGTATTTTATCCGCTCGAAGGCATTGCTTCCCGCACCGCCAAGCATCATGGACAGTCCGGCTTTCTGGAGAAAATGGCCCTTCTTTCCGGCCACCATCATCAGCGCTCCGGCCAGACTTCCCACACCGAAGATGGTCATGCCTTTCAACAGTTCCGGGTTATCAGCCATCGCTCCAAGCATGGCTCCCTTATTAAAATACTTTGTCAGAATTACCCGGTTTCCGGCCAGGCTCTTCCGGCTGCGTTCCGCAACATTTTCTTTTACATAATCTTTAATAATTAAATCCCCGCCGCAAATCGCTGCGGCAAATCCCAAACAGCCCATAGTCATGCTTCATCAGCCTCCTCATACCTATCATGCGCAGTATCATCCGATTTTATAATATAATTTCATTTTACAATGTAATTCCATTTTATAATGTAATTCCAAGGAAATCAACCGCCATTCCGGCCACTACGCCAATGACATATAAAATTGCCGTAATTTTCAAATTTTCTTTTAAAGAATCATTGGTTCGATACAAAACAATCAGGCCGACACCGGCGCCGACCAGCAGGCCGGACATCATAGCCCCGAGGCTCATAGCTCCATCCAGATATAACTGGGTAATCACCACCGATGCCGCACAGTTTGGTATAAGACCTACAATTCCGGATAGCAGGGAGCCCATCAACGGCTGGTTTAATATAATCTCTGTCAGGCTTTCCTCGCCAACCCCGGAAATAACTAAATTTAATATGAATGAAACAAGAAGGATAAAGGAAAAAATCTGGGCCGTATGTATCAGGGCCGATTTTATAATCCCGTCCTCACAATGGCAGTGGTCATGCTCACACATATGATGAATATCCATTTCCTGCTGCGGCTCTTTTTTCACCAGTGAAAAAACCAAATCCAGGAGGAATCCGGCCGCCATACCGATAATCACTTTCATCCCAAGCACAGATAAAATCATCTTCACCGGCACCTGCTGTGAAATAAATACCGGAAGCATTTCATCCGATGTTGAAAGGAAAATGGCAATCAAAGTGCCCCGGGTAATTACCCGTCCCGCATAAAGGCTGGCTGCCGCCGCTGAGAAACCGCATTGAGGAAAAATCCCCGCAATACTTCCAATAAGCGGTCCAAACCTTCCGGAGGCCTGGACAACCCGCCGGGTACCTGCGCTCATCTTATGCTCAATATATTCCATAACAATGTAAGTAACAAATAAAAAAGGTAAAAGGCGGATACCATCCTTCAGCGTATCCAGAATAATATCGTACATAGCAAACCTCATTTCCAGTCTGTCGATAGCAGCTTTTTTATATTATCCTATGGATACTGCCTTTGTCAAGTATCCGCCTTTGTTTTGATTATTTTATTTTGTTAAAGCCTGCAAAATCTTATTGCTGCGTTCGATGAACGCCGTCATGGCGGAAGCTTCCAGCGGTTTATGGCTGAGAAGGGCCAAATCATAGAGCTGCTGGCAGATCATATCCGTATACTCTCCCTCTGCATTTCCGAGAACATACTGCACCAGCGTGTTATTTGCATTCAGAATGAGTGTCTCGCCTTCGCTGCCAAACATACTCATATCTGTCATGCCGTACATTTTCATCATATCCTGCATACGGCGGCTCTCTTCATTCAGCGTAATCATTGAAGACGTTTCAACATTTTTCAGTTTTTCAACTTTCACCTGAATATTATCCCGTCCAAGAGCTTTCTTGAAAACATCCGTCAGAGTTTTCGTGTTCTCTTCCAATACTTTGCCGTCCTCTTCGCTAACCTCTTCTTTGAAGATATCTGCCAAATCCGTATCAATTCGGTGGAATTTCACATTTTCTTCATCCTGCTCCAGAACACTGATAAACGGCTGGTCGATGGCATGTTTCAGAAGTACGGCATCCATTTCCTGCTCTTTAAACATATTGATGTACTGGGCCTGCTGAACTTCATCCGTTACATAAAATACCTGATTTTCATGTTTTTCTTTGGCTGCTTCCAGATAATCCTTCAAAGTCAGATATTTGCCTTCCAGGTTCTTATAAAGGATATATTCTTTCATCTTGCCTTTGAATTTTTCATCCTTAATGTAACCATATTTGATAAACGGACTGATGTCATCCCAGTATTTCTCATAGTTTTCCCGGTCAGTCTTACACATGCCGGAAAGCTTGTCTGCCACCTTCTTAGTGATATAATCCGAAATCTTCTGAACAAATCCATCATTCTGCAGCGCGGAACGGGAAACATTCAGCGGCAGATCCGGGCAGTCAATAACGCCCTTTAAGAGCATCAGGAATTCAGGAATGACTTCTTTGATATTATCTGCGATAAATACCTGATTATTATATAATTTAATGGTTCCCTCAACGGCTTCATATTCCAGATTGAGTTTCGGGAAATATAAAATACCCTTCAGATTAAACGGATAATCCATATTCAAATGAATCCAGAACAATGGCTCTTTATAATCGTTAAATACTTTGCGGTAGAAAGCCTTGTACTCTTCATCGGTACACTCATTTGGATGTTTCGCCCAAAGCGGATGAATATCATTGATCAGGAATGGACGGCGATGAATCTTTGCCATCTTCTGTTCCGGAGAAATCTCCATAACTTCTTTTGTTCCGTCCTCATTTTCCTTTTCCTCGGTTTTGGCCGGCTCAGTATAATACTCGATAACCTTATCTGTGTCAAGCAGCTCTTCCTCTTTCACATTTTGAGTTTCCGGTTCGCCGCCCTCTTTGGAAATATAAATTTCCACCGGCATAAATGCACAGTATTTATCCAATACTTCTCTGGCCCGATATTCATTGGCAAATTCCAGACTGTCCTCATTTAAGTACAATGTAATCTCTGTACCGCGGGTTTCCTTATCCCCTTTTGTCATCGCATACTCGGAATCTCCGTCACATTCCCAGTAAACAGGTTCCGCATCCTTTTTATAAGAACGGGTCTGAATGGTTACGCGCTCGGCAACCATAAATGCCGAATAAAAGCCCAAACCGAAATGACCGATAATCTGGTCTTCATTTGTCTTATCCTTATATTTCTCCAGGAAATCCGTTGCGCCGGAAAAAGCAATCTGGGTAATATATTCTTTGACTTCATCCGCAGTCATACCGATACCGTTATCCCGCACAATCATCGTCTTATCTTCCGAATTGACAATAATCTCAACCTTTAGTTTTTCATCCTCGGCAATCTCACATTCGCCCATCATTTCCAGCTTTTTCAATTTAGTGATGGCGTCGCAGCCATTGGATACTAATTCTCTGACAAATATATCGTGGTCCGAATATAACCACTTTTTAATGATTGGAAATAAATTTTCACTGTTGATAGACAAACTTCCCTGTTCCTTTATTGTCTCTGCCATAAAAATCACTCCTTAAAAATATTCGCTAAATTTTTATCTGAAACATATTGTAATACCTGTTTGCCCAATTGTCAACAAAAAATTAGCACTCACTTCAAGTGAGTGCTAATTTTTTCTTCATCTATACCCTTTCCACCGCAATATGATTCTGTTTAAAATATTGGCAAACTGTTTCATCCCAGCATTGCTCCAGCGTTTTATCCAGTATAAAAGTCTTATAGGAAACACCGGAGGTACACACCAATTTTTGATGCTCATAGGTAATATTCATAAACAAACCGCCGATATCCTCCATCGATGCGGAAAGACGGTATTTATCCAGCAGCCACCGGGTATTTTCATCCGAGAGCTGAAATACCAATTTAAAGCGGACCGGAAGCTTATGTCCTTTAATCAATTGAAAAGCAAAGGGCTTTACTTCCGCCCAAAGGCAGAGTTCCCTTCCCCCCAAGGCTTCCCATTCCGCCGAATCGAAATAAGGGCGGTTTAGATAACCGCCCAAATGAAATTCTGTGAATGTCTGAATCTCTCCGTCCCTAAGATAAAACTTATCAAACATGGACCCGGTGAGGATTCCCGCCATGAATTTTTTAACATCCAAAATGGATAGACCAATCATGCCTTACCTCTCCATATTATACATTAATCTCCGCCGTCATTCCGAGAACCTCTTTATTCTCATCAAGAATCGGCTGAATCACTTCATTCAAAAATTCTGTCACCTGTTCCGGCGCACGGCCGACAAAGTTTCTCGGATTCATAATGGACTGTAATTCTTCCATCGTTGTTCCGAAAGCCGGGTCTGACGCAATGCGCTCCAGCAAATCGTTCGGCTTGCCTTCCACCTTAACCATCCGTCCGGCCTCCATGGAATGGGTACGAATGCGTTCATGGAGTTCCTGCCGGTCTCCGCCCCGTTTGACAGCATCCATCATGATATTTTCCGTTGCCATAAACGGCAGCTCACTCATAAGACGCTGCTCGATAACCTTTGGATAGACAACAAGGCCGTCAACCACATTCATATATAAATCCAGCACGCCGTCAATAGCAAGGAATGCTTCCGGCACGCTGAGACGCTTATTTGCCGAATCATCCAGAGTTCTCTCAAACCACTGGGTGGCCGCTGTAATGGCCGGATTCAGCACGTCAATCATCACATATCTGGAAAGGGATGCGATACGCTCACTGCGCATCGGATTCCGCTTATAAGCCATAGCGGAAGAACCAATCTGGCTCTTTTCAAATGGCTCTTCAATCTCTTTCAGATGCTGAAGGAGCCGGATATCATTAGAAAATTTATGGGCGCTCTGCGCAATACCGGCAACAACATTCAGCACACGGGTATCCAGTTTTCTGGAATAGGTCTGACCGGACACCGGATAACAGGCGTCAAAGCCCATTTTCTGTGCAATGCGGCGGTCCGCCTCTTTACATTTCTCATGGTCGCCATCAAACAATTCCAGGAAGCTGGCCTGAGTACCGGTAGTTCCTTTGGAACCAAGCAGCTTTAACTGGGAAATTATATAATCCACATCGGATAAATCCATAACCAGATCATTTAACCAAAGACTGGCCCGTTTGCCAACCGTTGTCGGCTGTGCCGGCTGAAAATGAGTAAATGCCAGTGTCGGAAGCTCTTTATAGGTATCCGCAAATTTTGCCAGTTCACTGATAACATTCAAAAGCTTTTTGCGCACCAGATATAAAGCTTCCCGCA
This sequence comes from uncultured Eubacteriales bacterium, assembly GCA_900549105.1. Classification (GTDB taxonomy): domain Bacteria; phylum Bacillota; class Clostridia; order Lachnospirales; family Lachnospiraceae; genus Frisingicoccus. Next base: position 39,336 of record URND01000008.1, read on the forward strand.
TGATGATCACATCTGTATTATCGCCCACATAACAGGATGTGGCCCCCAAATGGATAATGCCCTTCGCTGTCGGACACTGCTGACCATAGGCATACACATGGGACATAACATCGTGACGGACTTCCTTTTCTCTGGCCTTTGCCACGTCATAATTGATATCATCCTTCGCAGCCTTTAACTCGGCAATCTGTTCCTCCGAAATCGGCAGACCAAGTTCTGCCTCCGTTTCGGCCAATGCAATCCACAATCTTCTCCATGTTTTAAATTTCATATCCGGAGAAAAAATGTACTGCATTTCTTTACTCGCATAACGTTCCGACAACGGACTCTGGTATCTGTCATTCATGGTTTATCCTCCTAAATCTTTATTTATCAGTTGGCATTTCTGTCCTGCTAAAATTCCATATCCCCGCGGATATCTCTCGTCGGCGGCGCTATCGGATAATCTCCGTTAAAGCAGGCCTGGCAATATTCCAGCCCGTCGACCATCTCGCCCATCCGGCTTAAATCCAGATATCCGAGAGAATCGGCGCCCATCATTCCGCCAATCTCTTCCACTGTGTAATGGTTCGCTATAAGTTGGTCTCTATTTGGAATATCCGTTCCAAAATAGCATGGGTATTTAAACGGCGGAGAACTGATTCGCACATGCACCTCCGTCGCCCCTGCATTTTTTAACATCTGGACAATGTTACCGCTGGTTGTTCCGCGGACAATCGAATCATCAATCATGACAATCCGTTTTCCTCTGACCGCATCCTTTAAAACATTCAGTTTAATCTTAACGCTCTGCTCCCGCATACTCTGCTTCGGCTTAATAAAAGTGCGGCCCACATAATTATTTTTTACAAAAGCCCGGCCATACGGAATCCCTGATTCCAGGGCATACCCCATCGCCGCGTCATTTCCCGATTCGGGCACGCCGACAACCAAATCCGCTTCCACCGGATGGGTCTGAGCCAGAATCTTCCCGGCCATAATTCTTGAATTAAAAACGCTGACCCCGTCAATCACGCTGTCCGGGCGGGCAAAATAAATATATTCAAAGATGCATCTGCCGCATTTACCGGCAGAATTGCAGTATTTTCGATTAGAAGTTAGGCCCTCCTCATTAATAACAATGATTTCTCCCGGCTCCACATCCCGGATAAATTCCGCGCCGACCGTGTCGAGGGCGCAGGTTTCGGAAGCCACCACCCATGTATCATCGCGCTTGCCGATGCACAGCGGCTTAAAGCCGTAAGGGTCTCTGGCCGCAATCAATTTCCTCGGACTCATGACAAGCAGGGAATAGGCTCCCTTAATATATGGCATCGCCCGGGACACAGCTTCCTCAACGGAAGCGCAATGCACCCGCTCCTTTGCCACCAGATAAGCAATAACCTCTGAATCAATGGTCGTCTGAAAGATAGCGCCGTTTTTCTCAAGTTCTTCTCTCAAATCTACCGCATTTACTAAATTTCCGTTATGGGCAATAGCAAGCTGGCCCTTAATATATTTTGTCACCAATGGCTGTGCATTGGCCCGGACACTGCTCCCGGCCGTTGAATAGCGGACATGGCCGATGGCAATATCCCCATGGACTTTATCCAGATTTTCCGGCGTAAATACCTCATTAACCAGCCCCATATCCTTATAATATCGGATATCTCTGTTCTCACTGACAGCAATACCGCAGCTTTCCTGCCCCCGGTGCTGCAATGCAAACAGTCCATAATATACCCAGGAAGCGATATCCTCACCTTTTGTGTTATAAGCACCAAAGACACCGCATTCCTCATGAAGTTCTTCTTTAAACTGACAGGAGTCTTTCTGCTTCATCATATTATAAGCCCAGTCTTCTGTAGACTTCTTCATAGGCTTCTTCTACCCGCCCCAGGTCTCTTCTGAAACGGTCTTTATCCAGCTTCTCATGAGTCTCAGAATCCCAGAACCGGCATGTATCCGGTGAAATCTCATCTGCAAGGATAATCTCACCTTTATAACGTCCGAATTCTACTTTAAAATCAATTAAATCAATTTTTTTCTCAGCAAAATAGGCAACAAGAATCTCATTAATCTTAAATACCAATTCTGTGATACGGTCAATTTCTTCCCGTGTGGCGGCGCCGATGGCGATTGCATAGTAATCATTAATCATCGGATCGCCCAATTCATCATTTTTATAGCTAAATTCCAATGTTGGTGCAAGGAGACGAAATCCTTCTTCAATTCCCAGTTTTTTAGAAAAACTTCCGGCAGCCACATTGCGCACGATAACTTCCAGCGGAACAATCTCCACTTTTTTAACGGCTGTTTCTCTGTCACTCAATTCTTCCACAAAATGGGTTGGAATTCCTTTTTCTTCAAGCATTTTAAAAATATGGTTGGTCATTCGGTTGTTTACCACGCCTTTGCCGACGATGGTTCCCTTCTTTTCACCGTTAAATGCTGTTGCGTCATCTTTATAGTCAACGATTAAAACGTCTTCCACATCCGTTGTAAAAACTTTTTTAGCCTTGCCTTCATACAACATTTCCATTTTTTTCATTTGAACCTGACCTCTTCTTTCCATCCATATGTTTTTTAATCATTTATTATCCGCTTCGGGCATAATACCCGCCCTTATTCTATCGCAATCCATTTTTTAAATCAATAGATTCCCCATTAAAAATACTTATAAAAAACCGCCATATCACTTATAAAGACAGGGCCACATCCAAAATCATCATAATTAAAAATCCAGCCATACTGCCTATTGTCCCCCTGTGGGAACGCCCGCAGTCATTTGCTTCCGGAATCAATTCCTCAACAACAACATAAATCATAGCCCCCGCCGCAAAGGATAAAAGCCACGGCATGGCCGGGCGAATCAGCCCCGAAACAAGAACTACCATCATTCCAAACAGTGGCTCCACAGCCGCAGAAAAAACGCCATATAAAAACGCTTTTTTTGACGACATCCCCTCCTGGCGCAGCGGAAGCGACACGGCGGCCCCCTCCGGGAAATTCTGAATTCCAATGCCAAGGGCCAACGCAAAGGCAGCCGCATATAACTCGGCCTGCTCCATATGTTGTGCCGCCAGAGCAAAGGCCAGCCCTACCGCCATCCCCTCGGGAATATTGTGAAGCGTCACCGCAAAAACCAGCAAGTTGACCCGGTTCGACTGTTTTGTATATTTTGCGAAAAAACCGTCAACCACCAAAAGAAATAGCCCGCCGCCAAGAAATCCCAGAGCCGCCGGAACCCAGGGCAGGCCGCCGTAGGCCGACGCCTGCTCAATAGCCGGAATAATCAGTGACCACACGGAAGCCGCAATCATAATCCCCGAAGCAAACCCGAGGAAAATCTTCTGCAGCCCCTCATTCACCTGTTTTTGAAATAAAAATACTGTCGCTGCCCCGGAAACCGTCATTAAAAATGCAAACCCGGTTCCCAAAGCCGCCCAACTCAAAGATTGTATCATGGTCTCCCACCTTTTATTTTAAATTTTCCACGAACAGTCAAATTCTGCCTGCTTATATTTATGATATGAAAAATTTAATAGGCGGTGAGAAGGTTTTCTGTCAATAAGCCCTGAGAGCCGCCGCCGCTGTCTCTATCTCCTCCATCGTATTAAAGCTCGAAAAGCTAAAACGGACAATCCCCTGGGACTCTGTCCCAAACCGCCGGTGCATCAGCGGCGCGCAGTGACCGCCGGCCCGGGTGCATATTCCATATTCCTCAGCCAGCCAGTCGCTGACTTCCGCAGAATCTTCATCCCCCAGATTCAGGGCCACTATAGGCGCCCGTTCCGCAGCCGAATAATCACCATAAAACCGAATTCCCGGTATATCCCGCACCCTTTCATAAAAAGCACGAGCCAGTTTCTCCTCTTTCATCCGCAGCTTATCCACGCCCTCAGCCTGAATAAATTCCAGGGCCGCTTTCAATCCGGCAATCCCATGTCCATTTAAAGTCCCGGCTTCCAGCGCTTCCGGCATCCGGAGGGGATGTCTTTTATCAAAGGTTCTTATTCCACTGCCGCCGGTAACCAGCGGCCGTATCTGAATACCTTTGCGCACGCACAGTCCCCCGGTTCCCTGGGGACCCATAAGACTTTTGTGCCCGGTAAAGCATAAAACATCCACAAAGTCTTTCTGCATATCGATTGGGAATATTCCCCCAGTCTGGGAGGCATCCAACACAAAAAGCGCTCCGGCTTCTCTGCACCATCCGCCGATTTTTCGAATATCATTGACATTTCCTGTCAAATTTGACGCATGGGTGCAAAATACTGCTTTGGCCCCGGAATAAATCGCCTCACGCATGGAAGCCATATCCAGCCGCCCCTTGTCATCCGTTCCTATAATTTCGAGGCGGACGCCCCTTGCTGTCATCTCATATAAAGGCCGCAATACACTGTTATGTTCCATCACCGTTGTAATTGCCCGGTCTCCCGGCACAAGAAGGCCCTTGACAGCCATATTAAGACTTTCCGTTGAATTTGCCGTAAAAACGACCTGTTCCGCACCATCGGCGTGAAAAAAATCCGCTAATAACCGGCGGGTTTCAAAAATCACCCGCGCCCCAGCCAATGCCGCCTCATGAACGCCCCGGGAGGAATTCCCCATAGACATCAGCGCCCAGCTCACCGCCCGGGCCACCTCCGGCGGCCGATACAGGCTGGTTGCCGCACTATCCAGATAAATCATTTTATTTCCCTCTTATTTAACTTATGGACGGATAATCCTCTTAGCTTGCAAAAGACTCTCCGTAATATCGTACATATTGGTTACTCCGCCCACCTGAAGTTTATCCTCCAAATGATAATGATTCAGGCATGTACCGCAGGTTAAAATCTCGACCCCCTGTGCCTCGAGTTCTTTTAAATCCTCCAGCGAATCGGAACCCTCGCAGGAAAGAAATGCCCCGCTGTTGTACATCAGTACTTTCTCAGGGAGCTGCTCCTGATGGCTTAACGCATAAACAAAGCCTTTCATAAGCAGTTTTCCAAGCACTTCGTCCCCTGAACCCATCTGATCGGAGGAGAGAACGATAACCAAACCTTTAGCCTTTCCATCCGGCGCACAGGCAATAACTTCCGTCTCCGCTTCATCCGGCTCTTCTTCGGCTGATTCCAGCGGAGCCGTTTCTGCTGCTTTCCGTCCCATTTCTCCAGCCTCGATAACCACAGAAAATTCTCTCTCACCCTTCTTTTCGGATATTGATTTTAACTGTTTATGCTTCGCCATTTTTGTAAGATTCTGCACAGCAATTTCATTGTCCACGATAACTTCTATCTTTTCTCCCGGTTCAGCCTTCTCCAATGCCTGCTTTGCTTCGATGACCGGCATCGGACACTGTTTTCCGCGTTCATCCAACTGTTTCATTTTTCTCTCCTTTTATCCCTCAACAATAATTGATTTTTCTTCCCTGGCCGTCACACGGCCTACAATATTACACGGCAGGCCAAGCGTCCTCAGCTCTTTTAAGGCGGCCTTGCCATCCTCCGGCGGCATGCTTACCAGCAAGCCGCCCGATGTCTGTGCGTCAAATAAAATTTCCTCCATCGCAAAACTGCAATTTACAAACTCCACCTGTCTTTCGACATGATTGCGATTTCTCTGTCCGGCTGCTGTCAGATAAAACTCTTCCACATATTCAGGACATTCCCCTATATATGGAATCGCCGAAGCGTCGATATGCGCGCTGAACCGGTGGGTCAGCATCTCGCACAGATGTACAAGAAATCCAAACCCGGTCACATCGGTGCAGCCATGCACCCGATATTTTTTAATAATCTCCGAGGCATATTTGTTTAGAGTAGTCATCGATTTTACAGCCAAAGCCATAGCCCTTTCCGAAGCGGCCCCCAAACGGTTTGCCGTGCAGACAATCCCTGTTCCCAAAGGCTTTGTCAACAGGAGAACATCCCCGGCTTCACACCGGTTATTTGCAAATATCTTCCCTGGATGGATAACCCCAGTGACGGAAAGCCCGTATTTCACATCCGAATCTGCAATCGAATGGCCTCCGGCCAGAACCCCTCCGGCCTCCCGGACCTTCTCACTGCCGCCCAACAAAATCTGTCCAAGCACATTCAAATCCATAGCTTCGGGAAAACAAACAATATTTAGCGCGGTCTTTACTTCACCGCCCATGGCATAAACATCACTCAAGGCATTGGCCGCTGCCACCTGTCCAAAAATATATGGGTCATCCACCATCGGCGAAAAAAAATCCAGCGTCTGAACAATCGCCAAATCCTCTGTCAATTTGTAGACCGCCGCATCATCCGAGCTGTCATAACCGATTAAAAGATTCTCATCCTTTACCTTCGGTATCCGGCTGAGTACCCGGCTTAAAACCGCCGGTCCAAGCTTCGCCGTACAGCCGCCTCCCTTACAAAATACAATGGGTTCCTGCTCCACCTAATATTCCCCCAATCCGATTTATCTATAGCAGAAGTTCATAAACCCCTTCAATTTCAACGGCCTCCCGCAATATCATCTCTTCCAAAGATGCCCTTGCCTCCGGCAGAGCTGCCCAGGCCATACCACAGCCGGCGGAAATCTGCTTTGGCACCGGAATAAGTCGTCCATCCAGTCCTTTTTGCTTACAGCACTGCTCCATCTTCAATGCCTGAACCGTCGACGGAAATGTATATACAACCTTCATCTTCTTAATCCTTGGCATATTCCAATCCCCTGTCATCCTTTTTGCAGTCTTTTTAAAGCGTTTTTTTCTCAACAATGCCGAATTTCATAAATATGGCCCACACATAAGGTCCTCCAAAAACGTTTAATTTTTTAGGACCGGTAATTTCATCGGGCCGCTCCTGAATCTTCAAAAAAGCTTTCTCAAAAGTTGCCCGGGTAATCGATTTTTTCTTCCGCTCCGCAAACAGCTCCCCGCCCTTCACCGTATATGTGAACGGAAGCCCTTTGACCGTATAAAAGGTTTCGCCTTCACAGGCTTTAATTTTTTCCCACAAACACTCGATGGTTATCGTTTCTTCCATATTAAATGTACCTCAAATTAAACACAGGTTTACTCGTGGCACCGGCTTTTACGATTTTCCTGAGTTCAAGAAAATCGTCTGCAAAAAATCCCCTGCAGAGCCTGACTCGACTCTGACAGGGGATACATATATCTGACCCGTTTTATTCCCGGTTTTCCCGATATCCGCAGGCCACATCCGCACATACCAGTTTTTGCCCTTTTATCAGTAATGCATTGCCGCATTTTGGACAGTTTTTGCCGGAAGGTCTCTGCCATGTCATAAAATCGCACTCCGGATTATCTTCGCAACCGTAATATTTACGTCCCTTCTGCGTCTTACGGATAACAATATCCTTGCCGCATTTTGGACAGCTCACACCGATTTTTTCAAAATATGTTTTTGTGTTTTTACATTCAGGGAAACCCGGACAAGCCAGGAACTTGCCATGCGGTCCATATTTAATCACCATGCGGCGGCCGCACTGGTCGCAGACAACATCCGATACTTCATCCTCGATTTTTACCTGTTCCAGTTCCTTTTCTGCAATCTGAACCGCTTCTTCCAAATCCGGATAGAAATTCCGAACCACAGTCTTATAATTCACGCAGCCCTCTTCCACTTTATCCAAAAGGAATTCCATATTTGCAGTAAAAGAAACATCAACGATACTCGGGAAAGCATCTTTCATAATCTGATTTACAACTTCGCCAAGCTCCGTCACATAAAGGTTTTTATTCTCCTTTGCCACATAGCGGCGGGCGATAATCGTTGTAATAGTCGGCGCATAAGTGCTTGGCCTTCCAATACCCAGTTCTTCCAGCGTCTTTACGAGGGACGCCTCTGTAAAGTGGGCCGGCGGCTGGGTAAAATGCTGCTTTCCTTCAAAATCATGGAAAGACAACACGCTTTCCTCAGTCAATTTCTTTAAAAGCACATTGGACTCCGCCTTATCCTCTGTGTGCTTATACACGGAAAGGAAACCTTCAAATTTAATCTTGGATGCAGTCACCGTAAAAATATAGCCATTACAGTCAATCTTTACATTTGTTGTCCCATAAACGGCATCAGCCATCCGGCTGGCGACAAACCTGCTCCAAATAAGCTGATACAGGCGGAACTGGTCTCTCGACAGAGACTCTTTAATTTTTGTTGGCGTCAATTCACTGTTTGATGGACGGATAGCCTCATGGGCATCCTGAATTTTTCCGTTATTTTTACTGCTCTTCATCTGGCTGATAACATATTCCGGGCCATAAGCTTTTCCGATAAACTTACGCACAGCCTCATCTGCTTCCTCGGAAATACGGGTAGAATCTGTTCGCAGATATGTGATCAGACCAACAGTTCCATTCCCTTTGATATCCACGCCTTCATATAGCTGCTGTGCAATACGCATAGTTTTCTGAGTAGAAAAATTCAGCAGCTTTGACGCTTCCTGCTGCAGTGTACTCGTTGTAAAAGGCAGCGGCGGTTTCTTTGTCCGCTCACCATTTTTGATATTATAAATTTTGTATGGATGTCCCTCCAAATCTGCCATGATCGCATCCAACTGCTTTTTGGAACGAATCTCCATCTTCTCTTTATCTTTTCCGTAAAACCGGGCTGTCAGAGGTTTTTTCTCACCCTCAACATTCAAAAGGACATCCAGCGACCAATATTCCTCCGGAATAAAAGAGTCTATTTCCTGCTCCCTGTCACAGATAATCCGAAGAGCCACGGACTGAACACGGCCCGCACTTAATCCCCGCTTCACCTTTGCCCATAACAGGGGACTGATTTTATAACCAACCATACGGTCCAATATACGCCGGGCCTGCTGTGCATCCACCAAATCCATATCGATATCCCGGGCCTGTTTAATCGAATTTTTTACAGCCGCCTTCGTGATTTCATTAAAAGTAATCCGGTGTATCTGCTTTTTTTCCAGCTTCAATGCCTGGGCCAAATGCCACGAAATCGCCTCGCCTTCACGGTCAGGGTCCGTTGCAAGATAAACTTTATCCGCTTTTTTTACTTCCTTGCGGAGCATGGCAAGAATATCGCCTTTTCCGCGAATAGTTATATATTTTGGTTCAAAATCGTTTTCAACATCAATTCCCAACTGGCTTTTAGGTAAATCACGCACATGCCCATTTGACGCAACTACCTGATAATTCGATCCAAGGAACTTATTAATGGTTTTGGCTTTCGCAGGAGATTCCACAACAACCAAATATTTAGCCATAATACGCCTCCACTATCTCATCTCTATTGTCAAAAACCTGTAAAACACCTCTAAATGCTTCGAATATACAGGTTTTTTCCCATTGGACGTATCCATCCCTCCAGCTCAAGATTTACTAAAACCTTCCATGTCTCCGATAATGTCAGACCACATTGTGCCGAAATGGTATCCACGTCTTTTGGGCTTAAACTTAAACTAGCATACACCAATTGTTCTGAATTATCAAGTGAAAGTTTTCTTTTTCCCTGTTCGCTTCCCAGACAATTCCCGGAAATGTCATAATCTTCCGCAATATCCTCCGGCTTAAAAACCAGCTTTGCCCCGCTTTGAATGAGACGAAGGCACCCATGACTTAAAGAGTCATTAAACCGCCCCGGCAAAGCATATACATTTTTTCCCTGTTCCAATCCCATCTCCGCCGTAATGAGAGCCCCGCTCCGCTCCCTCGCCTCAATAACGAATATTCCATCCGAAAGGCCGCTTATAATTCGATTGCGCATTGGAAATCTCCACGGCTCCGGCTTTACATCCAAACCATATTCGCTTAATATACCTCCCTGAAACTTCATCGTCTCAAACAATCCATAGTTTTCTCTCGGATAGCAGATATTCAACCCGCAGCCAAGAACACCCCAGGTTTTTCCTCTGTTTATATCCTTTCCCGCTTCACCGTTTTCTTTTTCCTGCAGCACGCCGCGGTGGGCTTCGCCGTCTATGCCCCGGGCCAAACCGCTGATAACATCAATCCCCATCTCAGAAAGGGCCCCGGCGAAATATCTGGCCGAAGCCAGGCCATAACCGCTGGCTTCCCTCGCTCCCACAATGGCTATCGCAGGCCGTTTTGAATCCGGCAAATCACCATAATAAAACAGTCCGGCGGGCGCATCATAAATATGTCTCAGTTTCTCAGGATATTCTTCATCAATCCGGCCCGCAAAACGGCCGCCTAAAATTTCAAGCCGCCGGATATCTCTTTTTAACTGGCTCTCATCTTTTTCCTCAGGATTCTCAAGTTTCTTCCGAACAGCCTCTTTCAGCCCCTGAACTTTTGCATATTGTGTGTTTCTTCCATAATAAATATTCTTTGCCGTCTTAAAATATCCCAATAGTTTATCAATGGAACGCACGCCAAGCCATGGACGGCTGCAGAGCCAGAACCAACATTCCCTCTCCGTCAATCCCATAGGCTGCCTCCATAGGTTTCATCCGGCAAACGATAGCCGACAGCTTCCGCCACATGTTCCATCCGAATATTGAAACTTCCCTCTAAATCGCTGATAGTCCGGGCGACTTTTAAAATCTTCTGATAGATTCTGGCAGACAGATGAAACTTCTCATAAATCTTCCCTAAAAAGCGCTGGCTCTCACCATCCAGACAACAATATTTTTCAAGCATCTGCCCCTTCATTTCACTGTTATACTGAATACCGCAGCCGGAAAATCTTTCCCTTTGTATCTGATATGCCCGCTCAACGCCCTCATACATCTGTCGGCTGTCCAGGGCAGCCGTCCGCCCCTTCATATGCCGGTAATCCACCCGGCGGATGTAAACGCATAAATCAAGCCGTTCCATCACCGGCCCGCTTATCTTTGACATATATTTTTGTATCTGGGCCGGCGTACACCGACACCGATTTCTATCCGGATAATAACCGCAGGGGCACGGATTTGAAGCTGCCACCACCAATGGTTTTGCCGGAAAACAGTAATCCCCCCGGACCCGGTGGATAAAGACCTCTCCCGCCTCCAAAGGCTGCCGCAAAGCCTCGATGGCGCTCCGCGAAAACTCGGCAAATTCATCCAGAAATAATATTCCTCCGTGGGCCAGACTGATTTCTCCCGGTATCGGAACCGCTCCGCCGCCAATCAATACCTTATCAGAAACCGAGTGATGGGGACTTCGGAATGGCCGACAGGTGATCAATCCGCTTCCCGGTTTAAGCCGTCCGGCAGCGCTGTGAATTTTTGTCACAATTACCTGCTCCTCAAAAGCCATCTCCGGCAAAATATAGGGCAGCCGCTCCGCCATCATCGTCTTACCGCTTCCCGGCGGCCCCACCACCAGCAGATGATGATGCCCGGCAGCACAAATCTCCATGCAGCGTTTTGCCGCCTCCTGCCCGCATATATCTCCAAAATCCATGGGATATTTTCTATCTCTGCATACTTTCTCTGTTCCCCTGCAATATTGTGCCGGTATCTCCTTCTCTCCCCGCAGATGCCGGACCACCTCATTCAACGTGGCAGCTCCGAAAACTCTCATTCCCGATACAATCGCCGCCTCCTCGGCATTTTCCGCAGGTACAAAGCAATTACAAAATCCGTCTTTTTTTGCCTGGCTGACCATAGGCAGAATTCCCTTTACCGGGACAAGCCTGCCATTCAGACCCAATTCTCCAATAAAAATACTGTTTTCAAAAAATTTTGGTGAAATATCCTCAACACAACTCAGAAGTGCTACGGCCACAGGCAAATCAAAACCTGTCCCCGATTTACGAAAATCTGCTGGCGCCAGATTAATCAGATAGCGCTTTGGCGGCAGCGGAAAGCCCGAATTCCTCATCGCCGTACATATCCGCGCGCCGGACTCACGAACCTCGGCCGAAAGTTCACCCACAATCTGAAATGTGGGCAGACCGCTGCTCATATCTGCCTCCACACGGACAATACGCCCCTCAATACCTAAACAAAGCGCACTATATACTTTACAGAACATAATTTTCTCCCTTTCTTCCGAAAGGCAATACCTGATTATACTTTACCAATAGCCCGCCGATTCTTCAACTATAATGTTTCTGCCTTTTTTGACATTTTTCGCCTTTCATTTGACGCTGATACGCTTCGCAGATATAATAAAACCAGTGAGTGTAACTTTCACAATTAAATTTATAATGTTAAAACAAAGGAGTTATTCATATGAAAGCAGTAATACAGCGGGTCAGCCGCGGCAAAGTAACTATTGACGGCCGGATACACGGTGAAATCGGCCGCGGTTTCGTCGTTCTGCTCGGCGTGGCTAAAGATGATACGGGAGAAGATATGGATTATCTCGTCAAAAAAATTTCCGGGCTTCGCGTGTTTGAAGATGGGGAAGGAAAAATGAATCTTGGGTTAAAAGATGTCAACGGCGAACTTTTAATTATTTCCCAGTTCACCCTGTTTGCCAACACAAAAAAGGGGAATCGCCCAAGCTTTATTGACGCCGGTCTGCCGGAACCTTCCAAAGCCTTTTATCTGGATTTTATTCAGGCTTTCCGCAATCTGGGGTTTACAGTCGCCGAAGGAGAATTCGGCGCGGATATGGCCG
>URND01000009.1 GCA_900549105.1 uncultured Eubacteriales bacterium
TCATAAAAGAAAGTGTTAAATTGTTTTAATAAAGTTATTGCCGTTCACGCCAAACACCCATGAAATACGAAGGATAAAATACTTCTGAACCAACTCCTGCACGGCCAGTTCGCCTTCATATTTTGTCTGTCCGTAGACATTTAACGGCTGCTTTTCATCGTCTTCCTTCCAGAAATTTTCTCCCTGGCCATCGAAAATGTAATCCGTTGAAAAATACATCATCGGAATATCCATAGCCTTACATACTTCCGCAATATTCCGGGTTCCGTCCACATTAATTTTGCGGCATAATTCCTGATTATCTTCCGCCGCATCCACTGCCGTATAAGCCGCGCAGTGAATCACCGCATCCGGCCTATAATCTTCTATAACCTGTTTTACCTGTCCGGCATCCGTGATATCCATATTATCCACATCTGTGCCAAACATCTCAAGTCCACGGCTTTCGCCCTCGCGAACCACATCATAACCAAGCTGTCCTTTGACGCCTGTCACTAATATTTTCATAATCTGTCTCCATACATTTTTTCAAAATATTTGGTGTACTCACCGCTGATAATATTCTGCCACCATTCTTTGTTATTCAGATACCATTCAATTGTCTGAGCAATTCCCGTATCAAAATTGTATTTTGGCTTCCATCCAAGTTCTGTTTCCAGCTTTGTTGGATCGATTGCATACCGCATATCGTGTCCCGGACGGTCTTTCACATATTTAATTAAGCTCTCCGGTTTATCAAGGGCTTTCAGGATGGTTTTCACGACTTCAAGATTCGTGCGCTCGTTATGCCCGCCCACATTATAAACCTCTCCAATGCGTCCGTTTCTTAAAATCAAATCAATCGCCGCACAATGGTCTTCCACATGCAGCCAGTCACGAACATTTTCACCTGTCCCGTATACCGGAAGTTCCTCATCCGCCAATGCTCTGGATATCATTAACGGGATTAATTTTTCCGGAAAATGATATGGCCCATAGTTATTGGAACAGCGGCTCACAGTGACAGGCAGGCCAAAAGTACGATGATAAGCCAAAACAAATAAATCCGCACTCGCCTTTGAACTGCTGTAAGGGCTGGATGTATGCAGCGGTGTTGTTTCCGTAAAGAATAAATCCGGGCGGTCTAACGGCAGATCACCATACACTTCATCCGTAGACACCTGATGGTAACGTTTTACACCGAATTCTTTGGACGCATCCAAGAGTGTTGTCGTCCCCAGAACATTTGTAATGACAAAAATCTCCGGATTCTCAATACTTCGGTCCACATGGGATTCCGCCGCAAAATTGACAACCGCATCAAATTTCTCTTTTTCAAATAAATCAAAAACAAACTTCCGGTCTGCAATATCCCCTTTGACAAACTTATAATTCGGTTTGTTTTCCACCGGTTTTAAAGTTTCAAGATTACCCGCGTAGGTTAATAAATCCAAATTGACAATCATATCCTCCGGGTATTTATTCACCATATAATGGACAAAATTTCCTCCGATAAATCCGGCGCCGCCGGTAACTAATATTTTCATCGTTTATTTTTCTCCTTCATACACAAAATTCACATCACTGTCAACCAGCAACGGGCCGTTCATATCTTTCTCTGATAAAATCGGATCCAGGCCTTTTAATAAGCCGCCCCAATCCACACCAATTTCCGGGTCATCATATCGAATTCCCCGGTCATGTTCTTTTGAATAGAGATTATCTACTTTATATTCAAATTCTACATCATCTGTCAATGTCAAAAAGCCGTGAGCAAAACCTCTCGGAATATAAAACTGTCGTTTGTTCTCCGCACTGAGTTCCGCACTCACCCATTGTTTGTAAGTCGGCGAGCCTTTTCTCAAATCAACAGCCACATCAATAACCGTTCCCCGTGTACAGCGTACCAGTTTTGCCTGGGACATTGGGTCATTCTGGAAATGAAGTCCCCGGAGCGTCCCCTTTTTGGCAGACATTGAATGATTATCCTGGACAAATACATTGTCAATTCCAATTGCTTCATATTTGGCTGTACTATAAGTTTCCATAAACCAGCCTCTGTTATCCCCAAAACAATCCGGCTCTATAATCTTTACTCCCGGAATCTTAGTTTCTATGGCCTTCATAATTCAACTCCTCTTTTTCCAAAAACTTTCCATCTAATACATCTCTCAGATAAGCGCCATACTGGTTTTTCTTATAAATCTCATAAATCTCCTCAAGCTGCTCTTTTGAAATCCAACCCTTTAAATAAGCAATTTCTTCCAGACAGGCGATTTTTCGGTGCTGATGGGTTTCAACAGTTTTCACAAAATTTGTCGCATCCACCAACGATTCATGAGTACCCGTGTCAAGCCACGTAAAGCCCTGCCCAAGAAGAGTTACTTCCAGTTCTCCATTTTCCAGATAAATACGATTCAAATCCGTAATTTCCAGCTCATTTCTCGCAGATGGTTTTAATCTTTTAGCATATTCAACCACCCTGTTATCATAAAAATAAAGGCCCGTCACACAGTAATTTGACTTTGGATGCTCTGGTTTTTCCTCAATAGAGATGGCTTTCCCCTCCGCATCGAATTCCACAATTCCAAACCGCTCCGGGTCATCCACATAATATCCGAATACGGTCGCCCCACTCGTTTTTGCTGCGGCCGCCTTTAATCGTTTTTCCAGTCCATGTCCATGGAAGATATTATCGCCAAGAATCATCGCAACCGAATCATTGCCGATAAACTCTTCTCCGATAATAAACGCCTGAGCAAGCCCATCCGGACTTGGCTGTACTGCATAAGAAATCTCTATGCCCAACTCATGGCCATTACCTAAAAGAGATTCAAATCTCGGCGTGTCATCCGGCGTGGATATAATCAAAATTTCCCGAATACCGGCCCGCATTAATACGGCCAGCGGATAATAAATCATCGGCTTATCATAAATCGGTAATAACTGTTTTGATGTCACTTTTGTTAACGGATATAAGCGTGTGCCGCTGCCCCCGGCCAATATGATTCCCTTCATAACTATGTACCTCCAAAATATATTCTTTAGCAATAATACCTTAATATTTTAATGAAAAATCCCATCGATAAAGCGATAAATTCCGATTATAAGCCGAATCTCCTGTAGAAATAATATCTTTCCATTTAATCCGGAACATATCAACTTCCTGATTAAAACGTTTTATTTTTTTATAACTATTCTCTATACCTCTTGTTTTAGACTCATAATGATAAGCTTCCGCAAATGGCGTATAAACAATCCGATATCCCTGGCTCAATACCTCAAGACAAAAATCCACATCATTAAAGGCCACTTGGAGTTTGCCGTTAAAGCCTCGTACTTTATAAAAGGCTTCGCGCTTTACCATCATACAGGCCGCAGTCACAGCACTGTAATTTTGACAACACTTTAAGCGATTCATATAGCCGTCTTCTGAGCCCTGCGCCCCAAGAAATGCGTGTCCGGCAATGCCTCCATATCCAACGATAACTCCCGCATGCTGAATCGAATCATCCGGATAAAATAGTTTTGCGCCGACAACCCCTACATCTTTTCGCATGCATACGCCTAACATCTCGCGGATAGCCTCTGTACCTGTAAATTCAATATCATTATTCAAAAATAATAGATAATCGCCTTTTGCCTCTCTTACTCCATAATTATTAATCAGTGAATAATTAAATGCCTTCGTCCAACAAAGGACTCTGACGTTCGTATATTTCTGCGTTAACCTTTCATAATATTTAAAAGTATCCGCTTTTTCACTATTATTTTCAACAACAATAATTTCATATTTTTTATAAGATTGTCGAAAAACAGACTCCAGACATTTATTCAAATCATCTGCATGGTCTTTATTTGGAATAATGATGCTGACCAAAGGTTCTTTATCCATTTCATATTGAATATGCCATGTATCCTTTACCACCCCTTCAGATATAGTTACATTATACCCCATTCTGGCTAAATGCTCACCTATTATTTTCTTTATTATTGTTTTTTCTTCAGTTCTTTTTATAAAACTATGATAGAGCGGCATGGCAATATGCACAATATCTTCTCCCCCAAGTTCTATCATCCGAAGGATGATATCATAAATCAGAGGGACTTTTTCCTGCTTTAATGCCAAAATTCTTTCCAAAACATCCCTGCGAACGGCAATCACATTGCCAATATAATTGTAACTCAATAATAAATCGTAATTAAAATCCGGCTTAAATACAGGTTCTTCATAATTAATATCGTGGTCACAATACAACATATCCGGCTTCCCATAGTTCTCAATCGCCTGATAAAACTGCCACAAAGCATCTTCCTCCAATTTAATATCTTCGGAGACAAGAAGAATATACTCTCCCCGGCAATACTTTATATCTGTATGCATGCCCCGTGGCCGCCAAATTTGCCTTTTTAAACCCATACGCAATTTTTCTGCATTCACAAAATTCCCAAGAACCAGTACATCTATTATCGGTTCAACAGCCTGCATTTGCCTCCGATTCCGGGATTTCCTCCGTTCATTAACGCCATGTTTCTCCAGCCATGGGCCGTATTGAACAATTTTGGGCTGAAATTTTCTCCGCAGCCTGCGGCATAGTCCTCGCAAGCCTACGCGCTTTGTATAAAAAAATGCTTTCCAAAACGATTGAACTATCTTATTCACATCAGATTTCCTTTCACGGCCATCAATTCGATGTCAAACGCACTGTGCAGTAACCACTGTCAAGAGTCATATTTTCATTATAATATGGGTCTCCCTTCTCAATGAAGGCTCCCCAACGTTCTTTAAAGTTCTGAACTTCTCGCTCAAAACGCTGCACATTCCCTGATTTCTGCTCGTATCCTCTGGACACAGATTCATGGTGATATAAAGAAACATATGCGTTGTATACAACCAGTTTACCGAGTTCCCGCACTCTCAGGCAGTAATCCACATCGTTAAATGCAACTTTGAATTTTTCTTCATCCAACCCGCCTAACTCTTGATAAATACTTTTCTTTGTCATCAGGCAAGCCCCTGTAACTGCACTCAAGTCCTGGGCTGAGCGCATCTTCTCCTGATATGTCAACTCCGGATAATGATAATCGCCCACAATATGTCCGGCTGTCCGCGATTCTCCCAAGCCTATAATAACGCCTCCATGCTGAACAGCATTATCATTATACATCAGGCGGGCGCCGACAACCCCCACATCCTCCCTCTGGCAATAACCAAGCATTTCCTCCAGCCAGGTTGGAGTGATAACTTCCACATCATTATTTAATAATAAGAGATAATCTCCTTTAGCATATGGAGCCGCATAATTATTAATTGCAGCATAATTAAACTCATCTTTCCATGTTATAACTCTGAGATTTGAATGCCGTTTTGCTGCCATCTCGTAATACTTAAAAGTCTTTTCTTCCGTACTATTATTTTCAACAATAATAATTTCATAATTTTTATAAGATGTTTTTTCATAAATTGATGTCAAACAATTATCCAACATCCGAATCTGGTCTTTATTCGGAATAATAATTGATATCAACGGCTGTCCCTCAATTGTAAACTGTGTCCGATAATGGCCATAATTCTCTGTCATAACAACCGCTGCATCAATTCCCAACCGTTTATAATGAGCTTCAACAGCTTTTCTGCCGGCCTCATAGGCATATAACTTGCTTTCAGGATTTCCTGCTGTCGATGCCGGATGGCTGCGCCAGTGGTACAAAACCTTTGGAATATGATGAATAACTTTGGCTTTCTCGCAGCACCTTAAAATGAAATCATAATCCTGTGCGCCATCATATTTCGATCGCAGAGTTCCTACTTCATCTACAATGGTTTTCTTTACAACAAAAATGTGGCATATATAATTTGTGCTTCGCAAATAATCCAAATTAAAATCCGGTTTAAAATGCGGCTCAAAATAATGCTTTCCATCCATTGTCACTTTATCTTCATCCGTATAAATGACATCAATCTCCGGGTTCTCATTCACCGCCTTTGTCATTTCATAAAGCGTATTTAAAGCAATGGTGTCATCATGATCGCAAAGCATAATAAAGTCACCGTCTGCCATATCAATCGCTTCATTGGTATTCATAGAGATTCCTCTGTTTTCCGTGAGTTTTCTATAAACGATACGAGAATCCTCTTCATACTTTTTCCGAATAAAATCCCCTACATCTTCCTGTGTGCTGCCATCGGCTAAACAGAGTTGAAAATTTCCATAAGTTTGTCCGACAATAGATTCAATCAACTCCTCAAGATAATTTAACGGTGTGTTATACAGCGGAATAACAATGCTATATTTGGGACAGATCTCGAATTTTTCATTCCGTTCTCTCTCTAATTCAGCTTCACTCAGCTGCTTTTTCTTCAGCCAGATTTCATAATCCGTGCTGACGCCGCGAATCTTTTTGCCCATTTCATGTTTAAATTCTATAAGTCCATGATGCTTAATATATCGCATATTCCACAAAAGCTGCCTTGGACCTATAGCATTCCAGCATCTCCCCGGCAGGGTTGCATCAAAGGCTACTTTTCTTAAATTAACGCTATATTTCTTTTGCGTAGCTTTATTCTTTACACATATAGAAAACCGTTGGCCATCAATATCATCAACATTCAAAATAATTTCCACACCGAGCATCTTATCTTCTTTTATTTTCAGTGCAGCTAAAACATCCGGCCGTGATGTCCGTTCCATTGTATAATTAACAGGTTTTCCTTTCCCGTCACATACATTGAAAACCTCCTTCCCCAATTTCGAATACATCCAACCGGTAACAATAACCTTTTTTCCCTGAAGGGTCACTTTATCTATACACAAATCTAATGTACCAGCCTTATAATCCTTATAAATCTCTGAAAATTTTCGAGAGTAAATACACTTTTTCTCTGTCTCTGTTACAGCATATAATTTTAACTCCCGAT
Source organism: uncultured Eubacteriales bacterium (assembly GCA_900549105.1). Taxonomy (GTDB): domain Bacteria; phylum Bacillota; class Clostridia; order Lachnospirales; family Lachnospiraceae; genus Frisingicoccus. The sequence continues at coordinate 6,899 of URND01000009.1, forward strand.
ACACTTTAAACAATGACCGGATATCATCAATTTGCATGCAAAATCCAGGTGTCTTCTGCCCTTTGGCGGCTTTAACCGCTTTCGTGACATCCCGGCGTTTTTCCCAAGTTACAAAAAACGGCACATGTTTACCATTATCTGCCATAACCTGAAAATCAACCTTTTCTCCCTGCTTTTCTATAATCCATCCTGAAAGTTCAAGCTGTGGTTTCCGTTTTAAATCACAGGATACACTTTCAATATGCCATTTCATATTACTCATTTATTTTGCCCTTCTTTGTCAATATTCGACTGCACTTTTCATGCATTTTCCATGTTTTCGTATTTTCTATTGCATGCAGCTGCCTTTTCGTTTCTTCCAGCTGTTTTCTCAACACATCTATCTTCTTATCTCTGAATTTCAATTGCTTTCCTAAAAACTCAGCAACGCCCTGAAATACATCCATTATCTGAAACTGTAACTCTAACTCACCTGAAGATTCCAGACAAACAACCATTTGAGGATCCGGCACATCAAAGAAAAACTTTTGCTTAGCCCGCAATGTCCAGTTGCCATCAAACCTATCCGCATCAATTATCTTGCCATTGAAGCGTAAACTCTCTACCTTTAAAACGCAAGGATGCTCCCCCGGATCAATTCTTACATTTTTTAATTCCCGGGTTACCGGAATTTGAACCTTGATCGTGCCATCCTGAGAAAATCTGTAATACGCAGATTCTTCTTCGGAAAATATAGTGTCCTTCGAAAAAAACACATGCAACAATCTGTCCGGTTTTAAAAAACAATCTTCCTGGATACCCTTTTGCTTATCAACGACCGCCTCAATTCCCGGCGTTATCATTGTGTAAAGCTGATTATATTTCGCTCTTCCATTCAAAATGTATTCCTGAAAATGATTTTCCATTTTCAGATAGACCTCCGCCTCTTCGCTCGAAATTCCTGCCTTTTCATATAAATTCCACCCCGATAAAGCTTTGCGTTTGCTATTCGAATAAATGTAATAATATAAAATTCTAAAGGCTACATAATGTGCCGGGATTGGGAAATCAAAAACCCATTCATAATCAATCAGTTTTTTCTCTCTTCCCTCTATCAGCACATTAGGCAATATCATGTCAATGTTCGTATATCGCCCGCATTGTAATTTCTCAGGCAATTCCATATCCCCAAAAACCGTCTTAAATGATTCACTTATATCAAATTCACAATCACAGGAATTTTTATAAATTGTTTCAATATACTCTAAAAGAATTACCTCTGCTTTTTCACTTTCGCCTTCATCCAACAGTCCATCCAAAATTTCATCCAGCGGTGTCCCATTTAAATACTCGAATTTTAACCGGCCATCCGTTTCCCAGCTGCACTCTGCAAGTCCCATTTCTGAACACGCAGAATTTTTTTTTGATTCCACATAATAATTATACATATGATTCAAATGCTGTTTGCCTTCCGGAAACATGGCCGTCTTATAAACCGCTTTATTTCCTTTATCATCACAACAAATATCTGTCCGTATTGCAAATTCTCTTCTTCGATCATTTGAATACTTTGAATAAATGATTTTTTCCATGAGGGCCTCCTCTTTAGAGAAATATAATTATTATCAACTATTTTCTACCTTTTCTCCAATACTACCAAAAATGAATTTGAAAATTCCGCAAACATATCGCTCTCCAACAAAGTGTCAAATACCTTTGTTTCATCGAACAGGCACATCCTCTTCCTATCCATATTGCAAATATTATTCGTCAATTCTCCTTTTCGCGGAAGATACTCATCTGAATAAATCTGCATAGGAAATTTATAATCCGGGTATGGATAATAAAAGATTCTCTTAAATTCTCCTGCAGAATCAATGACATTCTCCAATTCTTTTTTTGAAAAGGTTTTTGCTCCATCTGTCTGGGTATAACCTTCAAGACCTTCAAAATAAAAACCATTATGGTCTTCAGCACATCCGGCCCAATATTTTAACCCTAAACGATTTTCGATTGCGATAATAATTTTCCCATTCGCAGTCAAATGCCGCTCCATTCTCTTCAACATTTCTGCAAATGGATTTTTATCCTTAATATATAACGCAGCATATTCCAACACTCCAATTAGCGTAATATAATCATATTTATCTTGAAGCGTCGGCTCTATATCCTGAAAATTCCCCAACAAAATCTCGATATTATCAAAATTCTGATTCCGATAAGCATTAATCAGACTGCGTTTTTTTGATAACTCAATACAGGTAACTTTCGATGCTTTTTCGGCAAGACCGCCCGTAATCGCTCCACAGCCCGAACCGACTTCCAAAACACAATCACTTTTATGGATTGGGAACCATGATATAATATTTTTTCGAATATCCGAAAAATGATATAAAATCGGCCAACTTTTCCTCTCTTTAATAACCTGATTCAATTCATTTTCTGAGTATCGTTTCGCAATTTCCAGAAGTTCATCCTCAACATCTCCATCACTGTATAAATCAGTACCGCCATAAAAATCTTCTTTAATAATCACACCGCCAATTTTCTCATCCATACATATACCTTCCTCTATTCCACTTCCACCTCTGAAAACATATCAAAATATCCCACCGTATTCTGTGAGCTAAGTACAGAGATACTGCAGACATCATATAGTCTATGATACACATGAAAGTCTCCATCACGGTAGCCTGTACATCCAAATGAGAACAAATATTCTGCTCCCTGCAGATTCATAACCTGTCTGAACGTCACAATACATTCTTCACCCGCATGTTTTTCAGGAATTTCTATTTTTTCATACATTGTATTCGTGCCGGCAATTTCGGTTCCTCTCATATCCTTAATTGTAAATGCCACAATAGGTTCGTTCACTTTTTCGTGAAAACGCACCCGGATTTTTATCGAAAACTGTTCACCCTTTTCGATAGTGTTCGAAATACGACCTTCATGGTCCAGAACCGCAAAATCAATAATTTCGGCTCGCTTTTCGCCATATTCCAATAATTTAGGATTCAAATTCATGGCATCTTTCCATAAATTTGTTAATGTATTTTTATAATTCAATTCTTCTTCATTAATTTCCCGTTTTCCGTCGTCAACATCCTTTGCCAGAATCTGTTTATATAAATCTACAATCTGTTTCGGGTCACCTTCATTTAATTTTTCACCTTTATTTAACAGAATAACCCGGTCGCAATACTTCGCAACAGCCCCCAGGTCATGACTTACAAAAAGAATTGTTTTCCCAAGTTTTTTAAATTCTTCAAATTTATGATAGCATTTAGCCTGGAAGAAAACATCTCCAACCGACAGCGCCTCATCAATAATCAGAATTTCCGGGTCAATATTAATAGCAACTGCAAACGCCAACCGCACAAACATACCACTCGAATAGGTTTTTACCGGCTGATAGATAAAGTCCCCAATATCGGCGAACTCCAAAATATTATCAATTTTTTTGTCGATCTCTTCCCTGGAAAACCCGGTCATAGTTCCATTTAAATAAACATTTTCCAAACCGGAATATTCGCCGTTAAAACCGGCTCCAAGCTCTAGCAGAGCAGAAATGCGACCGTCAACAATCACTTCACCCTTTGTAGGATTTAAAACACCGGTAATAATTTTTAAAATCGTTGATTTCCCTGAACCGTTTGTCCCGATAATACCAACCGTCTCTCCGCGATTTACCTCAAAATTAACATCCTTAAGCGCATAATATTCCCTATGCAGTTTTTTCCTTGAAAAACCTAAAGATTCTTTAAGCCTGTCTGTCGGCTTATCATATAAGCGATAGACCTTTTCCAAATGCTTTACCTGTATCGCTGCCTCTTTATTTTCCATAAGTCATCCTCTTTACTATGATTATAAAACATCCGCAAAATGTACTTTTAACCGTTTAAATACCGTTGTTCCTATTGCCAATAATATAATGGTTATAACCCAGAAATATATGTTTATGGCAAATCTATCCCAAACCCAAACGCCTTCATACAATGACTGCCTGTATCCCGACACAATATAGTACATCGGATTAATCTTAAAAATCCACTGCCATTTCGCTGGTGCAATCCCAATATCCCACAAAATCGGCATTGACCAAACCCCTACCTGCAAAATAATCATGATAATTTGAGTTAAATCCCGGAAAAACACAACAATTGCACTGGTTGTATAGCAAATAGCCAGCACAAATACAAACATCGCAAAAGCATAATATATAATTTGTATAATATGAATATCCGGAATATAGCCGTAAACAATAAATACAAAAATCGCAAAAGCCACAAAACAGATGTGGACAAACATTGCAGATATTAACTTTACTATCGGTAAAATACTGATTTTAAAAACTACCTTTTTTACCAGATAACTGTATTCCAACAGCGCACCTGTTCCGGCCCCCAAAGCTTCCTGAAAATAAAGCCATGGAACCATACCTCCAATTAAGTACAATGTAAATGGTATATTCTGAGTGGTACCGCTTTTAAATCCCACCGTAAAAACCATAACATAGACCATAATCGTTACCACAGGCTGGATAAACGCCCAAACAATGCCCAGATATGAGCCTGCATATCTTGTTTTAAAATCATTTTTAGCCAGATTCAAAATAAGTTTTCGGCTACCCCAGATTTCGGCCGGTAACGTAAGATACTCTTCTTTTCTTCTTAAAAACATCAGAAACACAATGTCAAAGAATAAAGCAGCTAATATATTAATCACATAGTCTTTTATCAATACCGATTTCGCAATTTGAGTTTCAAAAGCCGAAAAATCACATTGGGTTATAATATAAGGGTCTTCATCCACCGCCTGAAACTTAATTCCTGAATCAGAAATCTCAAAATCAGAAATTGAATTCAAGGCATTTTTCTCGGAAAGTACAAACTTTAACGAAAGTACTTCATCTTTATATGAATATGTGATATCCGTAACTTCCCAATCTCCCTCATCATCTCCAAAATCATACCTTAAATATTTTGTATTTACATCAATATCAAAAGACAATGTCTGCTGCGCATTTACTTCTTTATATTCCTGATTAACGCTAGCCGAAAACTCCTCTGTCATACTCGGAAATAACTGTACAACCCCCTCTTCCGAGCCTTTAACAGTCATTAATAATGTAATATTCCCTTTTATCGGGCTTCTGTGGGTCAATATAATGATGTTTAAAACAACCATCATGAAACACAATAACCCTATTAGTATTTTTTTCTTCTTCGACATTAATCGTTCTCCTTCAATATTTTTAACACCATATTAATTGCATAACCCTGCGAATCAGGCCATGCTTAAAAACATGATATTTAAAATAAACTCTATATTTTTGAATTCGACTTTTATCGACCAATTGACTATATTGCCAAATCATCTGCTTCTCCCGCACAGGCTCTTCTTCAAATATATCTTTATACAACATAAACAAATATCCTGCCTGTTCCATAGAATCCTTCATATCCTTCTGAAATTGGCTCTTCCCTCTTCGAAATCTCTGATACATATAAGCAAAACTATTAGCATTCATGGCGCCGACAGAATTTTTCTCATGCTGCCGATACTGTATCATCGTCTCCCTCAACAGGGCTGCTTTGCCAAATGATACTGCCACCAATCCTGCAAAATGGTCATGCATAACGATTTTTTCAACACTTGTAACTTTTTTTAGCATATCGCATAACTTGCGATTAATCATCACTGTACATCCGGTAATATTATTCTGTATTAACAGGTGCTGCAAACTTATATTGCCTGGCAAATTCATATAATGCAAAAAAGATTTATCAAGTTGATTCCCTTTTGCATCAACAACTTCTAAATCCGTAGCAACCAATATGGGAATATTTTCCCCATTTTTCTTCTTAAGCTGTCTCATTTTTCGCAATGTTATTTCTATTTTGTTTCTTTTCCAGATATCATCCTGGTCGCAAAACATTATATACTTGCTTTTGGCATCGTGCAACAGTTTGAAAAAATTAGCCTTTGCAGAGCCTGTTCGCTCTTTATTGATGATGACAGAAATCTTTTCAGGGTACATGACCTCGTATTTTTGTAATATCGCCGCTGTCCCATCCGTCGAGCAATCATCCCGCACAAACAAATGCCACTTTGGGTAACTCTGATTTATAATCGAATTTAGTTGTTCTTCCAAAAAAGCTTCTCCATTATAGGTTGCCATCAATATATCAATCACTCTTTTAAAACCGCCATTTCCATTTTTTAAAATATACTATCATCGACTTTAAAAAAATAAGTATTCCTCTTAATGACCGTACATTATCTCGCTTCCAATCATGATATACATACCCTTCGGGATAAAAAATAAGCTTTTGATATTTTCTTGCCCGCCTTGATAAATCAGCATCCTCATAATACATAAAAAAATGCCTGTCAAACCCATTTAGCTTTTTGAATAATTCAGTACGTATCAAAAAGAAGCATCCCGTACATGAATCAATTTCGGTAGGCTTCTTGAAAACTTCATTTTTTCTTGTATACTCATCTCGATAGTGGTTGAATGGTTTAAATTTGCTCATTACAACATAACGAAAAGAAGGGTCTTTTTTAGGCAAAAACTGTTCTGTACCATCCCTGTTTAATATTTTGGGTGTAATCATCCCAACTTCCGGATGCATCTCCATATAATTTACCAATTTTTCAATAATATCTTCCTCAAATATAATATCCGGATTAATTACAAGATGGTATTTCGAATGAATGATTTTCAACATGCGATTATGCCCGTAACCAAATCCTCCATTATGACTGTTTATTAAAACTTTAACTTCCGGAAATCTGGATTTAATCAAATCTACCGTCTGATCCTGAGAACAATTGTCTGAAACATATAATTGAAAATCGTCTCTTTTTGTCTCCCTTAAAATAGATTCAATGCACTCCCCGACACAATGGGCATTATTATATGTCACGATGCACCCTGTCACCAATATATCTTTCATATCTTTTCATCTTTCCGAAGCAATTTTATTTTTCATCCTTAAACCGGATAAATTCTACTTCCTGCTTTTCTTTAAAAGCCTCTGTGCTGTCTGATTTAAACAAAACAATTAATGTTTGAAATATCAATTTAATATCTTTCCACAAACTATAATTTTCAATATACATTAAATCCAAAATCAATTTATCTCTTGGCGAAGTATTATATTTTCCGGCAATCTGCGCATATCCTGTCAACCCGGCTTTTACCCGCAAGCGATATCTGAATTCCGGCAAATCCGCTGTGTAACTATAAACATTTTCCAACATCTCCGGTCGCGGCCCCACCAAACTCATATCTCCTCTGAGTATATTCAAAAACTGAGGCAGTTCATCTAAACGAAAACGCCGCAGTATTTTTCCTGCCTTTGTGATCCGAGCATCCCCGTTTACCGAAGAATAGTTAGTTACATTTTCACGCATTGTCCGAAATTTGTAAACCTCAAAAATCTTACCATTTTTAGTGGCCCGTTTCTGTTTAAAAAAGACACTGCCGCCATCCGTCATTTTGATACAAACAGCACAAACCAACCATAAAGGACTGGTAACAATCAATGCAATGACAGAAATAATAACATCCATACCCCGTTTTATAAATCTCTGTTCCAAAGACAGTTCTTTCACCGTTGCTCCAATCAAAGAGACATCATCCAACACAATATGCTGCGCATTAAACTCCACAATATCCGGAACTTCCGGATTAAAATAGACGTTTCTTGAGTGGCGATAACAAAACTCCACGATTTCTGTCCGCTCTTTCACCGGAATATCATACATAAAAACTGTATGACATTTTAAAATGGTTTCCAGCAGCTCCGGCTTTCGATAATCCAAAATATATTCAATATGATATTGTTTTTTGTAATGTGACACTGCCTCATAAACCTGATTTAAAGACTCCTGAGAAGATGTAATAATACAGCTAATCTCCGGCCGGTTAATCCGAAAATAAAAATAATTTCCAACATATGTCATAATGACAATGCCTACAATTTGAATCAAAATAACCACAAAAAGAAGGCCAATATTCTCAAATTTTAAAGATGTATTATTGGCCGGATTTGTATTCATAACAGATAACTGAATATATGTCACTACATCAGTAATTATCGTTGCCAATCCTAATGAATATATAATTGGTTTGCTTTTTCGACGCCCAATATCAAACCTCCCATAAGCAGCTGTCATGCCCAAACCAACGGCAACAAATGTCAAAAGCGTAACGCCTAAAGTTCTGGATAGCCGCAGCAGCTGAGGATTTGGGATTGCAAAAAATCCTATAAAAGTTCCGAGCAGGAACAGATATAAGAAAGACTTCCACAATAAAAATACGCTTTTTTGCAAACTTCGGATGATTTTTTTCATATTCCCTACCCGTTCTTATAACATTATATCTAATGTATTATACTACATTTTATATCTACAGTCTATAAATTTGTAATATCTTGTCAATATTTGACATGCCTCACACCTCATTCAACCACACACTCAGCCCGCTGTATCGCTTCTGTTCCCTCTGGTTGCGAATCATCTGAGCCACTGTCTGTTCGCTTCCAACAATCGCCACGCATTTTTTTGCCCGGGTAACGGCGGTATAAAGGATGTTTCGGTTGAAGAGGATCCGCGGGCCGGTAAGCAGCGGCATAACAACCGCCGGATACTATACCGATAGGTAAACCTTGGAATTAAGCTAAAACTTCCTGTTTTTTTGTCAAAACCCTTGTTTTCATTGATAGTTTATGCTACAATGTAGCACGATTCTGTCAAAAGGAGGGATAATTTTGACTATTGAGAAAGTTGTGAGAAATAACACCGTCTGCGCCGTAGTACACAGCGAAGATAAGGTGATAACAGATACTTCTTCTGCTCTTGACTTGTTAATGAGTGCAAAATATGAGGTAGGAACAAAGAATATTGTTATCAGTAAATCATTGATTGCCGATGATTTCTTCATTCTTAGCTCTGGATTTGCTGGCGAGATGCTTCAAAAATACATCAATTACGGTGGCCGTATCGCTATCTATGGCGATTATTCCCACTATACCAGTAAACCTTTGCACGATTTCATTTATGAAAGCAACAAGGGTAGCAACGTTTTCTTCGTGTCTACTCTTGAAGAAGCAGTTGAAAAACTTGCTAAATAAATCTCACGTTCCATTTTGGCGAGTACTTATCGAGTACTCGCTTTTTTGGTTCTTTTAATGCTTAATTCGTCCGGCTTTTCCCCCGGTCCACACCGTGCGTGCGACTTTCACCGCACACGGCGTTCCATCGTTTCACTTAATATCACTTTAACATCACAATTTTACAAGATTTCAGCATTTATTCGCCGTAGTGTTATTGCACTCGGCTGATTGCAGGTAATCCTGCGAGTTCCCTTAAGTGATTAAGCTTTTTGAGTTGCTTGTCATTCAACTTGAGTAAACCCAAATAGAAATCTATTGTGCTTTTCTTTGTAGAATGTACCAGTTTATGCACATCTTCCAGTATAAGCACAAGATTGTTATAACCGTCTTTACCACCTTTGGCTCTTGGAGTTTTATGGTGGCAATGTATTTCTTCTTGACATAGAAAGTCTCTGCCAGTTATGGCACATCGACCTCTTTGTGCTGAGAAGAGCGATACACGGTTATCGTTATACTCAATCGAGCGATCTCTAACAGGGTACTTATACAGTTCCCCTAGTAACCAAGCGTTTCTAAACATTAGATTGTCGTGTTTCCATTTTCGACCTTCTGGCGTGTATAGGTTTACGGCTTTCTTTTTGCCTGCGGTTTTCCGATGGTGTACATACGCTATCGGTAAAATGTAATGTCCTTGACATTCCATTATCCGCTTGCATTTCCCATAGTTCTTGTAATCTCCAAGTTTCGGAGATAAAGAACACTTCTTTAAGGGTTTCAGCCGATTATACAAAGCCTTGTAAATCGAGTTGTGTATCTCTTGACAATCCGTTGTAATGTCCGTTGCCATACAGAAATAGTTGTGTATTCCTCTGACTTCAGCGTTATACAACTGGATGTTGGTAATAGCTTGATTTTTATTGCCGCTTCGTTGAATGACTTTGATTTGCTTTTTCAATGCAACTTTTGTGCGCTCAATCGCTTTAGGGCACATATGGGATGTAATGACATCTTTTTTGCCTTTTCTCTTTGTTCTAATCTCAATACCCAGAAATTCCCCAGATTGTTTTCGAAGATTTACTATTCTGGTCTTTTCCATTGAAACATCAAGGTCAAGGCGTTTTTTGAGCCATTCCGCAACTCCGTATAATGTTTTGTGTGCTTCACTTTTTGTGGCACATAGTATGCGCACGTCATCTGCATAGCGGATGGTGTGCATTTCTTTTAGATTAGTTTTTCGCATTTCCCTAAAGGAACTTCCTTTACTGAATGTTCCGTTTGGTGCTACTCCACCTTTCCATTTATACGCAAGCGGATTTTCTCCCCATTGGCTTTCCATATGCCAGTCCAGTTCATTAAGAACGATGTTAGCAAGGAGAGGAGATATAATACCGCCTTGCGGCGTGCCTTTTGTGGGTTCCAAGATAGTACCATCCGGCATTTGTATTTTTGCCTTTAGTATTTTCTTGATAACACACAGGAGTTGTTTGTCCCTTATACCCATAGCCCACATTTGTCGAATCAACTTTGAGTGGTTGACATTATCGAAGAATCCTTTTATGTCTACTTCAATCATATAATACAGATTTGACCGATTGATATATCGGTAGACCTCGTTTATTGCATTTTCCGCAGACCTTAGTGGACGGAAACCAAAACTACCATCGAAGAACTTTGCTTCGCAAATGGGTTCGAGTATTTGAAGGATACATTGTTGTATCAATCTATCCCATATACACGGAATACCAAGTGGTCTTGTTTTTCCGTTGGGTTTTGGAATATCCTTTCTTCGGACATTTCTGGGCTGATAGTTATTAAGAATATTACGCACTCGTTTGCATACTACTTCCGGTTCGAGTTTCTCAATATCTGTAATGTTTAGTCCATCAGTGCCAGGTGTTTTACTACCTGCGTTTCGTTTTATGGAACGGTATGCCATCAATATATTTGCGTCTGAAACAATATGTTTCATCAGCTTATCAAAGATAGCGCCGTTTTGACTGTCCTTATACAGACTATCTAATAACTCTTGCTGGTCGTAGTATTCAGCATATCGAAGTTTGTTAATTTTCTTCTGCTTAATCCTTTTGACCTTCTGTATTTCTACAGGCGGTCTTGCTGAAAGTTGTTCATCCACTGGTTCATCACCCCCATTGTTTGAGGTGCCTCTTTTAGGCTTACTCACATCCAATGCTAAGTGATGTTTAGTGAATATTAGTGTAACGACTTGTGGCCATTCCTCCATCCCCATTACAGGGATTTCTCAGGTTCGACCACTACTTTTCAGCACCAGTTTGACGGCTTATTATTCTTCGTCCGTCTATTCTCATTATGAGAACCTGATACCTTTCCTCGTTCCCTTAACTTTATCTGTTCATATTCTCTTTTAGGCTTCTGCTATAGGCCTGTCGGATTCATATGCGCCTGCCGCATATAAGGTATTTCATAGTTCGCGATTTTTACTTTACCTCACCGACGTCCCTCTAAGGGGAATCTCCGTGTTTCCACGTCTCGCCAGTTTAGACCCGTACATTCGCAGATTCGTCAGTACATTCCGTACATTCTAACCATGAGAGATTTATAGACCCCCGGCATATCATTTCCCATATCGTTTACTTTAGGTTTTCTTGACAGGTGGGCTCTAGCCACTTGTGTACCAATCTTTACTTACCTATTTCATTGACTTAGGTACTCTTTCTGCCGACTTCACCGAGCTTCTGACTATTTAACTTTCGTTATATATAGCCAGTCGGAGTATTAGGGATAGTCCTTCAAGAGGGTTGCCCAACTTATCGTTGGCTCTATCATTTGACTATTCAAGTTAAGAGTTCTCCTTAATTATCTATCGTAGCGTTTCAAACAGGCGGGTTCTAACCACTTTTGTACCAATTTTACTTTACTACTTCGACTTCTTAAGTGCCTTAGCTTTTCACTAAGGAACGAGTCGCACCGCTTCCCTGGGATTTATGTACGGTGATAGCGTAGGCGAGTTCCAATTCGTCCAACTGGGCAAATGGATAGGTGATTTTCCGTCCTTCATCGAACTCCACTGTCATCTGTTCTGCAAAGAAGTTGATTTCCCGGACAACACCCATATCGCCGTTAAAGACTCCGATGCCTTTCTCAAGAGGGATGCCGTATTTGTCCGTAATCTCCCACTCAAGCTGATAGTTATTTTTTATCTGCATGACTTTATCGCCTTCGCGGAACAGGCGGTCGCCCTGCTCTTTTTCCCGCTTGGCTTCGTCCTTCGGGTTTAAATATTCCTGAAGCAGTTTGTTTAAACGCTCAACACCGAGTTCGCCCTTTCGCATAGGGGTGAGCACCTGAATATCATTCACCGATGCCCCTACATTTTTCGGAAGTTTGTCCCGCACAAGGGCAATGATTACCCCCTGGATATCCGTCGCCTGATAGCGTTTCAGGCAGAAGAAATCCGGTGTCTTCACTTCCAAATCAATATCTTCACCGTCATTAATTTTATGGGCATTTTTGATAATCGCGCTCTCCATAGCCTGACGGAAAATCTTTGTGAGCATGACCACGTTAAAACAATGGGATTGGATGATATCCTTTAACACATTTCCCGGCCCCACCGATGGAAGCTGGTTCACATCACCCACCATAATCAGCCGGGTTCCCGGCATAATTGCTTTCAGCAGGGCATTCATCAAATGAATATCCACCATGGACATTTCATCGATAATGATGACATCAGTTTCCAGGGGATTCTGCTCATTTCGCTCAAAACGGCTTCCGGCCTGCTCCTCCGGTCCCCCGGTCAGCTCCAGCATACGGTGAATCGTCTGAGCTTCATAACCCGTGGCTTCAGTCATTCGTTTGGCCGCCCGGCCTGTTGGCGCAGCCAGCCGAATCTCCAATCCCTCATTTTCGAAAAAACGAATCATCGTATTGATTGTTGTTGTTTTTCCCGTACCCGGTCCGCCGGTAATTACGAGCACGCCGTTTCGCGCCGCTTCCACCACTGCCGTTTTCTGCATTTCATCGAGGTCAATTTTCTCTTCCGCCTCAATACGCTGAATCTGATGCTCCGCTTCTCTCAAACTCACTTCATATTTGATATTCAGATTTTTGAGCATCCGGGCCGTGCTCAATTCAAGATAATAATAGGCGGACGCATAGACTACCGGTTGCTCCTCAATGGTTTTAATAATGATTTTCTTATCAATGGAAAGCTCCATGAGCTGCCGCTCCACCGAATCTTCGGATATTTCAAGGATTTCCGCCGCCTGATATTTTAACTCTTCCACCGGAAGGAATACATGGCCGTTCATGCTTGCCTGCAAAAGCACATAAATAACGCCGCTCCTTATCCGATAATCCGAATCCTGGCTGATTCCGGCTCTCCGCGCAATATCGTCCGCCAGCCTAAAGCCGATACCCGATACATCCTCCGCCAGCTGATATGGATTTTCCCGGATAATGTCATAAAGCCGGCTTCCATATTCATTATAAATCTTAACCGCATAGGCCGTACTGATTCCATATTTCGATAAAAACATCATTGCCTGACGCATATCCTGCTTATCATGAAACTGCTGATAAATCTCCTGGGCCTTCCGCTCGCTGATACCCTTGATTTCCGCCAGCCGTTCCGGCTCATTTTCGATAATCTTAAAGCTGTCCTCTTTAAACTTTTTGACAATGCGGCCTGCGAGGGATGGACCAACGCCTTTAATTGCCCCTGAACCGAGGTAGCGCTCAATCGAAAATAAATCTTCCGGCGCTTCAATGGAAAAAGAGGCAATTCGGAACTGCCGCCCATAAGTCGCATGCTCCACATAATCTCCTTCAGCCTTAATGTACTCCCCCTCGTTGACCATCGCCATTGTCCCGGTACACATGATTTCATCGCCCTGGCACATCAAAGCCAGAACTGTATAGCCGTTATTCTCATTATGATAAACAATATGTTCAACTAAACCATGAAGTGTCTCCATGCTTTCCTCCCGATTCAAAAAGGGCCGAAAACTCCTATATTTCCAGCCCCTCTATCTCTTATCGTCCGCTCTTTTTTGCTTCCGAAAATTCCGTATATCTGCCAGTGCCAATGGCCACAACGGAAATCGGGTCATCCGCCAGTGTTGTCCGAATCCCCGTAATCTGTTCGATCAATCGATCCATGCCGTACAACAAACTTCCGCCGCCTGTAAGTAAAATGCCGCGGGTTGCGATATCTGCCGACAATTCCGGCGGGGTTTCTTCCAAAACTTTGTGAATTCCGGTAATAATCTGAGTCAGACAGCCCTCCAGGGCTTCCTGAGTTTCAACAGAACTCATGACAATTGTCTTTGGAAGACCGGTCAGAACATTCCGGCCGCAGACCTCCATGGTCTCTTCCTCATCTCGCGGATAGGCCGTGCCAATCTGCTTCTTAATCTCTTCCGCAGTCCGCTCTCCCACAAGAATTTCATATTTCTTCCGCAGATACCGGATAATGGCATCATCAAAATCATTGCCGGCCACCTTTAATGACTGGCTGACCACCGTGTCGCCATAAGAAATAACTGCCACATCCGTCGTTCCGCCGCCAATATCCACAACAATATTTCCAAAAGGCTTCGAAATATCAATTCCGGCCCCCAATGCCGCTGCAATAGGCTCCTGCACAATAATGACATCTCTCGCGCCCGCCTCCATTGTTGCGTCAATAACCGCCCGTTTCTCCACCTCTGTCACGCCGCTTGGCACGCACACGGTAATTCTTGGCCGCCAGAAGGTTTTCCGTCCAACGGCTTTATGAATAAAATATTTAAGCATTTTTTCAGTAATGGTATAATCCGAAATCACGCCCTGACGAAGCGGGCGCACAGCGGCAATATTTCCCGGGGTGCGTCCAATCATATCACGGGCCTCTTCGCCAATGCTTTTAATTTCATTTGTATCCCGGTCATAAGCAACCACCGAAGGTTCATGAAGTACTATGCCTGTACCTCTTATATACACAAGAACACTATCCGTTCCCAAATCGATTCCAATATCAGATGCTGACATATGTGTCCCCTTTCGTCCTTTTTTCTTCATTTATTCTTTTATTATAACTGATTTCACAAAAAATACCACCAGAATTGAATTAATCATTTAAAAAAAAGCAAAATAATGATACAATAACAAATTATAGGCCGTTTTCTGTGCTCATAACAAGTGGATTAATTTACTCAAAAAGGAGATTTCTAAACTATGGATAAAATTGCTGTTTTAATTCCATGCTATAATGAAAGTAAAACTGTCAGGAAGGTCATTAATGATTATAAAGCCGTATTGCCGGAGGCAACGATTTATGTCTATGACAACAATTCCACCGATGATACTGCTGCTATTGCAGAAGCAGAAGGCGCTGTTGTACGTTATGAATATCATCAGGGAAAAGGAAATGTTATTCGCAGAATGTTTCGTGAAATTGATGCAGAAGCCTATATTATGGTTGATGGTGACGACACCTATCCGGCAGAATTTGCCCGTGAAATGGTGGATAAAGTTTTAGAACGCCATGTCGATATGGTTGTGGGGGACCGCCTTTCATCCACCTATTTTACAGAAAACAAACGGCCTTTCCATAATTTTGGAAACTCCCTGGTCCGACAAAGCATTAATACCCTGTTTAAGAGTGATATCAAGGATATTATGACCGGGTACAGAGCATTTTCCTATCAATTTGTAAAATCTTTCCCCGTATTATCCAAGGGATTTGAAATTGAAACGGAAATGAGTATTCATGCGGTCCACAAAAATCTTCTTGTGGAGAATGTCATTGTCACCTATCGCGACCGCCCTGAAGGCAGTGAATCCAAGCTGAATACGTATAGTGATGGTTTCAAGGTAATTAAAACAATTATCAAACTTTATAAGAATTATAAACCTTTTGGTTTCTTCAGTATTTTAGCGATTATACTGCTGCTTCTAAGCCTTGGTTTCTTTATCCCTGTGTTTGCCGAATTCTTGGCAACCGGGCTGGTTTTAAAATTTCCAACATTAATTGTATGTGGTTTCGTCGCACTGGCTGCCTTGATTTCATTTTTTTCAGGCGTCATTCTTTCCACAATCAATCAAAAAAATCTTCAGGATTTTGAAATGCAGTTACATGCCATCCAACGTGAATACAACCTTTTGAACAAAAAATAGCAAACCGATAAAAAAAGTGCACTTTCCAACCAGAGAAAATGCACTTTTTATTATTTGTTTTTTTTCTGAATCAAACGGCAGGCCCGCTTCAAACATACAGAAATCATAAATGATACTGAAAAAACAACACATACCAGCAAAATCATATATACCCATTCAAGCTGCGTCCAATGATACAGCCATTCCTGAAAATTCAGCCGGTTCAAAATATAAATCACAAAATAGTGGACCAAATAAATATTAAATGTGTGATCCGCCAAAACACTAATTACATTTTGAATTATACCTTTTCTAGCAATAACATCCTTCAGGCAGAATGAAAAAATCACAACGCAAGACGCACATACAACGCCTATTGAACTATACCAGAAGAGCAAGCTGTCTCCGGCCCCGACAGTATAAAAATGCAATTGAAGAAATACCCGTATAATATTTAAAGTCACAAAAACAAGCACAGTACCTATAATATTTTTCTTCGCCGCCAGGGTTTCTCTATGCTTATAAATAATATGGCCCCACATAGCAATAATCGCCGCCGGGAAGAGTGCATTAATTGAATGATGCGAAAATTGAAACAAATCATTTTTAACAATATCATTGATAATAAAAGCAGCAAAAGTAATTATTAAAAATATTTTTTGTCTTTCAATTTTCTCATCCAGATATTGAATCGTTGCCTTCAATACAGGATATACAAATATTATCAATAAATACACATAAATATACCAGAGATGCCCTCCGTATTTAACCGGGCTGTTCCACCGTAAAAGATTTCGAAGTACATCCGCATATTCATTCATCGAATGCAGAATACTTTCTTTCAGAGAAACACCCTCGACAATCCACTCTCCAAAACAGAAAGCAAAAAGGCTGAATATGAATGTTGGCACTCCAATATGAATCGCTGTTTTTTTCAACAGCTTCGTATAACTGGTGTTATTAAACAGGAAAAATCCCAATATCAGCCAGAAAATACCTACTGCATCTGCCACAAGACACGCGAAACCCAGCCTGCTTCCATCGAAATAGCCATCGTGATAAATCCCCAATGATATGTGTATCCCAATAACCATTAAACAGGCAATAACCCTTGAAAACTCAACAGATATATCCCTATTCAATTCCAACCACGTCAAAACCGACTTCGTCAATAGCGGCTTTCAGCGCTGCTTCATCATATGCGCCGTCAAAGGTCGCGCATTTATCTTCCAGGCTGACATTGATATCCTTAACGCCCAGTCCTTCCAGTGCCTCAGTGACGTGCATTACACATTTCTGACATCCCATGCCTTCAATCATTACTTTTGTCATTTTGAATCTCTCCTTCTATATTTGTTTTTATGATAATACGGTTTTATGATTCATTCAAGAGATTTTTCTCCCAAATACTCATATCCCGCCTTTTCAATCGCCTGTTTAATCTCTTCCTCCGGCACATCATCACTCATGGAAACAACCGCCGTTCCGGCCTCAAAGCTTACAACTGCCTCTGAAATCTGCGGGAACTTTTCAAGACAACGTTTCACCATTTTTTCACAATGGCCGCACATCATCCCTTCGATTTCCAGAGTTTTTGTCATAGCCGCTTCCTGAATTCCACACGCTTCCATTTCGCTTTCAGTTTTATTTCCGCTTACCGCTTTATTCATACTTACCGCTGCTACTGCCTCCGACACATCCACACTCTGGATTTTCTTATCCTTCGAGGCATTGTGCATATTAAAGAAATTCAGGCGCAGTGCATTGGATACGACGCAGAAGCTGGACAAGCTCATAGCCGCCGCCCCAAACATCGGATTCAGCTTTAAGCCGAAAATCGGAATCCAGATGCCTGCCGCCAGCGGAATTCCAATGACATTGTAGAAAAATGCCCAAAACAGGTTTTCATGGATGTTTCGCAAAGTGGCCCGGCTCATCCGAATGGCTGCCGGAACATCACTCAAACGGCTTTTCATAAGAACAACATCCGCTGCATCAATAGCTATATCTGTTCCGGCACCGATGGCAATACCGATATCCGCCCGCGTTAATGCCGGGGCATCGTTAATGCCGTCGCCGACCATTGCCACTTTACCTTTTTCTTTCAGGGCACGGATAACGCTTTCTTTGCCATCCGGCAATACGCCGGCAATCACCTCGTCAACTCCGGCCTGCTGCCCGATTGCCTTTGCTGTCCGCTCATTATCTCCGGTCAGCATGACAACCCGGATACCCATATTCTGCAGTTCCCGGACAGCCTGCGGACTATCCTCTTTAATCACATCGGCAACCGCAATAATACCAATCAATTTCCCATCCTGTCCGAAGAACAACGGGGTCTTTCCGGCCTCCGCCAGCACTTCGGCCTTTCGTTTCATCTCATCGGAAACCTTCATCAGCCCGCTGACAAAATTTAAATTGCCGCCAACCAGCGCTTTTCCATCCAGCACGGCTCTCAGTCCATTGCCCGGCAGGGCCTGAAAATCGGCAACCTCTGCCGCTGGTATATGTTTTTCCTCTGCTCTCTGCAAAATAGCTCTTGCCAGAGGATGCTCGCTTTTCTTTTCCAGCGCATAGGCCAGGCGCAGAAGTTCATCCTCCTGAATTCCATCGGAAGGAAGCATATCTGTAACCTTTGGCTCTCCGCTGGTGATTGTTCCCGTTTTATCCAGGGCCACAATCTGAACCTTTCCGGCTTCTTCCAGAGATACCGCCGTTTTAAAAAGAATTCCGTGTTTGGCTCCCATTCCATTGCCTACCATAATAGCTACCGGCGTTGCCAGCCCCAATGCACATGGGCAACTGATGACAAGCACGGATATTCCTCTGGCCAGAGCAAAGCCGAAGGTCTGCCCGGCAATCAGCCAGATAATCGTTGTCACAACCGCAATCGTAATAACAGATGGCACAAAAATGCCGGATACTTTATCGGCCACCTTGGCTATCGGGGCCTTTGTTGCCGCCGCATCGCTGACCATCTTTATAATCTGCGACAACGTTGTATCCTCTCCGACACGGGTCGCCTCACACCGGATAAACCCGGACTGATTGACGGTAGCCGCAGACACTGCATCGCCCTCCGCCTTGTCCACCGGTATACTTTCTCCGGTCAGCGCAGATTCATTGACGGCGCTGCTGCCCTCCAGGATAATACCATCCACCGGTATATTTTCCCCCGGTCGGACAACAAAAGTATCGCCCTTTCTCACCTGCTCAATCGGCACCACCGCCTCGACACCGTCTCTCAAAATCGTTGCCGTCTTCGGGGCCATTTTCATGAGGCTTTTTAAAGCGTCCGTTGTTTTGCCCTTCGAACGGGCCTCCAGCATTTTTCCGACAGTAATCAATGTCAGAATCATTGCCGCCGACTCAAAATAAAATTCATGCATATAGGTCATTACCCCGGCCATATCGCCATGGGCCTGAGCATCCGTCATGGCAAACAGGGCATAGGTACTATAAATGAAGGATGCCCCCGAGCCAAGGGCTACCAGCGTATCCATGTTTGGTGCCCGATGAAACAGGCTCTTAAAGCCGCTGATAAAAAATTTCTGATTGATAACCATAACAATGATTGTCAGCAAAAGCTGCAGCAATCCCATAGCCACATGGTTATTTTCAAAAAATGCCGGGACCGGCCATCCCCACATCATATGCCCCATGGAAAAATACATGAGAACAATAAGAAAGCCAAGGGATGTGAAAAGTCTCCGCTTCAAAACCGGCGTTTCCCGGTCCTTTAACATATCCTCCGCATCTGCGTTTGACGCGCCCTGGGCCTGACCCGCCGCGCCTTTTTTCGATGCGCCGTATCCCGCCTCTTCCACGGCGGAAATAATGGCTTCAGCCGAAGCCGTGCCCTCCACGCCCATTGAATTTGTCAGCAGGCTGACCGAACAGGATGTCACCCCCGGCACCTTCGACACAGCCTTTTCCACCCGGCTGCTGCAGGCCGCACAGGACATCCCGGTTACCGTATATTGCTCCATAATTATGCCTCCCTTTTAAGCTTGCCTGACACTATCGCAAGCTCTATTTCATAAGTTTTGGTAACAATGCTACCAATTCATCAATTGTTTCATCTTTACCCTGGCGGATATCTTCCGCCACACAGGTTCGAATATGATTCGAAAGCAGTTCCCGCGAAAAACCGTTCAAAGCTGCATTGGCCGCGGCCACCTGAATCAAAATATCCGTACAATAAGCATCCTTTTCCACCATGCCTTTAATCCCCCGTATCTGTCCTTCAATCCGGTTCAAACGGTGGATAAGACTTTTATATTCTGCCTCAGAACGCTCCTTCGTCTTATGACAGCAACATTCTTTCCCCTTTTCCATGAGAATACACATCCCTTTCTATTCAAATTCAGACAATGAATCCTTTATCAATATACCCCTTGAGGGTATGTTTAGTATATACCCCTTATAGGTATATTGTCAATGGTTTCTGCAAGAAAAATGACTTTTGTCAATCTCGGCAAAACACAAAAATCCCCTGCTGCATGACTAAAGCAGTAGGGGATTTGCATATTATCTTCCTTCATTATACAAAATACAAACACTAATTAAATTTATAAATCTTCTGGGCCAGATGATAACCCTTACGCATAAGCGAGCTTGAGATAACTCCCGGAGGATTGCTGACGATTCCTCTCAGGCCTCTGCGCAGCCGCCAGTACATTCCCGGGTCATTTTCCTTAAAATATTGCCAGAGTTCTTTTCTCTTCTGCTTATTTTCCTCCGTACCGGAAATAGTCAGCATAATCGATGTCACCAGGCAAATCATCGCCAGATAGCTCATCATATACCGGGACAGCCGTTTATTAAATACATCATCCGGCAGACTGTAGGCATCAAACATCATCTTATTAACCCGAATCTGCTGGTCAATCCGGCCAATCATCACAGATTCATTGACAGACTGATCGATCCGGCCAATATAATAACGATATAAGTCCACATTCATATAATACAGGCTCCGCACATAGGGCAGCGGAATATAGGCAAACAGATTATCTACATAAAAAGTATGTTTCGGCAATTCAAGTCCGGACTCCCGCAGCACCTTTGTCCTATAAATTAATGAATGCATCAGCAGATTCTGATCTACCCTAAAACGGCCCACCTGATTCCATCCAAACACCTTATCTTCCGGCAGCACGCGAGTATATCGGATTGTCTTCGAGGTTCCATCCTCCACATGCTCATAAACATAATTACAAATCATCAAATCTACACGTTTTCTATTTTGTGCAAAACTTTTCAGTACTTCAATTACCTTTTTCAGGCTTTCCTCATCCAGCCAGTCATCCGAATCCACTACTTTATAATATAAACCGCCGGCATTTCTCAAACCTGTATTCACCGCTTCGCCATGCCCGCCGTTTTCCTGATGAACCGCTTTGATAATATCCGGATATGCCGCCGCATATTCGTCGGCAATAGCCGCCGTGCCGTCCTTTGAGCCATCATCTACAATAATAATTTCAACGTCCTCGCCCCCAACAAGAAGAGAATCGATACATTTTCTCATGTATGCCTCTGAGTTATAGCAAGGTACAGCAAACGAAAGTATCTTCATTTTCCCTATTTCCATCCTTTCTGAGTGCCAGCGCATCCTGACGGCAGATGCCGCTCGCCCCACTTAGTACATAGTATACATGAATTTTGCCCAATTAACAAGCACATCCGCCAATCCATTTCTTACAACTCTCTGTCATCCGGCACATCCATTTTATTTCTTTTTCCTAATAATAATAAAAGAGCAGGAGTTGATGCCGCCACCGGCGCAAAATATCGGAAACAGCCGTTTACCGGCGAAGCCATACATGTCAATATCATAATCAATAATGCCAGTATCGGCAGTATATCTGCCAACCGCCGTTTTTTCAGCAGATAATATCCTAATAAAAATATACTCCATGTATATAACGGAATTTTGTTCGTCCAATTCAACACAGGAATTTTATCCCATAAATCAGCCCAAGCTGCCAGGATATTTCTTCCTTTTTCCCATTGTTCCACATAATGGAAGGAATAATATTCCTGGAAAGCATCTACATGTATCCAATTAAAAATTGTCATGCCGCTGTTGTAATTTCCGGCCCCGTATGGAAATCTTGGCGTAAATGCATAATAACCGTAGCTCTGCCCGAGCCCTGCCTCGATATAAGTCCACGGATATTTAAAAAACATTTTAAACCATGTAATAAAATAATCCTTAATAGCTTCTTTTCCAGCACCGGATTTCATATGATCTTTAATCGGATCCGAAAGCAGAGGATCATAATTTTCTGCCATAGAGTCATAATCCAGCAAATTATTAATTGCCCTTCTCTCTTCCTCTGTAATTTCATCCGAATAATCTCTCACAGTTCTCGCCGTCTGCTGAAAAGGAATCGATAGAGCTTCTCTGCTGCTTCCTCTCTCCACTCCGCAATAATTGAAGATAAAACTATTAAAAACAAAATAGATGCCCAACAAAGCCACAATAAGAATACTATAAATACATTTTTCCCGCTTCACCAGCAAATAAATAACCAAAAGAAAAGTAATCGGTGCTGCTACATACACACAATTATTCCGAAATAATGACAAAAAAAGCGCCGCCGTTCCATATGAAATACAATGCTTTCTCTTCAAACTTCCCCCTTTTTGATTCATAATCAATACAATCAAGCTGATAATATACCAAACAAACAATGCACAGCAAAATGTATCTTTAAAGGCGTGCTTTGAATAAGCTCCCCACACCGGCGTTACCGCATAAAAACATAACGCCAAATAATATATCCACCGTTTTAATCCCGCTTCTTTTAACATCTGAATACATTTAGCATAAATAAGAGCCATCAATACATCCCGAATAATAACAAAAATAAAAATACCTAAATTCTCACTTCCAAGTTTTACACCCAACTGGTAACAAATCCCCAGAACACAAGATGAAAACCACGGGTCATGATTGCTGTGCGCCCAAATACCCAGATAAGAACTTAGCTGACGATATACATCCCAGTCCATACTCGCCGGATAAAACACAATAACCCATGGAAGCCACATAAGCAAAATAAAGAGGAAACTCGCCCAAAATATATGATTATCCACATAGTTCCATATTCCCTTAAGTATTTTTGATTTTTCTCCCTGCTCCAAGGCCATTTTATCAAATAAGGATAACAAACAACATGCCGCGATATAAAAAATAACCGAATAAATCACCGCAGTTCCTAATGCTGACAAAATTGGCCTTATACCCATACCCACAGGCAGACAATCTTCAAAATACATACTTTGCCCGGCCACATTCAATATACCGAAAAGTGCGCTGATTACAGCAAGAACTATATCCTTTTTTATGTTTAAGTACTTTCTCATTTTTCTACTCCGATTACAATATTCTTTCTTACAACTCTCTGTCATCCGGCACAAAATGGAAAATGATGCTGCCGACGATAAACAAAATAATGATACTGCCAACGCCATAGTTGGCTTTTCCCGTTGCCAGAGAAATCCATCCGAACAAAATCGGCCCTAAGATGGCGGCAAATTTACCGAAAATATTATAAAATCCAAAGAATTCATTGGCCTGATTTTTAGGTACAATACGTCCAAAATAGGAACGGCTGAGGGCCTGGATTCCGCCCTGGGCTGTGCCGACCAGCATCGCCAAAACCCAAAACATAATTGTCAGAGTTTTTGTGTCCCGCTCCGGGCTCATAAAGAAAGCGACAATACAAATGACACAGTAAGTCAGAATACCCATATTCAGCGTGCGCTTTGTGCCAAACTTTTCCGCCAGCTTTCCGTAAATAATCGCAAAAGGAAATGCAACGAACTGGGTCACCAGCAAAATAAGCAGCAGCATAATACTGCCAATCCCTATGGTGCTGCCATAGGCCGTCGCCATTTTTATAATAGTATCCACGCCGTCGATATAGAAGAAATAGGCCAGCAGGAAGGTAAAAATGTGACGGTGTTTCCGTATTTCTTTAAGGGTCTGACCAAGCCGCCGGAAGCTGTTCCTGACAAAATGGGGTTCCGGCTCAATTCCATAAACCTGATGGACATCCCGCAAAATCGGTATGCTGAAGCCAATCCACCAAAGCGCCGTAATAATAAAGGATATCTTATAAGCCGTTTCCACGCTGAACGGCGCTTTTCCGAGAGTCGCCAGAACAACGAAAACCATGCAGATAATAAAAGGTATCGTACTTCCTATATATCCGAGGGCAAAGCCCAGGCTGGACACCCTGTCCATATTGTCATCCTCAGAGACATCCACAAGAAAGGCGTCATAAAATATATTTGATCCGGCAAAGCCAATCGCCGTAATCACATAGGCTATGAGCAGCAGCATCCACTGGTTCGACGGAATAAATGCCAGCAGTGCGGTAAATATGACACCGGTGAATAAAAAGGTCTGAAACATCTGCTTTTTCTTTCCTTTATAATCCGCCATTGTCCCCAAAATCGGAGACAGCAAAACAAGCACAAGGGTTGCCGCCGAATTGGCAAATCCCCAATAGGCATTTGCCGTCACCGCCGGGTCCGCGACCTTTCCTGTCAAAGCTGCGCCTGCGGAGCTTAAAAAATATAAACTCATAATTGTGGAAGTGACAACCATTGTATAAGCGGAGTTTGCCCAATCGTAAAACATCCAGCTTATTTCCTTCTTCGATAAATTTTTAAACATCTTTACTCCTTTTCCAGAAAAGTATGAATAACTTTTCCATCCGTTATACCCAAATCCAACCCGAGTAATGCAGCCAATGTCGGCCCCTCATCCGCCAGGCACATCCTTTCGACCTCCTGATTTTCCCGTATTCCCGGGCCTTTTAATGCGAAAAATGTCTGATATCCCGTTTTTTCCGGGCGGTAACCATGACACCCCTTGTGCTCTCCATCCTTTGTCAGCCGTGTGAATGTTTCCGTATCATCCCGGAAAAAGTAACCGTCCGCCGCCTCAACCATAAAGGCGCACGCCCCGTCCGCTCCCATTCGGGCCGCACTTTTACCGGTGTAAAGAGCTTCTATGCCCCATCGTTTTTCATCCCTCAGCTCTTTTAAAAGTTCGTAAACCTCCGGATAGAGCTGTCTGTCACGGATATAAATATAGGCGCTGCCGTCACAGCCCTTTGAATAAACTCGCCAGTCTCTTATTTTTCCCCGCTTCTGCGAAATCCATCCCTTTTCCAGGAAGAGTGCATTCAGGCAAATGATTCTGGATACGTCCTTCTGACTATGGTCCCCCAATAATACAAAAACGGTATCCTCCGCCATTCCAAGCCGCTCCAGCGTATCCTGTATCTCCATCAGGCGATTACTGTGCCGCTCCATGGCCGCCCAGGCCTCCGGGGACTCTGTTCCATAATCATGTTTTTGGCTGTCCACATCGGTGAAATGTACCAGCGTCAAATCCGGCCTGTATTTTTCCAATGTATAAATGAGCGAAGCGTGGGTAAAATTATCCAGCTCCGGCTCCCGAATTCCGTTCCGCAGATGGCCGAATTTTTGATTCAGGCGAAACTGATACATCGGCGTTCCATTTGCAAGGGATGTCAATATCTGATTTGTCCAGGGCCGGTTTGCAAAGATTTCCGGCACATTATACGTAATCTTTGCCTTCGCCGTCACCGGCCAGAGCAGCGCCGCCGTCGTCATCCCCTTAGACCTGGCTTCGTCATAAAGGGTTGTCCCACGGATATATTTTCGCTGCCAGTACCAGTCCGGCGATTTTCGTCCCGGCTGGATTTTCGTATTATTGACCACCCCGTGATGACAGGGATAACGCCCGGTCACAATGGTCGTATGGGCCGGATAAGTTATACTCGGATATACGGAGTCCACCGCCATACATCTGCCGGCCCCCTCAAAGAAACGGGAAAAACCCGGTAAATCCTTTGCCTTTTCAATATCCCGGCTGCCCACCGCATCCAGGGACAGAACAAGCATCCTACGCTTTTTTGTATTCATAAAACACCTTATTATCTTCAATCACATCAAATTTGCCGTCTCGGCAGTCTACAATGGTCACGCCGCAGTTTCTCTGCAGCGAACCTTCCCACAGGTCTTTAATTTCATTTTTACGGATATAGTGCAGCATCGCCTTATTTACCGCACCGTGGGCTACAATCATAACCCGTTCATCCTTCTCATGCTTTGCAATGATTTCCCTGAGAAAAGCCTCCGCCCGGTCGCAGACCTGCTGAATGGATTCACCGCCCTCCGGCGCCTCATAGCACTCCGGGGCATTAAAAAAAGCGGTAAATCTGCTCGTCTTATCGCCGCGGATTTTTGTAAAATCCGCGCCTTCCAGCACGCCGAAACCAATCTCTTTAATCCGTTCATCCACAACAACAGGAAGTTCCCTGCTGCCCTTCAGGATACAGGCAGTTTCATAGGCCCGTTTCAGCGGACTTGAGTAAATCGCATCAAAATGAATATCTTTCATACCTTCCGCCGAATCATAAGCCACCCGGCGGCCCGACTCTGTCAGCTCGATGTCCGCCCATCCCTGAATCTTTTTTTCATTGTTCCAATATGTTTTTCCATGTCTTACAATGTATAACTCCATGTCTCTTTATCCTTCCTGTTTTAAATCTTTCAGCCATTGTTTCATTTTTGCCTCATAGCCTAAATCGCCGCTGTCATAAAACCGGTGACCGGCCAGAGTATCCGGCAGATATTGTTGATTCACCCAATGATTGTGATAATCGTGGGCATACTGATAGCCAATGCCATGGCCGAAATTTTTTGCCCCGCGGTAACTTGCATCCTGCAGATAAGGCGGAATCGGCTCGCTCTTATGCTTCGCCACCCAGTCCAGCGCCTCGTTAATCGCCATATACGCCGCATTGCTCTTCGGCGCACACGCCACATAAATCGCTGCCTGGGCCAATGGAATCCGGGCTTCCGGCATACCAAGCCGCTCTACGGCCTGGGCTGCACTTACCGCCACTGTCAATGCCTGCGGGTCTGCATTTCCCACATCCTCCGCCGCACATATCATAATCCGCCGCGCAACAAAGGCCACATCTTCCCCTGCATAAAGCATCCGGGCCAGATAATAGACCGCCGCATCCGGGTCTGAGCCCCGCATACTTTTTATAAAGGCAGAAATCGTGTCATAATGATTATCTCCATTTTTATCGTATAAAGTCACCCGTTTTTGAATACATTCACCGACAACATCCAATGTGATGTGTATAATCCCGTCCTCCGACGGCTCCGTTGTCAGAATTCCCAACTCCACAGCGTTGAGGGCAGTCCGGGCATCGCCATTGCTCATTTCCGCCAGAAAAGCCAGCGCATCCTCGCTGATTTCCGCATGATAAGCGCCCATCCCCTTCTCCACATCGCAGACGGCCCGCCGAATCAATTCTTTAATATCCTCATTATTCAGCGGCTCCAAACGGAAAATGACAGACCTTGAAATCAGCGCGCTGTTCACCTCAAAGTAAGGATTTTCCGTAGTCGCTCCAATTAAAATAACTGTTCCGTCCTCCACAAAAGGAAGCAGGTAATCCTGCTGGCTTTTATTAAAACGATGTATTTCATCCACAAACAAAATTGTCTTCTGGCCGTACATTCCCCGGCGCTCTTTAGCCGCCGCCACAACCTGCTCCATGTCCTTTTTTCCGGCCACGGTCGCATTCATCTGCGTGAAAACTGCCTTTGTCGTATTGGCGATAACCCGGGCAATAGTTGTTTTCCCGGTTCCCGGCGGCCCGTACAAAATAATCGAACTGAGCTTATCCGCCTTAATCGCCCGATAAAGCATCTTATCTTTTCCGAGAATATGCTGCTGTCCCACAATCTCCTCCAATGTGGAGGGACGCAGCCTGGATGCCAGCGGCGATTCTTTTTCCATTGTATTTTCTCTCATATAATCAAATAAATCCATTTATTTCACCCATAATCATTCTAACATTGCACACTCTTCTCCGCAATCAGAAAAAATTAATAATAGTTTTATAATTGTTCATCGGATTTTCATTGCTAATCTGCTATAATTTGATAAAATAGATTTATATTGCAAAAAAGGAGATTTTGTATATGCCTGGACTAATTACAAATTATCTATTCGGTGAACGGGCTTATCAATCGCTTTCCCCGAATTATTTAAAAGAAATTATCCGAAAAAATCCAAACGCATATCACATGGGACTTCAGGGCCCGGACATCTTCTTCTATTACTTGAATCCTTACATGCGCAAACGGAAGAACAATATATGCAACATTCTTCATGAGAAAAATACCGGTATCTTTTTTGACAATTTATTAGAGTATACTGTTGTTCTCGAAACAGAGGAAAAGGAAATCTGTCTGGCCTATATTGCCGGATTTCTTTGTCATTATGCCTTGGATACCCACACCCATCCATATCTTTACGCGCGGATGCAGAAAGATATGAACGAGCACCCGGAACGCCGCTATGAGGCCTTTTATTACCGCCGGATTGAGACACTTATGGATACGCTCTTATTAAAACGTTTAAATCATATGGAGCCATCCCAGCTCAACCTGGAAGCCCTGGTTTCATTAAGCAAAAAGGAACGTCGGAATATTGTCGATTGTCTCTTATACGCCATTCGTATAACTTACCATTACCGTTTGTCCCGGAAAACCCTGACTAAGGTCATCGCATCCGTGCGCCGGACCTGCATTTTCCTGCAGACTAACCCGCAGATGCGCCGGCGGCTTGTTCGTTTTATCGAAAATCGGTTGAAACTTTCTTCCTCAAAAACCTGTTTTATTTATCCTAAATATCAGGGGGACCCGGAAGATTATCTCAATGAAAGCCGGAGCACCTGGTATGTGGGCGAAAAGCGGGTTCCTCATAATGAAACATTTTTTGAGCTGCTGAGTGACGCCAATATTTTTAACAACCAGATTTTGGAAGCTTTTGACGACTATCTCGCATGGCACGGAAGCCGGGAACATCTGATTCAGACAATCGGCGCCTTATCCTACTATACCGGAGAGCCTTGTTAGTTATTATCATACGCTAATATTCAGAAAGAAATTATGTCAGATAATTTCTTTCTTTTTTTGTATATTTTTTTGATGATTTTCTCTATTTTTGTCGATTGACAGTCCATCTTCCCCATGTTATGTTTGAAATATGTAAGAAAAATGTAAGATTTTAGAAATAAAATTTTAGAAAGGCAGGATGGCGCTATGACTTTGAGAAAAAAACTTAAAAAAATACAAATGCGGCTTTTGCCGCCATCTTCCCGGTCATTTCACTCTGCAACCTATGATATCCGTTATGACGTAAACCAGCTCCGTCAGGAAATTGCCAGTCTTCAGGAACAGCTTAACCGCCAGTCCAACCAGTTAAATGGGCGAATGGACGAATTGAGTTCAGATATGGCCATTCACGACACACATATGAAATTATACGGCGATGTTTTTTTCCGACAGGAAAATGAAACGCCCCACGAAACTCGAAAACGCTTTTTCCATTCTCTTCCAAAAGCAGAT
This sequence comes from uncultured Eubacteriales bacterium, assembly GCA_900549105.1. Lineage (GTDB taxonomy): Bacteria > Bacillota > Clostridia > Lachnospirales > Lachnospiraceae > Frisingicoccus. The sequence goes on from URND01000009.1 coordinate 36,613, forward strand.
GAGCCCTTTCGGACATTCCAGCTCTGCAACAGCAAATTACTTCACAAGCTGGAAGAATTATGTCAGCAACATCATCTGGATTACTGGCTTGGTTTTGGGAGTCTCATCGGCGCTGCTTCCTGCGAAGGGCTTATTCCGTGGGATGACGACGTGGATATCTGTATGATGCGTGAAGATGGGATGGCGCTTTATGAACTCCTGAAAGAGGACCCGGAGTATCAGATAACTCTGGTCTATGATTATTTTGCGCTTGTTAAACAGTTTCGTTTCAGCCATCGCAGCCCCGACATCCCTTGTTTTATTGATGTTTCTCTCTGGGATTGGGCAAGAGATTGCTCCGAAAAGAATGAACACCGCCTGCGTGAGCTGCGCCGCGGTCTCATTGACAGTCTGACCAACTCGGACAACCATCTGGATTATTGGCGTCAAAATCCATATCTTTTTGCTCCCGGCAGCAATTATGTTGTTCAATGCGGACCTGTTGATTTAAAAAAACAGAAGCCGGAACCGGTTAAACGGGAAATTGAAAAAATTGAGGTTCATTTTAAACAGTTTTATGAAAAAGCAAAAACGGAGGGAATTTTCTGTGATAGATCCGAAGCCTCCGCTGTCGCCTTTGGCCTGGAAAACCTCTCGGAAGATGCTCCGTGGCGACGCTATATCTGGCCGAAGGATATGATCTTCCCGACACAGCAGATTTTATTTGAAGGTGGTTTTGGCCGTGTGCCAAAGGATATGAAAGGCTTTTGTGACGAATGTTATCCGGGCTGGCCTTATCTTCCAAAGGATATTCTCGGACACAATCATTTTGCAAGAGAACTGCTGAAAGACCCAAAAGTTTATGAGACAATGAAAAAATATATTTCCGAATAAATAATGCTGCGGTAAGATTTCAAATCCTACTGCAGCATTATTTTTTAGTACATCGACATCAACCGGCTGATGAGGAACTGATATTCATTAATCGTCTTTTCCATCGCCAGCCCTTCATCGATATCAAAATCCACGTAATTTCCGCCTTTTAAACAGATAACCCGGTTCGTTTCACCTCTGTGAAGCAAATCAATGGCATAGCCCCCCATTGTCGCCGCTGTGACACGGTCTCTGGCTGTCGGAGAACCGCCGCGCTGGATATGCCCGAGAACCGTCGCACGGGTTTCAATGCCCGTCGCCGCCTCGATACGCCGTGCCAGGCGATTTGTATGCCCCACGCCCTCCGCATTGATAATGACATGATGGGTTTTGCCCTTTGAGCGGTTGTGCATAATCGAATCAATTAAATCCTGCTCGTTGAACGCCTCTTTCTCCGGTATAAGAATACCGTCCGCACCGTTTGCCATCTGACACCAGAGGGCAATATATCCGGCATTTCTTCCCATAACCTCGATGATACTGCACCGCTCATGGGATGTGGACGTATCTTTAATCTTATCAATGGCGCTCATCGCCGTATTCACAGCCGTATCAAATCCTATCGTATAATCCGTACAATTAATATCCAAATCAATAGTTCCCGGAATCCCAATCGTATTAATTCCGAGGGCAGAGAGTTTCTGTGCGCCGCGGAAAGAACCGTCGCCGCCGATAACAATCAGGCCGTCAATTCCGTTATCCTTCAAAATCTGCGCGCCCTTGAGCTGGCCTTCCTTCGTTTCAAATTCCTTGCATCTGGCCGTAAACAGAATTGTACCGCCGAGACGTGCTATCTCGGATACCATTTTGGAATCCATATCTATAATTTCATTATTTAACAGGCCGGCATAGCCTCTTTTAATCCCTTTTACCTTCATGCCGCTGGCCAAAGCGGTCCGCACAACCGCCCGAATCGCCGCATTCATTCCGGGCGCATCACCGCCGCTGGTTAAGATACCTACGGTTTCTACTTCTCGCATAAATGTACCTCCTGTTTTTATTGATTTCAAGTCTGCTCACAGTATATCATGTTTCCCCGCTATTTTAAAGGGATGTATGTTTCAATTTTTCCTTCTTCAAAACTCGGAAGTTCTTCATATAAATGGAATACCTGGTCAAGCATCGAAAATAAAAGCACCGCGCCGCTGCCCTCTCCAAGATGAAAATTACCGTAGATGACCGGTTTTAGGCCAAGCATATTCAGGGCAAGCGCCGCCCCCGGTTCCTTTGAGCAATGGGAAGCAATCATCCCATCCATAGCCGCCGGAGCAAGCTGTTTTGCCAAAAGAGCTGCCACAGATGCAATAAATCCGTCAATAACCACCGGTACTCCCGCTGCCGCCGCGCCCAGAAATACGCCAGTCAGTCCCGCAATATCCAGGCCGCCGACCTTTGACAGCACATCAATGGCATCCTTTGAATTTGGCTGATTATGGGCAACAGCCTTTTCAATAGTCCGAATTTTCCGCTCAAGCCCTTCTCCGGAAAGCCCGGCCCCCCGCCCGGTGACATCGGCCGCCCTCCGGCCCGAAAGAACTGCCAGCACCGCACTGCTGCTCGTTGTATTGCCGATGCCCATTTCCCCTGTGGAGAGTAACTGATAGCCTTCTGCCGCCTTTTGCAACGCCAGATTAGCGCCGGCCTCAATGGCCGCCGCCGCCGTCTCCCGGCTCATCGCCGGGCCGCAGGCTATATTATCGGTTCCCCGCATCCGGGACAGATTTAAAACCCCTTCAACTTTTTCCTTCATTCCCATGTCCGCCACAAGAAAATCGCTTCCCGCTTTTTCGGACATCAACGCTATTGTCGCCCTGCGGTGAAGCATATTTTCCACAACCTGGGTTGTCACATGATAGTCCGACTGACTCACACCCTCGGCAATGACGCCGTTATCCGCCGCCATAACGATTGTGAGTTTCCGCTCAATCGATGGGTGGGTTGTCCGCTGTACTCCCGCTATCCGCACAAGGGTTTCCTGAAGCCAGTCCAGACTTCGGAGCGGAATACATTTATTATCCCATATTTTCCAAACCCGATGCATCATTTCCGCATCCGCAGGCTGAATCCCTTTGCAGACCTCTTCTAAACTCAACATTTCACATTAAATCCTTTCAATACAGGAAAATCATTCACAATTTCAAAACAGGTATAAGCCCCCTGCTGAATCTCCAGATGCCATATATTGGACGCAGCTGTTCCCAAAAAATGACATATCAGACACTGAATCGGCCCGCTGTGACCAACAAAAAGGACATTATCAGCCCTTCGAAAAGCTTCCCTGCCGGAAAGCTCCCGCCATCCGTCCAGCACCCGTCGGCTGAACTCCGTAAAACGCTCTCCCCCGGTCGGCGGGCAATTTATCCAGTCTCCGGACATAGCCGCATAATCCCCCGGATAAAGTTCCCTTACCTGTGTATAATGAAGGCCTTCCCATGCCCCGAAATTCATCTCATTAAAAGCCGGTATCGACCAGATTTCCGGCATCTGCCCGTTTTGCTGCGTCTGCTTGTTTTGCTGCGTCTGCTTGTTTTGCTGCGTCTGCTTGCTTTGCTGTGTCTGCCTGGATAAAACTGTTTCCGCCGTCTGCCGCGTCCTCTGCAATCCGGAAATAATAACTTTATCAAATACCACATCCCGAAGCATGTCTCCCACCGCAGCCGCCTGCTCTCTGCCCTTCTCCGTAATAGAAACATCCAGGCTGCCGTAATAAACGCGTTTTACATTGCACTCTGTTTCTCCGTGCCGGACTATGTATAATTTCATCTCACAATACTCCTTCCAATGCCACGACAAGCAGCATATAGAAAATTTCAATAATCTCAGAAGCCGCGCCAAGGGTATCCCCGGTCATTCCGCCAATCGCCTTTTCCATGTGCCGCCGGAACAGCCAGGCCAATATAAAGCACAGGCCGACAACGCCAAAAAGCACCGGAATACCTATCGCTGTCCTGCAGCCGATACCTGTACAGATAATCCCGATTCCCAGACATGCGCCAACCCACAGGGCTCCGAACAGGGCCGATATAATGGCAATATGCAGCGGAATCCGCCCGATATAGCTTTTTCCAAGGCCGCTCTCCCGCGGATAAACCGCCCGGTACATGCACAGGCTCTGCACCATTTTTCCCGCCACAGGGGCAGCCAGAATCAAAAAAAGCGGCATGGCTGAAGCCGTGATCAACAGATATTTAAATGCCAAATCGGCGATGGCCGCCACAACGCCAAAAGTTCCGATATGACTGTCCTTCATTATCTCCAGCATCCGCTCCCGGCTTCTTGAAGAAAAAAGGGCATCCGCCGTATCGCACAGGCCATCCAGATGGAATCCCCGGGTCATCCATAATTCGCCAAGCAGGGCCAGTGCCGCCGCCGCCGAAAGAGGCAAAATATGCATGGCCGCCCAAAAAATCAGGGCATCAAACAGGGCAATGACAATGCCCGCCGCAGGCCAGAGAACGACGCCCCGAATCAGCCGTTCATCACTCACTTCCACACTTTTATTGATGGGAAGGCTCGTAAATAATTGTAACATCAAAATCAATGTATCCATAAATCACTCCGCCTTAATCTGCACAGGAATACCGCTGATAACAAAATAAACCTGCTCTGCCTTCGCCGCCAGATACTGGTTGACCCGGCCGAGAATATCCCTGAAGCCCCGGCCAAGCGGTGTTTCAGGCACAACGCCCAGTCCGATTTCATCAGTCACCATAACATAGGGCAAACGCTTCTCTTCCACGGCCGCCGCAAATTTCTGAAATTTCTCCATAATAAAGGACTCCGCCTCATCAAAATCAACCGCCGCGAAATCTATATCGCTGTCTCCTGAAAAATCCATATCGCTGTCTCCCGCCGCTTCTGCCGCCGTCAAACCGCCGATAAAATCAAACAGCAGATTTGTCACCATGGAAGTCACGCTGTCCAGCAAAATCCCGTCAAAGCCTGCATAATCCAAATCTTCCAAATCCAGATAGCCTTCATGAGTTATCCACAATTCCCCCCGGCGTTCCTTATGCTTTTCCACGCGCTGAGCCATTTCATCATCAAAAACTTTGCCTGTCGCCACATATAACCGGCGCTTTCCCATCGCCTCAACCAGTTTTTCACCATATTCACTTTTTCCGCTCCGGCACCCGCCTGTCACTAAAATCATACGCTCTCCCACCCCACTGTCCAAACTTTGCGCTTCACCATCTGTCGTTTAATGAAAATCGGCTGCCAAGGATAACCTTATCCGCTGACAGCCAGTTTTATCATTTTTCTCCTTGATTCTTTATTCTTCCATCACATGGTCAAAAGCCACTTTAAACATTTCCTGAATATGTTCATCTGCCAGAGAATAGTAGCGCACCTTGCCGTCCCGGCGGGTTTTCACCAGTCTGGCCTGCTTTAACAGCCGAAGCTGATGGGATACGGCAGACTGATTCATCTCGAGCAGCAGCGCCAGATCGCCCACGCATAATTCCGACTGACTCAATGCACATATAATTTTTGCCCGGGTCGAATCCCCAAAGGCTTTAAACAGCTCCGCCACCTCAAACAAATCATCCTCCGGCGGCATAGCATCTCTTACCTGTTCAACCAGACTGTCTCCCATCTTCTCTACTTCCCTTCAATCGCATGCCCTTTGGCCTTTAAAACGTCCACTACCTGATAAACATATTTATTGCAGATTTCATCCGTTTCCGCTTCCACCATCACCCGCAGCAGCGGCTCCGTTCCGCTCTCGCGCACAAGAATACGGCCTGTATTTCCAAGGGCCTCTTCCACTGCTTTGACAGCCGCCTGGACATCTGCATCCTGTTCGGCCGCCTTTTTATCATGCACTCTGACATTCACAAGAAGCTGCGGATAAATCTTTACCGGTTTAATCAAATCGGACAATTTCGCCTTTTTCTCAAGCATAACTTCCATAATCTTTAATGAAGTTAAAATACCGTCCCCTGTTGTGGCCAGCTTACTGAAAATGATGTGGCCCGACTGTTCGCCGCCAATCGAATGACCATTCTGCATCATATTCTCATAAACATATTTGTCGCCGACAGCCGTTTTTTCATAGCGAATTCCCGCCTTATCGAGGGCAAGATATAAACCGAAATTGGACATAACTGTCGTGACAACCGTATCATTATTTAACTTGCCGTTTTCATGCATATATTTACCGCAGACATACATAATCAAATCGCCGTCCACGATATGTCCCTCATCGTCCACAGCAATACACCGGTCCGCATCACCGTCATAGGCAAAGCCCACATCCAGACCCTTTTCCATGACATATTTCTGCAGCACCTCGATATGGGTGGAACCGCAGTTCATATTGATATTTGTACCGTCCGGCTCCGCATTAATGACATAAGTCTTTGCGCCCAAAGCGTCAAATACACTTTTTGCAATTGAAGACGCCGAACCGTTTGAGCAGTCCAAACCGACTTTCTTATCTTTAAACGAGCGGGTTGCCGTGGCAATCAGATGGCCGATATAACGGTTTCTTCCCATCGCGTAATCCACTGTCCGGCCAATATTCTCACCGGTAGCCAGAGGAAGTTCCTCTGTTTTCCCATCAATATAGTCTTCAATAAGTTTCTCCACATCGGCGCTCATTTTATGCCCCATGGCATTGATAATTTTAATACCATTATCATAGAACGGATTGTGGCTGGCTGAAATCATAATTCCACAGTCAAATTCTTCGGTGCGGACCACAAATGAAACACTTGGAGTCGTCGTTACATGCAGCAGATAAGCATCCGCTCCGCTGGCTGTCAGTCCCGCGGCCAACGCATATTCAAACATATAGCTGGAGCGCCGCGTGTCTTTTCCAATAACAATTTTTGCCTTATGCTCTTTTCCAAAATAATATCCTAAAAAACGTCCAACCTTAAATGCATGTTCCACTGTCAGCGTTTTATTCGCTTCGCCGCGGAATCCATCAGTCCCAAAATATTTTCCCATAATACTATCTCACTCCCAAGAAAAATTCATTCATGACTACTATACCATAGTTTTTTATTTTTTTCACTGTTTTTATTTTTTTACGCTTGACATGTATTTTATTTGTGATAGTATCATATTATAGATTATGTAGTTTTAAATACTATGTGTCGTCATTTAACCATATACTAATAGAAATTTTAAAACTGGAAGGTGATATTATGAAATTTAAACCAAAAGACCCCGGCAGCGCAATCACCCATTTTATCGGCTGGCTTATGGCTCTGCTCGCCGCCGTTCCATTGATTCTCCGTGCCTGTACGGCTCCGGATGCCGTACACGTTATTGCTTTAAGCATTTTTATTGTCAGTATGCTTTTACTATATGCGGCAAGCACTCTGTACCATTCATTGGATATTAATGAGAAAGTGAATAAACGCTTAAAAAAATTTGACCATATGATGATTTCCGTGCTTATCGCCGGAACCTACACACCGGTATGCCTCATCGCTATCCGGGGCACTCTGGGTTATACCCTTTTAGCCATTGTCTGGGGCATCGCCATTTTCGGAATTATCCTGAAAGCTTTTTGGGTGACCTGTCCGAAATGGGTTTCATCCGTGCTTTATATCGGCATGGGCTGGACCTGCGTTCTTGCCTTCACACAGATTTTAAACAGCCTTTCCCGGGAAGCCTTTATGTGGCTCCTTACCGGCGGTATCATCTATACGGTCGGCGGTGTTATTTACGCTTTGAAGCTTCCGATTTTCAACAGCCGTCACAAAAATTTCGGCTCCCATGAAATCTTCCATCTTTTCGTGATGGGCGGCAGCTTCTGCCACTTTGTACTCATGTATAAGTTTTTGGCGGTTATGCCGATTTATTGAGGCCGACCTTCTATCTAAAGCCGGTTCGCCGGAATCGATTTACTAAAAATCTCAAAAGCTCCTGCAGCTATATCCAACCCGGGTATAACCGCAAGAGCTTTGTTTATGTATCCTTTGTCACTGCTCCCTGTCCCGGAGCACAGCCATCACCTTCGGAGCCGCAATCATAAACCATGGACTGAAGCCGTCGGGCTGAGCCAGCATCTTCTGCTCAACATCCGAAAATTCCATCCATGCAACCTGTGAAATCTCCTCCGGGTTCGGCCGAACCGCCCCTTCCCATTTTCCCGAAAAAACATGGTCATACTCAAACTCAGCACAGTCTTCTGAAAATCTGTGAAAATAGGTGAAAGCAAATTCTTCTTCCACATCTGCCGCCATTCCCAATTCTTCCGTCATTCGGCGCGGTACGGCTTCCGCCAGTGTTTCTCCCTTTCTCGGATGGGAACAACAGGCATTTGTCCAAAGGCCGCCGGAATGATACTTGCCCTCGGCCCGCTTTTGCAGCAGCATGTACAGCTTTCCACCTTCTTTTTTATATAAGAAAACTGAAAAAGCACGGTGCAGAGCCGGAATCCGATGAGCTTCCATCTTCTCACAGCAGCCGATTTCATCATCATTCATATTCACTAAAATAATTTCGTCGCTCATTCATCAAATTCCTTTTCTCTTTAACATTCCCCGGCGCCATCACCGGATAAATTCGGGCAGATTCGATAGGCATGATTTAAAGGCCCGCTGCCCTTTCCCAAATCGAGTCCGTCTTTAAGGGCGCCGGTAATATAATCCTTCGCATTTTTGACACTTGTTTTCATATCATAACCGAGGGCCAGATTGCTGGCAATGGCGGAGGAAAGGGTACAGCCCGTGCCATGGGTATTCGGATTATCCACCCGCTCTCCCCGATACCAGAGCAGCTCTCCCCGATAATAAAGCAAGTCATCGGCTGTTTCCGTGAGATGGCCGCCCTTAATCAGCACACCGCCCTTGAGGTTCTTCCCGATAACCTCCGCGGCCCGCACCATATCTTCCGTAGATTTAATCTCAAAGCCGCACAGGCACTCAGCCTCCGGAATATTCGGTGTAATAATATCAGCCAGAGGAAGCAAAGTTTTTACCAGTGTTTCCTGAGCATCCGGGCTCATCAGGGCGCAGCCGCTGGTTGAAACCATCACCGGGTCCACAACAATATTCTCCGCCCTGTGTTCTTTTAATTTCTCTGCTATTTTTTCAATAATGCCGATATTAGACACCATGCCGATTTTCACCGCATCCGGCCGGATGTCATTAAAAATGCAATCTATCTGTTCGCCGACAAACTCCGGCGTAGCCTCCAGCACATCGTAAACCCCGGTCGTATTCTGGGCTGTCAGTGCGGTAATCGCACTCATTGCATAAACGCCGTGGGCCATCATTGTTTTGATATCCGCCTGGATTCCGGCGCCGCCGCTGGAATCAGAACCCGCAATTGTCACTACTTTTTTCATATCCTGTTCAACTCCTGTGTTATAATAATGGTGAAAAAATTCTCAAAAATCCCTGGACACACTTCTGCCAGATTGGACGCCGTTTCCATGCATCCAGACTGACTCGCTCGCTCTTCCGCATCGTTTCCAAAAAGTCTTCTTTCATTTCCATAACTGCCGGAACTTCCGTCATAAGCACGCCGCATTCATAATGCAGATAGAAACTTCGATAGTCCATATTAATTGTCCCGCAGACGCCGCACTCATCATCCGAAATTACGTTTTTGGCATGAATAAACCCCGGAAGATATTCATAAATTCGAATACCATTTTCCATAAGCCGTCCATAATTTGAAATGTTTACCATATAGACATACCATTTATCATAATGGCGCGGCGTGATAATACGCACGTCAACGCCGCTTCGGGCAGCCCGGCACAAATCATCCACCATCCGGTTGTCTAAAACCAGATAAGGCGTCGTAAAATAAATATAATCCCTGGCCTTATTCACCAGATGGGTATACATTTCTTCAATCGGATTGTCCGGGTTATTGGCCGGGCCGTCGGCTACCGGCTGAACATATCCCGGCGCATCCACCGAAATCGTTGGACGGTATTTATTATAATCCAACTGCTCTTTTTCTTTCGAAAGTTCCCACATCTCCAAAAAGATTTCCGTGAGTCCCCATACGCCGTCGCCCTCCAGGCGAATCGCCGTATCCTTCCAGTGCCCGAACCTATTGATAATATTGGCATATTCATCCGCCAGATTGACACCACCGGTATAGCCGATATTGCCATCGATAATCGCAATCTTCTGATGATTCCGATAGTTAAATGTCAGACGGGAAACATCCTTAATGATTGGTGCAAAAATGCTGACCCGGATTCCCAGCTTCGAGAGTTCGTGACGGATTTCATCACCGTCCATAAACAGACAGCCAAAATCATCCAGAAGCAGGCGGACTTCAACCTTCTGCGCCGCCTTCCGCGCCAGGACATCCTTCAGCCTGTCCCATATCTCGCCATTGGACACAATAAAGTATTCCATAAAAATAAATTTCTCGGCCCGCTCCAAATCTTCAAAAAGCGCATCAAATTTCTTTTCTCCGACTTCAAAATAACGTACCGCTGTGTTTTTATAAAGTGAAAAGCCCTCATGAACCAGATAACGGCTGACCTGGGCCTTATTCGGATGGACCTCGGACAGCTCTGCTAAAATCGCCGGGTCCTGCTGTTTATAGGTTCTGCCTTTCCCTGAAATCTTTTTATACTTTTTATAAAAGGCGCTGTTCGTACGTTTGCGTCCCCACATAAAATAGAGACAGTAGCCAAATACCGGCAGCGCCAGAATAATGACAATCCAAAATGAATTAAAAGAGGAGGAATCGTCAACCAGCACAAACACAACCGCAATGCTGGCGATTTCAATCAGCAGATAGGCCCACGACGCATACTCCTGAAGCAGACGCACCAGTAAAAACATCGTTAAAATCTGCAAAATTACCGAAACCAGCACAATGGCCGCCCGCACCAAAACCGAACTTCGTTTTTTCAAAATGTTATTCATACTCTGTCTCCCCCTGCTGTGCAATCAACCTGAGCTTCTGCCGGCGATTTAACTGCTTAATCGCATATTCCCGCCGCATTGCCTCCTCTTTTGTTTCTGAACATTCATAATAAACCAATTCCACCGGGCGGCGGCTCCGCGTATATTTCGCCCC
>URND01000010.1 GCA_900549105.1 uncultured Eubacteriales bacterium
AGCCTTAAATCATTATCATAGAAGACCTAATTTACAGAAAAACTTTCATACTCCCGAAAATGAAGAAATAGAGCGTACATCTTTCAATAAACAAAGGAGGATTATGATGGACTTTATATACCAACCATATTCCCAATAGCTTCTTCGACAGCTGCATTTAAACTCTTTCCATGCTCAATAGCATATATGGCAATATTTCTATGCAATTCAGGGCTGACTCTAACATTAAATGTTCCTTTATAAGGATGCTCAGGCGGCACATTCCGTTCTTTACAGTCTGCTAAATATTCATCAATTACATTTTTAAAGTCCTGCTCAAGTTCCTTAACAGAATCTCCTTCATAAGATAATAATGATTTTATTCCGATAACCTTACCAAAAAGGCAGCCATCTTCCTTAGAATATTCTACGGTGCCATTATAATTCTTGTATGATAATAAATCACTCATAACAATCCGTCCTTTCTTAATTTGTCTATAACCTGATTTAATACATACTTCTTTAATATTCCACTCGGATGTGGTTTATGGAAATTTATCACTTCATTTGAGTCCTTTTTTATGAACTTAACTCCTGAACCGGTTCCACCTTGCTTCAATTCATATCCTAAATACGAAAGTAAAGATACCATTTCATCAAAAGTAAAATCTTTAGGTTTTTTTAGAAGCCTGTTTATGAGCTTATCTTTCCTACTCATGTGCTAAGTCTCCTTTACATATAATATACTACTTTTGCATAAAAGATGCAACTATTTTTAGTTGCTTTCACATAGTTATAAAAGACATTTGACATGTCCAGAATCCGCATTATAATACAAAATAAAGGACAGAGCCTGAAAATCGGACTCTGCCTCCGGTAACTAATGGCATTTTATCATGACAGATTTGTATATTTCAATCATCATCCATCTACAGGATTCGACACACAAAGGAGGATTATGATGAACGGAAGAAAGGTGTTTTACACAGAAATTGCTTATGTATTGGGGCTTGTTTTGTTAGCTCTCGGAACTGCTCTTATGGAACGGGCGGACTTTGGCATGTCTATGGTGGTTGCTCCGGCCTATTTGATGTATTTGAAGATATCCCAATTTGCCGGATGGTTTACCTTCGGCATGGCGGAATATTGTTTTCAGGCAATATTGTTGGTATTAATGTCTGTTCTGTTAAGAAGATTTAAATCAATGTATCTTTTTTCTTTTTGTACAGCGGTACTCTATGGCGTTGTATTGGATTTCTGCATTTGGCTTGTGGGATATATCCCCGGCGGCGGGATGGGGTTTCGATTCGCTTTTTATGTTATAGGCTTACTTTTATGTTCTTTCGGCGTTGCTATGTTCTTTCATACGTATATCGCGCCGGAGGCCTATGAATTATTTGTCAAAGAAATATCCGTACAGCTTCATAAGGATGTCGCCGTGGTAAAAACGGTTTATGACTGCTGTAGCTGCGGCATAGCCGTTATCCTGTCTTTTGTGTTTTTTGGCTTCGGGCATTTTGAGGGTGTAAAGGTGGGAACGATTGTATGCGCATTGATAAATGGCTGGCTAATTGGGAAGATCAGCCATAGTTTTGAAAAACATTTTGAATTCTCTGATGCCCTGCCTTTGAAAAAATGGTTCAGCCGTTGAACTGTTATCTGTCCGGGGGCGATGGGTCTCTGAATCCGAACAGTACATACAATAAATGGAACTGGATTTTAGTGCGGGATACCGGCGGACAATGGAAACATGTTGACCACGGTTATTAATATATAACAGGTTATTGACAGGTAAAGCAAGGAGAATTCTATGATTGAAGTATTATTTGGCGAGAGTGAAGCCGGTTCTATGAAGGCGGCGAAAAATAAAATAGTGATTGGCAGAATCGATGGGCCGACTTCCGTATGGATGGCCGGGAAAAAGCGGCCGCCGGAGAGGCCCTTTGCCGGATGGGTGGAGGGAACGGCGGATGAAGTCGTTTGCCTTGGATTTATGCTGGATATAGGCGATATTAAAGAGCCGGTGGACAGTTTATATCGAAAGAAATTGATTTACTCCATGTATGCCCAGAATCAGTGGGAGCAGGATGAGGCCATGGAAGAAGAACTGAAGCAGACGGCCAATGTCTATGTTAAAGAATTGTCCCGGCTGAAAAGATTTCTGGATGATGGGGAAACCGTGCGGATATGGTATAGCGATGCCCCATACTCCAGATGCGGTTTTTATCATCTGTGCCGGATTTTGCAGAAATATGAGAATGAAATTCGGGTGGTCAAACTTCCCGAATATGCGGTGCGGGAAAAGAGCATTACAATCTATAAGAACTGGGGTGAGGTTGCGGCGGAAGAATTTGCCGGATTCCTGCCTTATGAAAAGAAACTTTCCCAAAAAGAAGTTCGTCTCTATGGGCTTTTATGGAGCGAGCTGGCGGATGACAACAGTCCGCTTCGTGCGGTAATCAATGGGCGTGTGCTTGGTGTCCCGGAGGACTTTTATGATTTCCTGATTTGGAAAAAGCTTACCGATAAGCCGGTAAAAGAAGCACGGCTGATTGGGGATATTCTTGGATATTTCCCGATTAGTGTCGGGGATTGGTGGTATGCGAAACGAATTGAATATTATATCCGACAGGGGAAAATTCGAGTAGTTCAGGATTCGAAAAATACCTATGGGCGGATGATTTGTATGGACGGAGAATCACTGAAGGATGTAAGGAGGCAGACATGAAATATAGTCAAAGGATAATATTAAAAAATGGAAAGGAATGTTGTTTAAGAAACGGAACAGAAAGCGACGGGCAGGCGGTGCTTGATAACTTTAATCTGACCCATGAAGAAACCGATTATTTACTTTTCTATCCGGATGAGAATAGCTTTGATTTAGAGAAGGAAAGCCGGTTTTTGAAAGAAAAATCTGAGAGTAAAAATGAGATTGAAATCATCGCCCTGGTTGATAATGTGGTTGTAGGAACCGCCGGAATCGGACCAGTGGGCCCGGAATATAAAGTGCGTCATCGGGCCCAATTTGGTATGGGCATTGCTAAAGAATTTTGGGGACTTGGGATTGGACAGGCATTAATGGCAGCTTGTATTGAATGTGCAAGGGCAGCGGGATATAGGCAGCTTGAACTGGAAGTAGTTACGGAAAATGTAAGAGCATTGTCCCTGTATAAAAAAGCGGGATTTGTTGAATATGGCAGAAATCCGAAGGGCTTTAATTCCCGCATAACAGGATTTCAGGATGTGACTTATATGAGACTGGAATTATAGAGCCAATGAACTTGTGTTTAGTCACAGTCATTGGCTCTTTCTCGATTTTTTTTGGAAATTTTTACTGCAGTTCGGCAATCCGGCTGACGCCGACATAAATATCGCTGATTTTAAACCAGGTTGGATAGTCGACAACTCCGGTAACCGGAAGGCCGAATATTCGTTGAAAATCCGCAACGGCTTGACGGGTTCTTTCGCCGTAAATGCCGTCGGCAGTCAGGGTCGGCAGCGCCGGGTAGGCTTGAGCAATCCGGTTTAACTGTTCCTGCATCTGGCGGACTTTGGCGCCGGTGGAGCCTACCGTCAGATCGGCTCCCGGCCAGGAAGAAGGGATACCGCTGATTTGTTCTGCAGTGTTGATGTACATGTCATTTCCATAATAATAGCGGATAATTTCCAGCGGTGTGTAGCCCTGGTCTCCGAGATATTTGGAGCCCCACTGGGACATCCAGTTCGGACAGCTCACCCGTTTGCCGTCACAATATTGGGTGAGAATCGGCTGGCGTACATTTGGCCGGGATAGGAAGTTGGAAAAAATGGTATCCACAGTTCGGGAAATGCTTTCAAACACATTTCGTCCATAGACAAAAAAGTGGTCATAGGCCGTCGAGGATGTAATAGTAAAGTTGAATCCTTTGTTTCTGTACCACTCGGTGTAAACCCGGTTCAGGGTAAATGAAAGGATGGCCAGGATATTGGCGATGATGGTGGGTTCGGGCCAGGTGGCATAGATTTCGCTGGAGGCCACATTTTTAATATAGTCCCGGAAAGGAACATAATAGTTGGCGGCGCTTGTATCGGTTGGCGGTCCATCGTGGACAATGATGGTTTCCGGGACCACAACCCGGCTGAGGACAATTTCTCCGGTTTCATCGATATCTTTAATTTCGGCTTCGGCGATTTTCGGAGGGTAGAGTTTCCAGAGAGTATGAGCGCCGATGACCAGCGGGTTATAGGCCGGAGTCTGGGTGACGACCGGGGTCATACGCACATTGGACAGGCCGAGCTGGCCGGATAAAATCTGGATGCCGGAGATTTCAACCTCCTCATATCCCGGGGCCGTAATTTTCAGGTTGTACTCGGAATAAGGCTGATTATCTCCCGGCTCGAGACTGTATTCCACCGGAGGAGCGTCCAGCTCAATGGTGTCGCTGTTGCCGCTGTTGTCGGTGGTAAGCCGCTCTAAAATCCGGTCCGGCTCGCCGGTCGGAGAAATCTCGATGGACGCATTATCAATCGGGGCGCTGCTCTCTTCGGAGACGGCGGAGATGCGCAGCTGCCCCTTATCAATTAAATTTGTTTCTGGCATAGTTTGTTTCCTGATTTTGTTTTGTATAATATATGCAAATCCCGCGGAATTGATAAATAAAATTTATTCCGATTTTACCAAAATGATTTTGAGGGTGAAAAAAATAAAAGAAAAGCTTGTTTTTCTAAAAACAGTGTGATATAATCTTAGCAATTTAGGGTTTTTTGTCAAAGAACAGGAAAAAAGAAATTCGGAATAAAATTCACGAATCACTCTTTTTTTTTGGAAAAAGGGGGAAAAACGCTCATATTTATGCAAATAGTTGAGTATACATGAATAAATATACTGAAATAAACTCAGAGGATAAGAAAGGGACAGGTGATTGAATGAAGGCATTTTTAATACTCGCCGATGGCACAGTCTTTGAGGGGACGAGCATTGGCTCGCAGCGGGAAGTCATTAGTGAAATCGTGTTTAATACGTCGATGACTGGATATTTGGAAATTCTAACAGACCCATCCTACGCCGGGGAAGCCGTTGTCATGACATATCCAATAATTGGAAATTATGGTATTTGTTTTGACGATATGGAAGATGACAAGCCTTGGCCGGATGGGTTTATTGTTAGAGAGCTGGCAGAGGCGCCGAGTAATTTCAGAAATGAATGTGGACTGTCCGAATTCTTAAAAGAACATGATATTCCCGGAATTCAGGGAATTGATACCCGTGCATTGACGAAAATTCTGAGAAGTCAGGGCACCATGAATGGTATGATTACTACCAATGAGCATTTCAACCTGGAAGAAATCCTTCCGAGAATCCAATCATTTAAGGCGATTGACGTCGTTAAAAAAGTTACCTGTGCCGAAAAAGAACATTTTTCTGACGGAAAATATAAAGTGGCCCTTATGGATTTTGGCGCAAAGCGCAATATTGCCAGAGAGCTTGCAAAACGGGGCTGCGAAGTGACTATTTATCCGGCGTATACATCGGCGGAAGAGATTATGGCGGCCCATCCGGATGGCGTTATGCTGTCCAACGGCCCTGGCGACCCGAAGGACTGTATGCCGATTGTAGCCGAAGTGAAAAAGCTTTTTGACGCGGGGATTCCGATGTTTGGCATCTGCCTTGGTCATCAGCTTCTGGCCCTGGCGAACGGCGCGGATACCCGTAAAATGAAATGGGGCCATCGGGGAGCCAACCATCCGGTGAAGGATTTGGTGACCGGAAGGGTTTATATTTCCACCCAGAATCACGGCTATGTGGTATCCACAAAGTCTGTTCCCGACGGTGTGGCTGAGGTCAGCTTCCGCAATGCCAACGATGCGACGATGGAGGGGCTACACTATCTCGGAAAGAATGTCTTTACAGTTCAGTTTCACCCGGAAGCCTGCAGCGGCCCGCAGGATACGGGATTCCTTTTTGACAAGTTTATTCACATGATGGAGGTTGCGAAAGATGCCTAAGAAAAATAATATCAAAAAAGTGTTAGTCATTGGTTCCGGCCCGATTATCATCGGACAGGCAGCAGAGTTTGATTATGCCGGCACACAGGCCTGCCGTTCCCTGAAAGAAGAAGGTATCGAGGTTGTTTTAGTCAATTCCAATCCGGCCACCATTATGACAGATAAAAATATTGCGGACAGAGTTTATATTGAGCCTTTGAACGTGGATGTCCTCAAAAAAATTATTGAAAAAGAAGAGCCGGACAGCCTGCTCCCGACTCTGGGCGGTCAGGCAGCTCTGAATATTGCCATGGAGCTTTATGAATCCGGTTTCCTGGATGCAAAAAAGGTTCAGATGATTGGTACGACCTCCGAAACTATAAAAAAAGCGGAGGACCGGCTGGAATTTAAAGAGACGATGGAAAAAATCGGCGAACCCTGTGCGGCCAGCGAAGTCTGCACCACATTAAAAGGCTGTATTGATTTTGCGGAAAAGATTGGCTATCCGGTAGTCATCCGTCCGGCGTATACCCTGGGCGGCAGCGGCGGCGGAATTGCCCATACCCTGGAAGAATTAAAGGAGATTGCCAGCAACGGACTGCGCCTCAGCCGTGTGGGACAGGTGCTGGTGGAACGCTACATCGGCGGATGGAAAGAAATTGAATACGAAGTGATGCGTGACAGCTATGGCAACTGTATCACTGTATGTAACATGGAAAATATTGACCCTGTCGGCGTCCATACCGGTGACAGTATTGTTGTCGCTCCATCGCAGACACTGGCGGATAAAGAGTATCAGATGCTCCGTACTTCCGCTTTAAATATTATCACTGAACTGGGAATTACCGGCGGCTGTAATGTCCAGTATGCTTTAAATCCGGACAGCTTTGAATACTGTGTTATCGAAGTAAATCCTCGGGTGAGCCGTTCGTCAGCTCTGGCTTCCAAAGCAACCGGTTATCCGATTGCCAAGGTTGCCGCGAAGATTGCCCTTGGTTATGCGCTGGATGAGATTAAAAATGCGGTGACCGGGAAGACCTATGCCAGTTTTGAACCGGCGCTGGACTATTGTGTTGTCAAAATTCCGAAGTGGCCTTTTGATAAATTTGTCAGCGCCAAACGGACACTGACAACCCAGATGAAAGCCACGGGCGAAGTTATGAGTATCTGCACAAACTTTGAGGGCGCCCTGATGAAGGCGCTGCGTTCCCTGGAGCAGAATATTTACAGTCTGAATTACGGCGGATTCGGAGAACTTTCCGATGAAGAACTGGAAGAAGCCCTTTATCTGATTGACGACCACCGGCTGTTTTATATTGCCGAGGCTTTCCGCCGCGGTTACGAGGTGGAAAAAATTCATGCCATCAATAAAATTGACATGTGGTTTCTGAATAAAATGAAAGTGCTTGTGGATATGGAAAACCGTTTAAAGACGGAAGAACTGACGGTGGAACTTCTTAAAGAAGCGAAGCGGATGGAATTCCCGGATAAGGCGATTGCCCAGTTTACCGGCATGAGTGAAGCAGAGGTAAAGGCGCTGCGCTACCGCAATGGTATTATCGCCGCATTTAAAATGGTAGATACCTGTGCAGCCGAATTTGAATCGGAAACCCCATACTATTATTCCTGTTTTGGAAGCCTGAACGAAGTGGAACCGGGGGATGCCATGCGTAAGAAGGTGATTGTTCTCGGCTCCGGCCCAATCCGAATCGGACAGGGGATAGAGTTTGATTACTGCTCCGTACACAGCGTATGGGCATTGGCGGAAGCGGGCTATGAAACTATTATTATCAACAACAATCCGGAAACCGTAAGTACGGATTTTGATATTGCCGATAAACTTTATTTTGAACCTTTGACCCCGGAGGATGTGGAGAATATCGTCCGCCTGGAAAATCCGGATGGGGCGGTTGTTCAGTTCGGCGGCCAGACAGCCATTAAACTGACAGAGGCTATTATGAAGATGGGCGTTCCGATTCTTGGAACAAGTTCCGATGATGTGGATGCGGCCGAGGATAGAGAACGGTTTGATGAAATCCTTGAGCAGTGCAAGATTCCGCGCCCGGCGGGAACGACTGTATTTACAACGGAAGAGGCGCTGCAGGCGGCCAATGAACTGGGGTATCCGGTACTTGTGCGTCCATCCTATGTCCTCGGCGGACAGGGGATGCAGATTGCGGTAAATGACGGCGATATCGTTGAGTTTATGGCAATCATTAACCGGGATGTCCAGGAGCATCCGATTCTGGTTGATAAATATCTGGTCGGCAAGGAAGTGGAAGTGGACGGCGTATGCGACGGCACGGATATCCTCATCCCCGGTATTATGGAACATATCGAGCGGGCCGGGGTCCATTCCGGCGACAGCATTTCCGTGTATCCGGCCCAGAGTTTGTCCGAAGAAATCATTAAAAAGCTGGAGGATTACACCGGCCGTCTGGCGAGAGCCCTTCATGTTAAGGGACTTTTAAATATTCAGTTTATTGTCCATGACAATGAAGTGTATGTGATTGAAGTGAATCCGCGTTCCAGCCGTACTGTTCCTTATATCAGCAAGGTGACAGGTATTCCGATTGTGGATATTGCATCGAAGGTGATTGTCGGAAAATCCATTAAAGAGTTGGGCTATGAGCCGGGGCTGCAGAAAAAATCCGACTATATTGCGATTAAACAGCCGGTATTCTCCTTTGAGAAGCTCCGGGGCGCGGAGATCAGCCTTGGGCCGGAAATGAAATCCACCGGCGAAGTCCTCGGCATCGCCAAAGATTTCCACGAAGCCCTGTACAAATCCTTTTTGGGCGCAGGCATTAACCTGCCGCGGACAAAGAAGATGATCTGTACCGTGAAGGATTCGGATAAGGAAGAGTTGATTCCGATTGCAAAGCGGTTTTCCGATTTGGGATACGAAATTTATGCGACCCGCAGCACGGCGGCATTTTTGAATAAAAACGGTATGAAGGCGACCCGGATTAATAAAATCCATGACGGTTCCCCGAATGTGCTGGATTTGATTCTGGCCGGGGAGGTGGATTTAATTATTGATACGCCGACTCATGGCCGGGATAAATCCAGGGACGGCTTCCTTATCCGCCGGAATGCGATTGAGACCGGCGTGACCTGCCTCACATCGCTGGATACGGCAAAAGCCCTTGTGACCAGCCTGGAAAATGCCAGCCTGCATAATTTATCTGTTGTTGATATTGCGGAAATCTAAAAGAAAAGGCCGGTAAAGAAAGCGGGAGATTCAATGAGAACATTGGAGACAAACGATTGGATAATGCTGAACAATATTATTTATAATATATATACTGTGGAGAACATCAGTGAGATGAGAAGTCAGTTCTTGGAGCAGATACGAATGCTTCTCGATTTTGACAGCGCCGACTTTTTTCTGGCTTCCGCCAATGGGGAAAATAAACTTACAAATCCCGTTTTCTACCATTGCAGGGAAAATCTTTCTGAAAATTATGATGCGCTGGATTACAGCCGGGGAATTCTTTACAGCGGTCAGTCCCTGATTTACAGGGAGACAGATATTATCTCCGATGATGTGCGTGTTCAGACAGAGTACTATAAGCGGGTATATAAACCAAACAACTGGCATTATTCACTGCAGATGATACTGGCAATGAATAAGGAGTTTGTCGGGGTCATTACATTTTATCGGACAGTGGGTAAAAAAGATTTTGAGTATGATGACATATTTCTGCTTGATCTGCTTAAAGACCATATGGCCTATCGATTATATAAAAGTAAAGAGAGCGGAAACGTTTCCGATGAAAAGCTGACTGTGTCGGCGGCGGTGGAGGCCTATGAGCTGACCCGGAGGGAAGAAACGATTTTAAGACGCCTGATGGAAGGCGAGGATAATGTGGTCATCTGCGAAAAATTGACCATAACCCCCAATACACTGAAGAAGCATATCCTGAATATATACCGGAAACTGGGGATAAAAAACAGGGTACAGTTGTTTAAGATGATAAAAGAAAAGGAGTAGAAACTAATTAAAAAGGAGTAGAAAAATGGTCATTTTTCTGGATTGAATTGTCCGTAAAGATGGCATATGATATCTTTAAATTAAACAGAAACAAAGCAAAGCGAAGGGGCTGTCATGATGACAGCCCCTTTAATTTATTCAGCCAGGAGGAAATTTATGAAAGAATTAGTAATGATTATCAGACCGGAAAAGCTTGAGGACATTAAAAAAATACTTGATGAAATAAAATGCGGAGGCATGACAATTTCAACCGTTATGGGATGCGGCACCCAGAAGGGGATTGTCACATCGGAGAAGGCGGTCAATGAGATACGGGGATTTAAGACGACCATCAACCTCCTGCCTAAAATCTGCGTTGAAGTGGTGGTCGAAGATAAGGACGTTGAGCCGATCATTATGAAGGTCAGAGAGGTATGCGCAACGGATCATGTTGGAGACGGAAAGATCTTCATTCGTAATATTGAGGAGGTTGTGCGTATCCGTACAGGTGAAAGAGGCTCAAAGGCTCTTTAACTTCGAAGGAAATGAATTGAGGTGATTTGGTGAAATACATCGTTGAGCTGGATGGAGTAAATAAAATATATGGGACAAATCATGTGGTAAAAGATTTAAATCTGAAGGTTGAGGAGGGTGAATTCCTGACATTGCTCGGTTCTTCCGGGTGCGGGAAAACAACGACCCTCCGAATGATCGCCGGATTTGAAGAGCCGTCAAGCGGGAGTATACGGGTTGAGGAGGAATCTATCGAGGAAAAGGGACCTTTCGAACGCAACGTAAATACGGTATTTCAAAGTTATGCTCTGTTTCCGCATAAAACAATTTATGACAATATTGCCTATGGATTGAAAATGAAAAAGGTGCCGAAGCCGGAGATTAAACAGCGGGTGACGGAAATGATGGAACTTGTTCAGCTGGAAGGCTTTGAAAAACGGTATCCGAGTCAGCTTTCCGGCGGACAGAAACAGAGAGTGGCCATTGCGCGGGCATTGATCAACCGGCCGAGAGTTCTTTTGCTGGATGAGCCGCTGGGCGCCCTTGACTTAAAACTCAGAAAACAGATGCAGCTGGAGCTTAAACGTCTCCAGAAGAAATTAAATATTACATTTATCTATGTAACCCATGACCAGGAAGAAGCGTTGACGATGAGTGACCGAATCGCCATTATGCATGATGGAATTTTAGACCAGTTAGGCACACCGACAGAGATTTATGAGCATCCGAAAACAAAGTTCGTGGCCACATTTATCGGAGAGACCAATATTTTTGACGGTGCAGTCACAGCGATTGACGGCAAAGACATTTCGGTGAATGTTGAGAACGGAACGATTATGGGAACCGGGGAAAATTTTAAAAAGGGCGAATATATTACCGTATCCGTGCGGCCTGAAAAAATGAAATTTTCCGATCAGCCGGTGGATGGATTCAGTATCAGCGCGGTGGTGAAGGACTACGTTTATGTCGGCTCAGTGATCAAATGTATGGTTTCTCTTCCTAACGGAAATGAATTGAAAATTGAAAGGCTGGCCGGGGATGCATTGCCGCAGATAGGTGCTGCCATTTATCCCTACTGGAGAAAAGAAGACGCGGTGCTCATCCATAACCGGGACAACCTGATTTTTGAGGCAATTGAAAATATCACATTGGGATAGAAGGTGAGAACGATGAAAAATAAACATTCAAAGCATGAATGGAAATCCAACACACTGCCGTCTATCGTTATGGTTGGGCCGGTAACACTGTTGTTGCTTTTTCTTGTCGTTGCACCGCTGATTTTTGTGGCGGTCATGAGTTTTTGTCAAACGGATCAGTATTACAATGTTTTGTATCGGTTTTCCGTGGAAAACTATATAAAATTATTGAATGCGGACTATGTAAAAATCTACGGACAGTCGATGATCATAGCTCTTCTGACAACGATTCTGTGTATATTGATCGGCTATCCTTTTTCCTATATTATTGCGAGGACAAAAAGTAAGAGGAAGCAGCTACTGTATATGCTGGTCATTATTCCTTTTTGGACCAATTCGCTGATTCGTATATACGGCTGGCGGACCCTTTTGGGAACCAATGGATGGGTGAATTCCATACTTCAGTTTCTTCATCTGACAAATGAGCCGCTGGACCTTTTGTATAAACAGGGGACGACGGTGCTGGGTATGGTTTACTGTCTGATCCCTTTTATGATTTTACCGCTGTACACAGCCATTGAAAAACTGGATGACAGCCTGCTGGAAGCTTCCTCCGATCTGGGGGCAAAACCGGGAGCTACATTCTTTGAAGTGATTTTACCTCTGACATCCAGCGGTATATTTTCAGGAAGCATTATGGTGTTTATCCCATGCCTTGGTTATTTCTTTGTTTCAAATATTCTTGGCGGCGGTAACTCCGATGTGATCGGCAACCTGATTGAAAGACAGTTTAAGAGCGGCAACAACTGGCCGTTGGGCGCGGCTCTTTCGATCATTCTTATTCTTTTGACATTGATTCTTGTTAAGACCTATCAGAAAATGGGCGGAGAGATGGATAACCTGGGTGTATAGAAGGAGGTGGGTAAGCCATGAAAAGACAGAGAAAAGAGAGACGACAGAAAAGGATAAATATTATCTTCTGTGCACTTGTATATATATTTTTGTTTTTGCCGATCTCCGTGATTGTCGTCAATTCAATGAATGCGACGACCAGCAAGCCATATCTGACCTGGAAGGGATTTACGCTGGATTGGTATGCGAAGCTCTGGGATAATACGGCGCTTTTGGAGGCATTCGGAAACACCATGATCATCGCTGTCACAAGTACAATTCTGGCAACGATCATCGGTACGCTGGCTGCTGTGGGAATGTATAAGTACAAATTCAAGGGAAAAAGCATTATCGACAGCCTGCTGTATATTCCGGTCGTTATTCCGGAAATTGTTCTCGGTATTTCCCTGCTGACGATTTTTGCGAGAGTGGATATCCCGCGGGGAATGTTGACACTGATACTGGCCCATGTCACCTTCTGTGTGCCTTATGTGATATTTAATGTCAGGGCCCGCCTGGCGGGGTATGACGGCTCCATTGAGGAAGCCAGTCTGGATTTGGGAGCAAACCGGATCGTGACATTTTTTGAGATAACTCTTCCCGTGCTTGCACCGGGAATTTCCGGCGGGGCACTGCTCGCCTTTACCCTTTCTATTGACGATGTAATTATCAGTTATTTCGTCAATGGGCAGACCATGACATATCCTCTGAAAGTTATGGAGAGTATAAAGAGCGGTGTTGCGCCGGATGTCAATGCACTATCCACGATTATTCTGATCGGAACGATTTTATTTGTCATTCTGACCCAGGGTAATCTTTTCAAAAAGGCGAAATAAAGGGAGGAAAATGATTATGAAAAAGAGATTATTTGTTTTATTCATGGCAGCAGTTATGGCTGTTGGACTTATGACCGGCTGTGGTTCGGGCGGCGGAGGCAGTTCCGCAGAAAATGGAGAACTCAATGTATTTGTGTGGACCGAATACGTGCCGGATGCGGTTTTTGATAAATTTGAGGAAGAAACGGGTATTAAAGTCAATGTGATGACCTATTCATCCAATGAAGATATGCTTTCCAAAGTAAAATCCGAGTCGGAGGGTACATATGATGTTGTACTGCCAAGCGATTATATGATTCAGCTTATGATAGAGCAGGATATGCTTGAGGAACTGGATAAGGAGGCATTGACAAATCTTTCGAATATCGGCGAAGCCTATTTGAATCCGTCCTATGATCCGGGCAATGTATATTCCGTTCCATATCAGGGCGGTGTGGCAGCCATTGCGGTAAATACTTCTATGGTGGATAAAGAAATTACAAGCTATGGCGATCTGTTTGATCCGAATCTGGCCGGGGAGCTTGTCGTTTTAGACGATTATCGTGCGGTTATCGGGATGACGGCGCGCAGTATGGGTTACAGCATGAATGAGACAGATTCAGCCAAACTGGAAGAGATTAAGGAAAAACTTCTGACATTAAAAAATAATGTGAAGCTTTATGATTCGGACAGTCCGAAGAGTGCATTGATTTCCGGGGACTGCGCGGCCGGCATGGTATGGAGTGCTGAGATCGCTCTTTCTATGGAAGAAAATCCGGATATTCAGGTCGTATTCCCGGAAGAAGGACCTTATGTATTTATGGATAACTGGGCGATTCTCAAGGGAAGCAAGAATTTTGAAAATGCGATGAAGTTTATCAATTTTATGCTTGATTCAGAAACGGCTCAGATGGTTTCCGAAGAATTTCCATATCTTTGTCCAAATGAAGCAGCCGTAGAAGCCATGGGCGCGGAATATTCGGAAAATCAGGCGAAGAATCCGCCGGCGGATGTGATCGCTGCCGGAGAATATGTTGAAAATCTGGATAATGATACACTTGAGATTTACAATGATATGTGGACAAAACTGAAGGAGTGATTATGAAAATTGATTTTCTCTATTTAAATGAAGCAGATATGATCGAGGCCGGCGTGCTTGACGCCGCCGGCTGTATTGAAACCATGAGGGACACGCTTTCGCTTTTTGGCAAAAAGGATTTTCTGCTCGGCGGTCCCAAAGGCGATGAACACGGACTTCAGATGAACTTTCCCCAGAAATCCGACATTGAGGGTTTTCCCCTGGATGACGGACCGGACAGGCGGTTTATGGCTATGCCGGCCTATCTGGGAGGCAGATTTCACATCGCGGGGCAGAAGTATTACGGCTCCCAGCCATAACAGTGAATTGAATCTTCCGCGTTCGATTCTTATGGTAACTCTTTCAGATGTGGACACGGGAGCTCCGAAGGCCATCATGTCGGCAAATCTTTTGAGCGCTATGCGGACGGGGGCTATGCCGGCCATGGCGGCATCCTATCTTGCAAATAAATCTTCCAAAGTACTTTCGCTGATCGGACCGGGAGTTATCAATAAATGTGCATTGATGTGCTTTATGGAGGTCCTTCCGGATATTGAGACCATAAAAATCCGCGGAAGTTCATCCAAATCAAAAACAGCGTTTGCAATGAAGGAATTTATTGAGGAAAAATATCCGCAGGTAAAAGAAATTATAATTTGCGACAGCCTGGAGGAGGCCTGCCGGGATGCCGATGTGGTCAGCGAGGCCATGTCTGTCACCAAACAGGATATGGAGGAATTTCATCTCGAATGGTTTAAGAAAGGGGCGGCGGTCTTCTCTATGGGTTCATTTCTTTACCGCCAATATGATGAGTTTTTGAATACGACCATGGTTGTTGACAATTATGGCATGTATGAGAAATATTTAAGCAACTTTATCGCCAGAGGACCGGTGGATGAATTTGGGAACAAACGGGAATGGTGCATCATGGGTATACATTTTGTTCACCTTGTAAAAACAGGTCAGGCAAAACGGGAAGAAGTGATTAACCTGTGCGATATAGTCAACGGAACAGCCAGAGGGCGCACCTCTGAGGATGAAATTGTCATGTGCAGCATCGGCGGTATGCCGCTGGAGGATTTATCCTGGGGTTTTGACTGTTATCGGAAAGCCCTGGAAAAAGGCATCGGAACAAAGCTGAACCTTTGGAAGGAGCCTTATATGAAATAGTGCAAAGACGCAGTGATCGGATGAAGATTGCTGCGTTTATTTTTCAGACAAGATAAGGAGGATATGTTTATGAAAAGAAGAATGAAAAAAATAATGACAGTTGCTGTTACAGCGGCAATGGCAATATCCATGCTTGCGGGCTGCGGTTCCTCTGATGAAAAATCAGAAGGCTCAAATGCGGGAAGTAAGGAGGTCAACGTTATCTGCTGGACCGAGTATTTACCGCAGGAGGTACTGGATTCCTTTGAGGAAAAGACGGGAATCACTGTGAATATGACCACCTATACATCGCCGGATGATATGCTGGCAAAGGTTCAGACTTCCAAAGAGGGCACCTATGACGTTATTATCGGGCCGGAAAATTATACGCCTATTTTCAGTAAATTAAGCCTGCTTGAAGAACTGGGCAGGGAGAAGCTTCCGAATTTCGGCAATATTGCGGAACAGTATCTGGGCAGGGAGAATGACCCGGAAAATACCTATTCCGTTCCATATATGTTTGCAAGTGCTGTGATTGCCGTAAATACGGATGTGATTACGGATGAAATTACAAGCTATGCAGATTTGCTGAAGCCGGATTATAAAGATAAGATCGTCGTTATCGAGGATTCCAGAGCAATGTATGCGATGGCTGCCATGGCACAGGGCTGTGATGATGTGAATGATACAAGCGATGAAACCCTTGCCTCGGTGGAATCCTACTGGAAAGAATTATTCCCGAATATTCATGCCTTTGACGGGGACAGCCCAAAAACTCTTATGATCAACGGCGAGTGCCCGATCGGCCTGATTTATGGGGCGGAGGCTCTTCTTGCTCAGCAGGAAGTTCCTTCAATAAAATGTTTCTATCCGGAAGAAGGCGTCTATCTCGGATCCGACAGTATGATGATCACCGGGGCTGCAAAAAATAAGGATAATGCGTATGAACTGATCAATTATATTCTTGACGGGGAGATAAGTGCAAGTATTTCAGAAATATTCCCATATGTTAACCCAAACAAGGCTGCGCTTGAGTATCTTTCCGAGGATTATACAAAAAACGAATTGACAAATCCCCCGGAAGATGTGGTTGGACGTTCCTGCACGTTGATGGATATCGGCGATGAGGCTTCTAAAATTGTTGATTTGTGGACAAGATTGAAGGGCTGAGAATATGGAAGATAAGGAAATTATAGTACAGTTAAAAAATGTAAATAAATCATTTGGTGACAATCAGGTTGTCAGAAATTTGAATATTGACATTTATAAAGGCGAATTTCTTACAATTCTGGGCTCATCCGGGTGTGGTAAAACGACCACACTCCGGATGATCGCCGGATTTGAAACTCAAACCTCCGGAGAAATTTTTGTTAACGGAAAAGAAGTCAGAGATGAAGAGCCTTATGAACGTGAGGTGAATACGGTATTTCAAAATTATGCTTTGTTTCCGCATATGACTATTTATGAAAATGTTGCTTTTGGCCTGACAATGAAGAAAATACCGAAGGATGAGATTAAGAAAAAGGTGACTCATATGCTTGAACTGGTCCAGATCTCCGGCTTTGAGAGCAGAAAACCGGATCAGCTTTCCGGCGGGCAGAAGCAGCGGGTGGCAATCGCCCGGGCGCTGGTTAATGAACCGAAGGTACTTCTTCTGGATGAGCCGCTTGGGGCTTTGGATTTAAAACTCAGAAAGCAGATGCAGTTTGAATTGAAACGATTACAGAAGAAACTTGGAATTACATTTATCTATGTCACCCATGATCAGGAAGAAGCGCTTACCATGAGTGATCGGATTGCCATTATGAATAAAGGGAATCTGGAACAGCTTTCCGTGCCGAGAGACATCTATGAGCATCCGGCCACAGAATTTGTTGCTGATTTTATCGGAGAGTCCAATATCTTTTACGGTGTGGTTGATGAAAAGAAGGCCTCGGACGTGAGAATTTCTCTGGAAAATGGTTTAATAAGCGCCGGGTGTGCCGATGTGGAAAAAAATGAAATTGTCTATGTCTCAGTCAGACCTGAAAACACGGCGATTTCGGAATGTCCTGTGGACGGCTTTGAGTTGTCGGGAATTATACGGGAGCATGTCTATGTCGGAAGTCTGACAAAAACAATTGTTGAGCTTTTCAACGGAAACCAGATTAAAATCAATACATTTTCCAAACAGTCGGTTTTGCCGGAAGGAATGCAGGTATATGTCTATTGGAATCCGGAGGATGCGGTCGTCATTAAATCCCAAAGCAATGTGATATTCGCCGCCATTGAGAATATCAATTTTGGCAGCGGAGAGTAAGGAGATTGACGGTTATGAAAAATAAGAGTAAAAAGAGAAAATCCGCAATGGCCAAATACTGTATGATAACTCCGATTTCCCTGTGGATGTATCTGCTGGTGGCGATACCGTTTATTTATATCATTGTTATAAGTTTTATGAATAAGGGGACCTACGGCGGCGTCACTCCGGGATTTACGGTAAATAATTATCTGAGCATTTTAAATCCTCTGTATATTTACACCTTTTTAAAATCAATCGGAATGTCTGTTGCGGTGACATTCATATGTCTTGTTATTGCCTATCCTTTTACATATTTTATTGCAAAAAAAACACCTATTCAGAAAACCGTGTTTA
This sequence comes from uncultured Eubacteriales bacterium, assembly GCA_900549105.1. Taxonomy (GTDB): domain Bacteria; phylum Bacillota; class Clostridia; order Lachnospirales; family Lachnospiraceae; genus Frisingicoccus. The sequence goes on from URND01000010.1 coordinate 18,137, forward strand.
TGTCTATGGTAATGGTTCCGTTTTGCGTGAGCATGATCATACGTCTTTTTTTGTGGGTAAATATTTTGAGAAGCGAGGGTGTTATCAATAATTTCCTGATTTCCCTCGGGCCGATAAAAGAGCCTCTCAAACTGGTTTACAATCCGGTCGGCGCGATGATCGGGCTTATTTATATGCTGCTCCCCTTTATGATCCTTCCCTTATACAGTTCCATTGAAAAACTGGATAAATCATTGCTTGAAGCGGCAAATAATCTGGGCGCAAAGCCGGTAAAGTCGTTTCTCAAAATAACGCTTCCGCTGACAAAGCCTGGAATTTTCGCCGGATGTGTGATGGTATTTATCCCTTCTATGGGACTTTATTTTGTAACGGATCTTATGGGCGGAAGTAAGACGCTTGTCATCGGAAACCTTATTAAGAATCAGTTTATAACGGCGAGAAACTGGCCCCTCGGCGCAGCTATGTCGGTTATTCTTATGCTGATCACCCTTGCTCTGCTGAAGGGGTATCAGAAGGCCGGCGGAAGCATGGACGATCTGAGCGGTATTTAGAAAGGCTGGATTATATGAGTAAAGCAGGTAAGAAAAAAACAGAAAATATTTTTAGAAATATCTTTATAGCACTCGTATTTATTTTTTTGTATATTCCGATTTTTGGTGTGATCTTATTCTCCTTTAATACCTCTGAAATGAACATTGTTTTCGAGGGCTTTACCTTGAAGTGGTACGGCTCCTTTTATCAAAACCGGACATTGATGGAGTCACTGTACAATACATTGATCATCGCTGTGGTTTCCACGGTTATATCCGTTATTATCGGCACGATCGGAGCAGTGGGGATGAGCCGGTATAATTTCAAAGGGAAACGGCTTGTTGATATGCTTCTGTATGTGCCGATCGTTATACCGGAAATTGTTCTCGGCGTTGCGATGATGTCTGTTTTTTCGATGTGCAATATGCCCATGGGGCTTTTTACGATGATACTTGGTCACATTACATTTTGTATTCCCTTTGTTGTCATTTCAGTGAGGGCAAGAATTGCCGGCTTTGATAAAAATCTGGAGGAAGCCGCAATGGATCTGGGGGCAAATCACTTAAAGACTTTTATGCGGGTAACGCTCCCTCTGATCATGCCCGGTGTTATATCCGGGGCAACATTGTCGCTGTCCTTATCGCTGGATGATGTTGTCATTAGCTTTTTCTGCAGCGGGCCGGGAAGTACGACCCTTCCGCTTAAAATCCTTGAGATGGTTAAGCATGGAGTTTCTCCGGAAGTCAACGCATTATCGACGATCATAACGCTTGTTATCGTTGTATTTATCAGTTTGAATACCCAATCACAAATTAAGAAAATGAAGGCGGTTGTATGACAGGGGGTAGGAATAGATGAAAGCAGATTATTGTTTAAAGAGCCGGGCACTCTTCACAGGAGAGTCGGAGGAGCCGGTTGAAGGCTGTGTTCTGGTTCGGGGAGACCGCATTTTAGATGTGGTTCCCATTGGCATGGAGGACGAATATATCGACGAAAATACCCAGGTGCTCGATTACGGCAATAAGCTGGTGATGCCCGGCTTTATCGACGCTCATACCCATTTTTTTTCGGGAGCCGTTGCGGCCAGTGAGCATGTCTGTACTGAAATAGCCGACTCGACATCCGAGGAAGAGTGCGCCCGAATGATCTATGAATTTTCAAAAGCCCATCCGGGTGAGAAAAGGATTCGCGGGCGCGGATGGTTTATAACGAATTGGGGCGATGCACCGCTGCCGACAAAGGCAAGCCTGGATGCGTTGCTCCCGGATATTCCGGTGTATCTGCAGGCCGCAGATGCCCACAGTTATTGGCTGAATTCCGCCGCGCTGGAGGAGTGCGGCATCCGTGGGGATATGCAGGTAAGCTCGGGCTATATCGGCAAACTGGGCAACGGAGAATTGAGCGGGATGCTCGTGGAAATGGAAGCCTGTGAACCGGCGGACAGAATGTATCAAAGCTTTACAGCGGATGAGATGGAAAAGATTTACTTGAATTTTTTTAAAAAAGCGGCGAAAGCCGGGGTGACAAGCATGAGCGAGATGCTGCCCGGAGAGTACGATGAGGAGCAGTTTGAAAAATACAGGGTGATCCGGGAACTTGAAAAACAGGGCAGACTTTCGCTTCGGCTTCATTTCTATACAAAACTTTATGATACGGCGGATTTTTCGGAGGCACTTCGCTGGAAAAAATGCCTGGATACGGATTTCATGAAAATTTCCGGGGTTAAGGGATTTGTCGACGGTGTGGCTGAGACATATACGGGATTGCTTCTTGAACCCTATACGGACAGGAAAGAGACCTGCGGCATCAATGTGCCTGTAAAGCCGCAGGATGAGCTGAATGTTTCGGTTATTGCCGCGAATAAGGCCGGTCTTCCGGTGAGGATCCATTGTATTGCCGACGGTTCAGTCCGGATGGCGCTGGATGCTTTTGAGAAGTCTGCTGAAGTGAATGGAAGATGGACGGTAAATACCATTGAACATATCGAAAATATTCACCCGGATGATATCGGACGCTTTAAAGAACTGGGGGTCATTCCCTCCATGCAGCCGATTCATATGATTCTCGATGCAGACGGAAAAATCCACCGTATCGGCGCAGAGCGCATCAAATATGAGTGGCCGTTAAAGACCTTGCTTGACAGTTGCGGGGAACTGGCTTTGGGAACCGATTATCCGGTGGTGGACCTAAACCCTCTCGATAATATCTATGCGGCCGTAACGAGAAACTTTTTTGACGGCCGGCCGGCAACCCATAACGGCTGGGAAAAACTTTCTGTGGGCGAGACACTCAGGGCCTATACTTCCGGCGCTGCCAGAGCCTACAGCCGGGAGAATGAAATAGGCCTTTTAAAAAAGGGAATGTTTGCCGATATTATTGCACTGGACAGAAACTTGTTTCATATCCCGGATAAAGACATTTTAGATACCCGGGTTGAAATGACCATGGTCGGCGGGAAAATACTCCTTTCGGAGTAGAACCCACCGAAAAGAAGTAGAATATTGGTATTTTCAAGTAATTGAATAAATGCTTAAAAAGTCGTAGATTATTCAGTAAGAAAAGCGATGGAGCTGAAAAAAAGTTCCACCGCTTTTTTTAATAGGGTGGGATATCATAAGGAGGCGAACATATGAGTTATCCGAAAATCGAGTTTTTATTTTTGAGCGAGGAGGATATGATCAGGGCCGGGGTGAAGAATATGCCCGGCTGCATAGAGGCAATGGAAGAGGTTGTTAAATGTCTGAACAGCGGTGATTATGTCATGGGTGGTGAGAATCACAATTCCCATGGAAGCCAGGTATCCTTTCCGAAGGACTCCCCTTTCCCTAATATGCCGAGGGATGAGGGAGATGACCGGCGGTTTATGGCAATGCCGGCCTACATCGGCGGACCGTTTGATTTAATGGGAATGAAGTGGTACGGCTCCAATATGGCGAACAAAGCTCTCGGACTTCCGCGTTCCATTCTGACAGTGATGTTAAATGATAAGAACACAGGGGAACCCCTTTGCCTGATGAGTGCGAATCTTCTCAGCGCCTATCGGACCGGCGCCATTCCGGGAGTCGGGGCGAAATATCTGGCGCCGAAGCATGCCAGGGTATGCGGCATCTGCGGTCCCGGGGTGATGGGAAAATCTTCTCTTTCTGCAATTGTTGCGACATGCCCCGGGATTAGGGAGGTCAAGGTTAAGGGACGGGGAAAAAAATCGTTGGAAGCCTTTGTGGAATACGTGAAGAAAACTTATCCCCATTTGGAGCGGGTGGAAGCTGTTGAGACCGTTGAGGAATTGATCCGGGATACAGATATTGCCGCCTTTACGAATTCCGGGGGAACGGACCCGTCCACCTATCCCTTTGTCAAGGGCGAATGGATCAAACCGGGGGCTTTGATCATCGGAGTCAGCTGTTTTGATATGGATGCGGAATTTATGAAGGCGCACACGACACTGGTTGTGGACAATATGCAGTTGTATGAGGCCTGGGCGGAAGAGTTCCCCTATCCGTCTTTTGGGGCGAACAATATTATAGGCTCTAAATTCACGGACATGGTTCATGACGGTGTGATCACGAAGGATGATATTTATGATCTGGGGGATATCATTTATGGTAAAAAGCCGGGGCGGGTCAGCGATGACCAGATATTCATCTATTCGGTGGGCGGTATGCCGGTGGAGGACGTCGCCTGGGGAAAGGTTTGTTACGATCGGGCCAGGGTGCTTGGACTTGGAACAAAGCTGACCCTTTGGAATAAACCGGATTTATATTAGCAGATAAAGTGAGGGATATATACATGGAAACAAGAATTAAAAATCATCCGATACTTGGTGTGCCGGAAAAGGGGAGAATGGTGACATTCACCTTTGACGGCAGGGAAATACAGGGTTATGAGGGTGAACCGATTGCGGCAGCGCTGAAAGCGGCCGGTGTAATGGTACACAGATATACAAAGAAAGAGCATAAACCGCGAGGCATTTTTTGCGCCATCGGCCGGTGCACGGATTGCGTCATGATTGTCGACGGTAAACCGAATGTCCGCACCTGTGTAACACCTCTGTCCGAGGGAATGTGTGTGCAGACCCAGTATGGCGTCAGCGCAGAACCCTTTGACAGGCAGGCATAGAAGGAAAGGAGCAGCAGGAAAATGAAACGATATGATTTAATCATTGTGGGCGCTGGTCCTTCGGGACTTTCAGCGGCCATCGAGGCGGCAAAACGCGGACTGCGAGTTGTTGTTTTTGATGAAAATGAAAAACCTGGCGGACAGCTTTTTAAACAGATACATAAATTTTTTGGCTCAAAAGAGCATAAAGCAAAAATCCGGGGATTTGTGATCGGACAGGAGCTTTTGGATGAGGCCGATAAGGCGGGCGTGGAAGTTGTTCTCAATGCGACGGTCATCGGCCTTTATCAGGATAAGGAAATCGTTGTAAAAATTGGTGAGGCAGTTCGGCATTTTAAAGGAAATGCGGTCATTATTGCGACGGGAGCTGCCGAAAATATGGTCACCTTTGAGGGTTGGACTCTGCCGGGAGTCATTGGCGCCGGTGCGGCTCAGACAATGATGAATATTCATGGAATAAAACCGGGACAGAAGGTTCTCATGCTGGGCTCGGGAAATGTGGGACTGGTTGTAAGCTTTCAGCTGCTTCAGGCCGGATGTGAGGTTGCAGCCCTTGTGGATGCGGCTCCAAAAATCGGCGGTTACGGCGTTCATGCGGCAAAAGTAGCGAGAACCGGAGTCCCTTTTTATCTTTCCCATACGATCGTCAGAGCCGAAGGTGACACACGGGTTGAGGGAGTGACCATTGCAGAGATTGACGACCGGTTTCAGTTCATCCCCGGAACAGAGAAGCATTTCGATGTGGATACCATATGTCTGGCCGTCGGTCTCTCGCCGATGTCCCAGCTTCTTAAGATGGCCGGATGTCAAATGGAGGATAATCCGAAACGGGGCGGGCAGGTGCCTGTCTGCGATGAATATGGGCGTACATCCCTGCCGGGAATTTTTGTGGCCGGAGACGTTTCGGGAATCGAGGAGGCGAGCTCTGCGATGATCGAAGGACGTATGGCCGGAGTGGCGGCTTCCGAATATTTGGGGTATATAGAAAAGGAAGAGCGGGATGCCGAGCTGAAGATGCTTGATAGGGCTCTTGACGGCCTGCGCCAGGGAATGTTTGCACCAAAGAACAGGGGCAGACAGATCACAGAAACCGAAGAGGGGATCCTGATATCTGAAAATCTTCTCAGATATGGATTTGTGGCCGATGATGAAATTGAAAATTATCCGGGTGTGACGCATAAGGTCGGAATTCACCCGGTGATGGAATGTACCCAGAATATTCCGTGTAATCCATGCCAGGATGCATGCCCGAAGGGATGCATCAGCATTGGCGATAATATCGTCTCTCTCCCGGCGGTGGTTGAGAACGCTGAGTGCATTAACTGCGGTATGTGCGTGGCCTCCTGTTCCGGACAGGCGATTTTCCTTGTAAATGAGGATTGCGGGGACGGTATGGCTGAGGTGACGATTCCCTATGAATTTTTGCCGCTGCCTGAAATGGGAGCCCGAGGGATTGCTCTCGGGCGGAATGGCCGGGAGGTCTGCGAAGCCGAGATTGTCAGTGTTAAGAGTATTAAGGCATACGATAAAACCAGTTTACTTACAATGAAAGTTCCAAAGAGCTGTGCAATGAAAGCGCGCTTTTTTAAGGAGGCGTAGAAAAATGAATGCAGTAAATGACAGATCAAGAGATATCGGGGAATTTGTTCCTGCCGCGGATGACGACAGAATTATCTGCCGTTGTGAAGAGATTACAAAAGGAGAGATCCGGCGCGCGGTTCATGACGGCATGTTTACGCTGACGGAAATCCGAAGATATTTGAGAACAGGAATGGGGCTTTGCCAGGGCCAGACATGTTCACGGCTTGTCAAGGGCATTGTGGCAAAAGAACTCGGTGTGTCCCCGGCGGATTTGGAGCCGGCAACATCCCGGGTTCCGATGCGGCCGATTGAAATGTATATATTTGCAAATGAAGCGAAGGAGGATGAGGCAGATGCGTAATTGTGCGGAGACAGTGATTATCGGTGGAGGCATTATCGGGTGTGCGACGGCCTATTACCTGGCAAAACAGGGAGTCAGCGTCATTGTCCTGGAGGGCAGCGATCATATCGGAAATGGAGGTTCATCGAGAAACGGCGGCGGTGTCCGACAGTCCGGCCGGGATGTCCGGGAACTTCCGCTTGTGATGTACGGCATTAAAAATTTATGGCCCCATCTTTCGGAGGAGCTGGAGGTGGACTGTGAATATCATCAGGACGGCAATCTCCGGCTCGGAAAAAATGAAAAACACAGGGAAATCCTTACGAAGCTTGCGGATAATGCGAGAAAAGTCGGCCTGGACGTGCGGATGATTGACGGGGATGAGGTACGACAGATTAATCCTTATCTTTCCAGAGAGGTGACTGTCGCAAGCTGGTGCCCGACGGACGGACATGCGAACCCCCTGACGACAACTCTGGGGTTTTATAAAATGGCCCGCAGGCTCGGAGCGCATTTCATTTCCGGGGAAAAGGTCACGGAACTTCGCACAGTTAAGGGGAAAATCCGACAGGTAATTACCGAAAATAATGTGTATGAGGGAGAAAATGTTTTGGTGGCTGCGGGACTTGACAGCCGCCCGGTCCTTACAAGTGTGGGTATTGATGTCCCGATGTCTTCATCTCTTCTGGAAGCCCTTGTTACGGAGGCGGAGCCCCATATGTTTGACCAGATGCTCGGGACGGCAGAGGCGGATTTTTATGGGCATCAGACGAAACACGGTTCTTTTGTTTTCGGCGGTTCCTCGGGATTGGAACCATTTAATAAGGATAACGGTACGCCGGTGACAAGCAGTAAAACTGCACCGTGTATCTGCCGGGGTATTATGAAATATTTTCCGAATCTGGCGGATGCCAGGATCGTGCGGACCTGGGGAGGCTGGATGGATAAGTCCGCCGACGGCGTACCGGCCCTGGGGCGGGTGGACGAGATTCCCGGCCTTTATGTGGCCTGTGCTTTCAACGGACATGGATTCGGCATTGCTCCGGCTGCCGGTGAGCAGCTTGCAAAATTGATCGTGACCGGCGAAACCGATGTGGATCTTACGGAGCTGCGTTATGACCGGTTTAAAGCAAAGATTTAAAAACGGAGGGATCAGATGAATAATTTTAATTTTTGTGTGCCGACGGATATACGGTTTGGCAGAGGACAGATGGAGTGCCTTCCGGAAGAATTGACGAGATACGGCAAAAAGATACTTCTCGTTTATGGCGGCGGAAGCATTAAAACAACCGGGCTGTACGACCGGGTCATGGAACTTTTAAAGGATTTTGAACTTTTTGAGCTTCCGGGCATTGAGCCGAATCCAAAGCTGTCCTCCGTGCGGAAGGGAACGGAAATCTGTAAAAAAGAAAACGTGGATATGATTTTGGCTGTGGGCGGCGGAAGCTGTATCGACGCCGCAAAACATATTGCATGTTCCGCCTGTTATGAGGGAGACCCATGGGATCTGGTTCTTGACCGGGGAAAAGTGATCAAAGCCCTTCCGGTTGCCGTTGTCCTTACAATATGTGCCACCGGTTCGGAAATGAATTCGGGAGCGGTGATCAGCAATGAGGAGACAAAAGAAAAACTGGAGATCAATACGCCGCTTCTCTATCCGGCCATTTCCATTTGTGATCCGACATATCTTTTCACCCTTCCGGCAAAGCAGACCGCTGCCGGAACGGCGGATATTATTTCCCATGTATTTGAGCAGTACTTTCAGCCGAATGATGGAGCATATATTACGGACAGGCTGAGCGAGAGCGTGTTGAAAACCTGTTTCCATTATGGGTTGACAGCCTTAAAGGAACCGGAAAATTATGAGGCCCGTTCGAATCTTATGTGGGCGAGTACGATTGGGTTGAATCATCTTCTTACTGTGGGCAAAGGCGGCGCATGGTCAGTTCACCCTATAGAGCATGAACTCAGCGCTTATTACGATATTACTCACGGCGTGGGGCTGGCTATTCTGACGCCGGCCTGGATGAAATATGTTCTGTGCGACAGGACAGTGGAGCGGTTTGCCATGTATGCGGAAAACGTGTGGGGCATTGCAGGCGAGGACAAATATGCGGAGGCAAACGAGGGAATCGCCAGAACAGAATTATTTTTCAGGTCCATGGGATTGCCGACAAGGCTTTCGGAGGTTGGTATCGGCCCGGAGAAGTTTGAGGAAATGGCTGCGGAGGCGGTTCGGACGAGCGGTGTAGCCGTCAAAGCCTACTGTCCGCTTCAGAAGGAAGATATTGTCAGGATATTTGAGATGTGCATGTAAAGAGGAAGAAGGAAGAGCGATGAGAAAAGTTACGGTGGCGGCAACTCAGATGAAATGTACGTGGAATCGGCAGGAAACTCTGGAGCGGGCGGAACGGCTGGTGCGTCGGGCGGCAGGGCAGGGGGCCGATATTATTTTAATTCAGGAACTGTTTGAAACGCCTTATTTTTGTCAGCTTCAAAAGTTTGAATATATGAAACTGGCAACGACGGCGGCGGAAAATCCGGCGGTTCGCCATTTCCAAAAGATTGCAAAGGAACTTAAAGTGGTTTTGCCTGTGAGTTTTTTTGAAAAGGCGGGAAATACGGCTTTTAATTCGGTGGCAGTGGTCGATGCGGATGGAACGGTGCTTGGTATATATCGGAAAAGCCATATACCTGATGGTTTGCCCTACGCTGAAAAATTTTATTTTACGCCGGGAGATACCGGCTTTAAAGTGTGGAAAACACGGTATGGCAATATCGGCGTCGGCATATGCTGGGACCAGTGGTTTCCGGAAGCCGCAAGGGCTATGGCCCTCCTTGGAGCCGAGATGTTGTTTTATCCAACGGCGATAGGCTCGGAGCCGACACTGGAAAAGGATTCCTCCATCCATTGGCGTAACACCATGGCCGGACATGCGGCGGCAAACATGATGCCGGTCATTGCCTCAAACCGAATCGGCACAGAAAACGATGAAAATTCCGGCATGACATTTTACGGCGGATCATTTATCGCGGACAATCACGGAGAAATTGTCGTTCAGGCGGACAGCCGGACGGAGGGCGTTATTACTGCGGATTTTGATCTGGATGCACTTGCAGAGGAACGACGGGAGTGGGGAATCTTCAGAGATCGGAGACCGGAATTGTATCAGATATTGCTGACCCACGGGGTTTAAGAAAGGCGGTCTTTATGGCAAAAATTATAAAAGGTTCGACGCCGAAGCAGGATGGATTTTATATGCCGGGTGAATACGCGCCTCAGGAAAAGGTGTGGATGATCTGGCCGGAAAGGGCCGATAACTGGCGGCTTGGCGCAAAACCGGCCCAGGAGGCTTACGCCGATGTGGCCAAAGCCATTTCGGAATTCACTCCGGTGACTATGCTTGTATCTTATGCCCAATATGAAAATTGCAGAGCCCGTTTGCCGGAGAATATCCGTGTGATCGAGATGAGCAGCAATGACGCCTGGTGCCGGGACAGCGGCCCATCCTTTCTGGTTAATGGCCGGGGAGAAAAAAGGGCCTGCGATTGGACCTTTAATGCTTGGGGCGGCCTTGTGGACGGGTTGTATTTTCCGTGGGACGCAGATGATCAAATTGCCGGGAAAATATGTGAAATTGAAAATATAGACCGATATCGGAGAGACGATTTTATTTTAGAGGGCGGTTCCTTTCATGTGGACGGGGAAGGCACTGTGCTCACCACAGAGATGTGTCTGCTCAGCGAAGGCAGGAATAGCCGGCTTACCAGAGAAGAAATTGAGGAAAACCTGTGCGAATATTTAAACTGCGAGAAAGTCCTCTGGGTGAAAGACGGAATCGACCCGGAAGAAACCAATGGTCATATTGACGATGTGGCCTGCTTTGTGAAGCCGGGTGAGGTGGCCTGCATTTATACGGATGATTCAGAGCATCCGTTTTACAGACAGGCCCGGGCCGCTTATAAATATTTGTCCGAGGCAAGGGATGCCAGAGGGCGGAAGCTGAAAGTACATAAGCTGTGCCTTACGAAACATCCTGTCCATATGGAAGGAGCGGATACCATTGATTGCAGGGCGGGGACCATTCCGCGCAGGAATGGGGAATTATGCATTGCCTCTTATCTTAATTTTCTCATTACAAATGGAGGGATTATTGTACCCCAGTATGGTGACGAAAATGATAAATTAGCGTTGGAGCAGTTGAGAAACATATTTCCGAAGCATAAAGTGGTTGGCGTGTACACCAGAGAAATCGTTTATGGCGGCGGAAATATTCATTGTATTACACAGCAGCAGCCGAAATAGAGAAGGCCGTATCATAAAATTTGTGATGCGGCCTTTTAATAATAAGGTTAAATTTCAGGTTGACTATTGACAAAATATGGGGATAACTGATATGATTAGCCCATAACACAAAGGCGTGCTTAACTGTATAAGTACGCCTTTTTTAAAAAAGGAGTGAATAGGATTGTCGAGATATACAAAACAGGATATTATCCGTATGATTCAGGATAATGACGTTGAATTTATCCGTTTGCAGTTTACAGATATCTTTGGAACCTTAAAAAATGTGGCGATCACGGCCAGTCAGATAGAAAGAGCGATGAACAATGAATGTATGTTTGACGGCTCTGCCATTGAGGGATTTGTTCGGATTGAGGAATCGGATATGTATCTCTATCCGGATTTGGATACATTCCAGATTTTTCCGTGGCGTCCCCAGCAGGGAAAGGTTGCCCGTCTGATCTGCGATGTCTATCGCCCGAATGGCGAACCTTTTGAGGGCGACCCGAGATATATTTTAAAGAAAGTCATCAAACAGGCGGAGGATATGGGCTATATCTTTGAGGTCGGCCCGGAATGTGAATTCTTCCTTTTCCATACAGATGATAATGGTATGCCGACGACAATTACTCATGAGAAGGGCAGCTATTTTGATCTGGGGCCGGTGGATTTGGGTGAAAATGCCCGCCGGGATATGGTGCTGAATCTGGAGGACATGGGATTTGAAATTGAGGCTTCCCATCATGAGGTGGCATCCGCTCAGCATGAGATTGATTTTGCTCATAATGATGCCCTTCAGACAGCGGATGATATTATGACTTTGAAGCTGGTCATTAAATCGATTGCGAAGCGTCACGGCCTCCATGCTTCTTTTATGCCGAAGCCGAAATCCGGTGTTTCCGGCTCGGGGATGCATATTAACATGTCCCTGCAGAAAAATGGACATAATATATTCTATAACCCGGAAGGCGAACTGGAATTGAGCGAAGATGCTTATCATTTTATTGCCGGTATTCTGGCCCATGCCAAAGGTATTACGGCGTTGACTAATCCTCTGGTAAATTCCTATAAACGACTTGTGGCTGGATATGAAGCGCCGATTTATATTGCCTGGTCAGTTATGAACCGGAGTCCGCTGGTGCGTGTGCCTGCGGCCCGGGGTGAAGCTACCCGTGTGGAGCTTCGCTGCCCGGATCCGGCATGTAATCCGTACCTTGTGCTGGCTGTCTGCCTGGCGGCCGGACTGGATGGTATCAAGAAAAAACTTGTTCCTCCGGCGAGGATTGACCGGAATATTTTTGAAATGACAAGGGATGAGAAGGAAGCGCTTCATATTGAGAGTCTCCCGCAGGATTTGTGCGAGGCAACCAGGGAATTGGAGAAAGATGCTTTTGTGCGCAATGTATTGGGTGAACATGTCAGCGAGAAGTATATTGAAGCGAAATATAAGGAATGGGAAAACTATCGTGTTCAGGTGACTGAATGGGAAATTGAAGAATACCTTTATCGTATCTAAATGTGAGAACCGGCATACAGCAAAACCGAGGTGATGGAAATGGTCAGCATAATCGTAGCCTTTAAGAAACAGACAGATGCGGCAAATATACGAAATTTGTTGACGCGGTTTGGGTATAATGTTGTCGGGGTTTGTACAAGCGGCGCTGCCGTTTTGAATGTCATCGATCAGATGATTGATTCGGATGGCATTGTAATCTGCGGCTGCCGTTTGAGTGATATGGATTATTTTAATCTGCACAAATATCTGCCTGAATATTATGAAATGGTTGTCATGGGTTCCCAGGCGGCCCTGGGACAGGTGGAATCGGAGGATGTTTTAAAGATTACATTGCCGATGAAAACTCAGGCATTTATAAATAATATCGGGCTTTTGGAAACAACGATGATGCGCAGGCGGAAGAAACGCCGTGAGATGCCGAGAAGCCGTTCGGGGGAAGAACGCATCCTGATTGAAAACGCAAAAAGTTTATTGATGGAGGCGAAGAAGTATACGGAGGAAGAGGCGCATCGTTATCTCCAGAAAACCAGTATGAGCAATGGGACAAGTATTGTGGAGACGGCTCAGATGGTGATGGAGTTATTTGGATAAACAGGAGGGACTATGGTAAAAAATAATCGGGGGAAATATTTTGTTTTGGCAATATCTATGATGTTCGTACTTCTCATGACAGCATGTGCAAGTGCATCGACAAAAGAGGCGGTGACGGAACGGTCGGCGGGCTACAGTGCAAACAACTATGCAGCGGCAAATTATCGTTATGACAGCGCGGCAGCGGTTGATGAGGGAGCCGTTGCGGAGAAATCTGAGGAAATCGGTGCAGCGGCCGACGGAGAGAATGGCTCTCTTTTATCGGAAGATGCGGCGGCAGCCGAAGGCGGACGGAAGCTGATTCATGAAGCGAGCCTGGATGTGGAGACAAAGGATTTCGATGCTTTTACTTCTAAACTGACAGAGGAAGTGGAAGAATTCGGCGGTTATCTGGAGTATTCCAGCGTGGGCGGCAGCAGCTATCTGTCCGAGGGCAGTCAGCGCACTGCCTGGTATACGGCACGGATTCCGGAGGCTCAGCTGGATGCTTTTCTTGCAAAGATTGGCGATAATGGCAATATTACGAATCTGTCGAAAAATGTCAGAGATGTTACATTGGCATATGTGGATGTGGCCGGACGGATTTCATCATTGGAGGCCGAACTCAGCCGTTTAAATGAGCTGCTTGAACAGGCATCATCCATGGAAGATATTCTGGCCATCGAATCCAAAATTTCGGATGTCCGCTATGAGCTGGAATCCTATCAAAGCCAGAAAAATACTTATGACAACCTGATTAATTACAGCACAGTGAATATTTCTGTTCTGGAAGTGGATGTGGTATCGGCCAGTCAGGGAGATTCGGCCTGGAAGCAGATTCAGAGCGGATTTATGAACAGTCTTTACGGCCTTGGGCGGGGACTGAGCAGTTTTGTTATTGGATTTCTCAGCGCTATTCCTTATCTGGCAGTGATTGCCGTGGTCATTATTATTGTTGTAAAAGCTGCCCATAAACGGGGAAGAAAAAAGAAAAACCGTCCGGCGGAGGAGACAAAGGCGGATGAAACAGATGTGTAGAAAAGGCTTTCCCGGAATTTTTTAATTCCGGGAATCCTGTTTTTGTATAGGAGGATGGACGAATGGCAAATGTAATTTCGGATGAAACCATCGAGTATGTCGGTATTCTGGCGAAGCTTGAATTGTCTGAGGAAGAAAAGGAACAGGCGAAGAAGGATATGGGCAGCATGCTGGATTATATTGATAAATTAAACGAATTGGATACTTCCGGCGTAGAACCGATGTCCCATGTATTTCCGGTACATAATGTATTCCGGGAAGATGTGGTGGCGAATGGAGATACCCGTGAAAAGATTCTGGCAAATGCGCCAAAGGAAAAAGACGGCAGCTTTGTGGTGCCAAAGACGGTAGAGTAGGAGGAAGACCATGGATTTAATGCAGTTGACCGCGGTGGAACTGGGGAAAAGGATTAAAAATAAAGAAGTGACTGTTAAAGAATGTGTGGAAGCTGCCCTCGCTCAAATCGATGCCGTGGAGGGACAGATTCACAGCTTTGTCACTATAGACAGAGAGGGCGCTCTGAAAAAGGCGGAAGAAGTTCAGGCGAAGATTGATGCCGGTGAATTGACAGGCCCGCTGGCCGGTGTCCCTGTAGCAATTAAAGATAATATGTGTACGGAAGGATTGCTGACAACATGCAGTTCAAAAATTCTCTATAACTTTGTGCCGACCTATACATCCGAGGCCGTGCTGAATCTGGAGAGAGCCGGAGCGGTGATTATCGGAAAAACAAATATGGATGAATTCGCCATGGGAAGTACGACGGAGACATCCGCCTTTGGAGCGACAAAAAATCCGTGGAATACGGCCCATGTGCCGGGTGGTTCCTCCGGCGGTTCCTGCACCGCTGTGGCCGCAGAGGAAGTTCCTTATGCCCTTGGCTCCGATACGGGCGGTTCGATTCGTCAGCCGAGTTCCTTCTGCGGCGTTGTGGGAATCAAGCCGACCTATGGCACGGTTTCCCGTTACGGTCTCATCGCCTACGGTTCATCTTTAGACCAGATTGGCCCGGTGGCAAAGGATGTGACCGATTGTGCGGCCATTCTGGAGGCCATTGCTTCCTATGATTCGAAGGACAGCACTTCCGTTCAGCGAGAAGATTATGATTTTACATCAGCGCTGGTGGATGATGTGAAGGGGCTGCGCATCGGTATTCCGAGGGATTATTTCGGAGAGGGTTTGGACGAAGAGGTAAAAACCGCCGTACTCGCCGCAGCGAAGGCGCTGGAAGAAAAGGGCGCCATTGTGGAAGAATTTGATTTGAGCCTGGTGGAATATGCCATCCCGGCGTATTATGTGATTGCATCGGCGGAGGCCAGCTCCAATCTGGCCCGTTTTGACGGTGTGAAATACGGCTACCGCACGGAAGAATATGAGGGCCTCCACAACATGTATAAAAAGAGCCGTTCCGAAGGCTTTGGGCCGGAGGTCAAGCGGCGGATTATGCTGGGTTCATTTGTGCTCAGTTCAGGGTATTATGACGCCTATTATCTGAAGGCTCTGCGGACAAAAGCTTTGATTAAACAGGCTTTTGATAAAGCCTTTGAAAAATATGACGTGATTTTGGGACCGGCGGCTCCGACCACCGCTCCAAAACTGGGAGATTCCCTCAGCGACCCAATTAAAATGTATCTGGGCGATATTTATACGATTTCCGTCAATCTGGCCGGGCTCCCGGGCTTATCCATGCCGTGCGGCACAGACAGCAAAGGCCTGCCGATCGGCGTGCAGATGATTGGGGATTGTTTTAAAGAAAAGAATATTATCCGGGTAGCCTATGCCTTTGAAAAGACAAGAACATATGAGCGGCCGGCCATGGCCTGCCGGGACACAGCGGCATCTGCCGGGAAAGGAGCAGAATAATGGCAAAACAGTATGAAACCGTCATCGGACTGGAAGTCCATGTTGAACTCGCAACAAAAACAAAAATCTTCTGTTCCTGCAGTACGGAATTCGGCGGGGCGCCGAACACCCATACCTGCCCGGTATGTACCGGAATGCCCGGGTCTCTGCCGGTGCTGAACAAGCAGGTGGTTGAATATGCCATTGCGGTAGGCCTGGCAACCAATTGCACCATTACTCAGTACTGCAAGTTTGACCGGAAGAATTATTTCTATCCGGATAATCCGCAGAACTATCAGATTTCTCAGCTTTATCTGCCAATCTGCCGAAATGGCGGGGTGGAGATTGAAACTGAGAAGGGCGGCAGAAAAATTGTCGGTATTCATGAAATCCATATGGAGGAAGATGCGGGAAAACTTATTCATGATGAGTGGGAGGATGCCTCTCTGGTGGATTACAACCGTTCCGGCGTGCCTCTTATTGAAATCGTATCCGAGCCGGATATGCGTTCGGCGGAGGAGGTTATTGCCTATCTGGAAAAGCTTCGGATGATCATTCAGTATCTTGGGGCTTCCGACTGTAAACTTCAGGAAGGTTCCATGCGGGCCGATGTCAATCTGTCCATTCGCGAGGTGGGGGCGGAAGCCTTTGGAACGCGGACAGAGATGAAGAATCTGAATTCATTTAAGGCCATTGCCCGGGCCATCGAGGGTGAGCGGGAGCGGCAGATAGACTTACTGGAAGCAGGCAAAGCTGTGATTCAGGAAACCCGGCGGTGGGATGACAATAAAGAAACATCCTACGCCATGCGTTCCAAAGAGGATGCCCAGGATTACCGTTATTTTCCGGAGCCGGACCTTGTTCCGATAATTATCAGCGATGAATGGATTGAAGAAATCCGCAGCCGCCAGCCGGAACTTCGGACGGAGAAGCTGGAGCGTTATAAAGCGGAGTATGATATTCCTCAGTATGATGCGGAAATCATCACTTCCCATAAAAAACTGGCGGACATTTTTGAGGCGACGGTGGCTCTCGGCAAAAAGCCGAAGGAAGTGTCCAACTGGCTTATGGTGGAAACCATGCGTCTCTTAAAAGAGAATGATATGGAGCCGTCAGATTTAACCTTTGCGCCGGAAAATCTGGCAAAATTGATTGGACTGATTGAAAAAGGCGCCATCAATCGGACAACGGCAAAAGAGGTTTTCGAGAAAGTATTTGCCGAAAATGTGGACCCGGAGGTTTATGTGGAAGAAAATGGCCTGAAGATTGAGGCCGACGACGGCGCACTCAAAGGAATCATCGAAGGCATTGTCGCCGCAAATCCACAGTCGGTGGCCGATTATAAAGCCGGAAAGAAAAAAGCGATCGGATTCCTCGTGGGGCAGACGATGAAAGCGATGAAGGGCAAAGCCGACCCGGGAACCGTCAATAAAATGCTGACTGAAATTTTGGAAAAATAGAGTTTTAAAGCCATTGTACAGAAGGCATCCTTAAAGTTATAATAGATTTTAAGGATGTCTTTTGATATTTTGAAGGAGGTTGGCTTTGAAAATATTTCATATTGCCGATTTACATATCGGAAAACAGTTAAACTATTATAATTTAAAAGAGAATCAGGAAGATATATTGAATCAGATTGTAGAAAAAATGGAGGAATACCGGCCGGATGTATTGCTCATTGCGGGGGATGTTTTTGACAAATCCATGCCGTCGGGGGAAGCCTACGGTTTATTTGACAGCTTTTTAAATAAGGCTTCGGCGCTGCGCCCGGCCATTCCCATCTGTATTATTGCCGGAAATCACGATTCGCCGGAACGGTTGAATTATGCCAGCAGTTTTATGGAAAAGCATCAGGTGTATATATCGGTCATGCCGCCCCAGAGGGAAGACGAATATCTGAAAAAGGTGGTATTGGAGGATGAATTCGGCCCGGTGAATATTTATCTTTTACCCTTTACAAAGCCGGGATTTGTGCGGCCTTTATTTCCCGAGATGGATATACCGGATTATGAAACGGCTGTCCGGATGCTGCTTGAGCGGGAAAAAATAGATGCTGCTCAACGGAATGTTCTCGTGTCCCATCAGTTTTATCAGAGTTCGGGATGGGAGACAGCCACCTGTGATTCGGAACAGGTGCTTTTATCCATCGGCGGCCTGGACCGGATTGATATTTCTGTTTTAAAGGATTTTGATTATGTGGCCCTCGGCCATCTTCACGGCCCTCAGAAGATTAAAGAGGAGCATATTCGCTATGCGGGTTCCCCATTAAAATATTCTGTCAGTGAGGAACGGCATCATAAATCCATCACGATGGTAACGCTTAGGGAAAAAGGGACAAAGCCGGAAATCGAGCTGATTCCGCTGAAAGCGAGACAGGATGTCCGCAGCGAGTGGGGGACGCTCAAAGAAATTTTGGACAGGGCAGAGGAGAGCGGCCGTCATGATTTTATCAGTGTGACGGTGACTGATGAAAATGAACCTTATCGGATGAAAGAGATGCTCCGGGAAGTTTACGATTATCTTCTGGAAATCCGGGTGGATAACGCGCGGACGAGAAAACGGCTGGAAATCACTTCGGAAAGACAGGAAAATCTGACGCCGCTGGAAGCCTTTCGAGCATTTTATGAGGATGTGGGGAAAAGCCCGCTGACGGAGGCCGAGGAATTGCTGCTTGAGAAAATGTTTGATCAATTGACGGAGGATGGCGAATGAAACCGCTGAAATTAGTACTTTCCGCATTCGGATCCTATGGAGGAACGGAATGTGTGGATTTTGAAAAAATGAAACAGGGGCTTTTTCTGATTACCGGAGATACGGGCGCCGGGAAAACGACAATTTTTGACGGCATTTCCTATGCCCTGTACGGGCAGACAAGCGGGCGGCGCAGGGACGGCGATATGATGCGCAGCCAGTATGCCTCGGACACAGATGAAACTTATGTGGAATTTACCTTTTGTGAAATGGGAAAGACTTACACGATTCGGAGGAATCCGACATGGGAGCGGCGAAGCCGGAGAAAAAATAAAGCCGGAGAATATGCGCTGACAAAAGAAAGCGCCAAAGTAGAATTAACAATGCCCGACGGCAAAATCTTTCCGGGAAAAATGAAGGAAACAGATCAGAAAATAGTAGAAATTATCGGCATGGATATGAACCAGTTCAGCCAGGTATCTATGATTTCCCAGGGAGATTTTATGAAGCTCCTATTGGCAAGCTCTAAAGAGCGGAAAGAAATATTTTCCCGGATTTTTCCGACAAGGATTTACTGGCAGATTCAGAACAGTCTGGCGGAGCAGGAAAAAAAGCTGTATCTTGAATTGGAGGATGTGCGGAAAACATGCCGGCATGAACTGGAAAATATTCAGTGTATTCCGGAAAGCAGCTACAGGGAAGCATGGAAGGAAAAGGGAACCTTTTCGGATGTGGATAACAGCGAATGGATGAAACTGTTGAAGGCGATGATTGAGGAATCGGAGACTTTTGAGAAGGAACTTAAAAAATCATTGGAGAAGATAGATCGGATTCTGTCAGCCGGGAAGGATTTTGAAGAGAAAGAGCTTCGAAAAGAACAGTTTTTGAATGAAATGAAGCGGTTAAATGATGAACTGCCGCAGATTCAGCAGCAGCTGCAGGAGGCCGGAAAGGTATTGGAGGAGCGTCGTTCCGGCTATGAAAAGGAATGGCCGAAAAAGCAGGAACAGTGGTTGATTTTAAACCGGGAAATGCCGGAATATGACAGTCTGGCTGAGGAGGCAAAAAATTTAAAACAGCTCAGGAGGCGGCTTCAGGAGTGTACGGAAGCGGCAGCGAATACAGAAAAGAAGGAAAATGAAATAAAGCGGCTCAGGGAAACATTGGTGAAGGAGCAGGAACAGATGCAGGACAGCGGTGTCCGGCTGAACCAGGCTGAACAAAAGCTGAAAGAATGCGGCGAAGCGATGGACGTGTTGAAGCGGCTTTGGAATAAAAAAACGCTGTGGGAAAACTATATTTCCGAGGAGAAAGCGGCAAAGAAAAAGGCGGAAGAAAGCATTTTTCACTATCAGAAAATGTCTCAGCGCCATGATTTGATTTATGAAAAGTTTATCGCCGCCCAGGCCGGACTTATGGCACAGAAACTTGTGGAAGGCGAGCCCTGCCCGGTTTGCGGTTCCCTGCATCATCCGGCGCTTCACCCGGAGAGCGGACAAATTATAGACCGGTACATGGTTGACAGGGCAAAGGCTGAGCGGGAAGATGCGGAAAAAGCGGTGGAAAAGGCACGGCAGGATTGTCAGAAGTTGTCGGAGCAGGGAGCTGATTTGAAAAGCGGAATTCTTCATGAAGCCAGGGGATTGATGGAGGATTCGGAGCGGCTATTTGAAGAGGGCTGTTTCTGGGGAAAAGTATATGAACTGGGGCATCACAGCCAGCAGGAATGGCAGCAGGCAAAACGGCAGTGGCAGCAAATAAAAAATGAAAATGCCCGTTTCGAAGAAAACGCTGTGAAATTAAAGGAATACGAAGAAAATCAGGAATTATTGAGAAACAAGCATATGAATCTTATGCAGCAGCAGGCCTCATTGGCGGCCGAAGAAAAAAGCCGTGCAGAGGGAATGGCAGTCCTCCAATCAAAAATGAGTTTTGATTCAAAGAAAGAGGCAGAGCAGAGTATGAATAACCTGAAAAAAGAAATGGATTTGCTAAAAACCGCTTTGAGACAGGCCGAAGAAAATTTGGAGACATGGACAGGAAAATTCCGGTTAAAGCAGGGCCGGTTGGGTGAACGGCGGCAGATGATGCGCCAGGCGGAAAGGGAGGCCGCTCAGGCCGGAGAAATTTATAAGGCGCTGTTAGAAGCCGGCGGCTGGACGGAAGAGACGAGCAGAGATATTCTTGCGGCAAACCGGGAAAAACTGTTGGAGCAGGAAAAAAATATTTATGCTGTCCGGCAGACCAATCAAAAAGCCTGCGCGCGGCTGGAGGGGCTGTTGAAGGACTATGGCGAAGAACAGGAAAACTTTGCCCGCTTCCGACATTTGAGCCGGATAGCCAATGGGCAAATGCCCGGGATGCCCCGGATTGATTTTCAGACTTATATGCAGCGCCGTTATTTTCGGCAGATGGTGGATGCGGCGAACCGCCGGCTCGTTGGAATGAGCAGCCATCAATTCCTTTTGGAATGTCGCAGCCTGGACAACCTCGGCCGACAGGGAGAGGCCGGGCTGGATTTGGATGTGTACAGCTTGGTCAACGACAGCATCCGCGATGTAAAAACCCTTTCCGGCGGCGAATCCTTTATGGCAGCTCTGGCTCTGGCCCTGGGAATGGCGGACGTTATTCAGCAGGAAGCCGGAAAAATCCATGTGGATACACTGTTTATCGATGAAGGTTTCGGAAGTTTGGATGAAAACGCCCGGAATCAGGCCATACGCATTTTGAGCGAGCTGGCCGGAACTGACCGGCTGGTGGGAATTATTTCCCATGTCAGCGAACTAAAAGAACAGATAGAGCAGAAAATCGTGGTGAAAAAAACCGACAGGGGCAGTTGTTTAATTGTATAGCACTAAATATGAATTGAGATGAAGTAAATGATGTTTATCGTGTAAATCCGAAAATTCGGAAGAAAATCAAATATGATTGATATTTTTCTGAATATGAGTTATAATTAGCGGAAAGAATAGTCCATATAGATGATTGGAGATGAACGCTGATGAAAACTTGCAAGGAAATGGCAGAAATGTGGAAGGTTACGGAACGTACAGTAACAACATTTTGTAAATCCGGAAAGATACCTGGTGCTATAAAGAATGGCAAGAGCTGGCAGATTCCGGATAATGCAGAAAAACCTGTTGATGGTCGAGTTTCATCCGGAAAATATATTAAGAAATCTATGCCTAAAGAGAAAAAGTCTCTTCCGATTGGCATTTCTGATTATGTACGTGCACAATCAGAGTATTATTATGTTGATAAGACTTTGCTGATTAAGGAGTTTTTGGATCAGAAACCTTTGGTGTCCTTATTTACCAGGCCAAGACGATTCGGAAAAACCTTGAATATGGATATGCTTAGAGTTTTCTTTGAAATCTCCGATGAAGATACGAGTATTTACTTTAAGGATAAAGCAATCTGGAAATGCGGAGACGAATATCGTTCGCATCAGGGTAAATATCCGGTGATTTTCCTTACTTTTAAGGATGTTAAATTTGGTTCATGGGATGCAACGATTGATAAAATCAGAGATCTTCTGCAGGCAGAGTTTGGCAGGCATCAGGAACTTTTTGAGAGCGAAAAAATTGCAAAGTATGAGAAAGAATATTTTGCAAGGATTTTAGATGGAAGTGCTACAGAAGTTGATTTAACATCGGCTCTTGAAAAACTGTCAAAGATGTTGACGGAACATTATGAGAAATCGCCTATCATCATTATTGATGAATATGATACCCCGATTCAGGAAGGCTATTCGAAGGACTTCTATGATGAGATTATTGGTTTTATGCGGAACTTTTTCTCCGGAGCTTTTAAGGATAATAAGAATCTTTCCTATGGTTTTCTTACTGGTATCCTGCGTATTGCTCAGGAAAGTATTTTCAGCGGCCTTAATAATCTGACTGTAAATTCTGTAATGGACGAAGAGTATGACAGTTACTTTGGATTTACTTATTCAGAAGTATATGAAATGCTGGAATACTACGGGGTGACAGATAAAGAGGCAGAGCTTAAGGAATGGTATGATGGTTATCTGTTTGGCAGTACAGAAATCTATAATCCCTGGTCAACAATCAATTATATTTCGAAGGGATGTATTCCTCAGGCGTACTGGGTAAATACCGGCAAGAATGAGGTGCTTGAAGATGTTCTTAAGGTAGCCACAGATGATATTACCGAAAGACTCTATGCGCTTCTGCAGGGGGAGCGGGTTATTGCGAGAATAGATCAGAATGTGGTTTACAGATCACTTTCTGAGGATTCGGCAAATGTTTATAGTATTCTGTTGGTGGCTGGATATCTAAAAACACCGAAAAAGGAATTGCAGGCAGACGGAGCATATTTGTGTGAGGTTTCGATTCCAAACAGAGAGATTGCGGCTGTTTATAAGAACGAAATTTTATCACATTTGATGCAAATAGGAGCAATCACAAGAACTACTGCAAATAAGATTGCAGAGAGTCTTTATGCAAATGATCTTAGAAAGCTGCAGCAGGCGATTAAAGAATATATGGATAAGTCCATCAGTTACTATGACTCTGGTGCAGAAGGTTTTTATCATGGACTAATGCTTGGCCTTATAGCTTTGATGGACAATCAGTACAAAATTAAATCAAACAGAGAATCCGGAGCTGGAAGATATGATATTTGTTTGATTCCGAGAGATGGAAAGCATCCTGGAATTATTATGGAGTTAAAGTCAGAGACAGGATTAAATGAGGAAGAATTGAAGGCATTGTCGGCAGAAGCTCTGAATCAAATCAATGATAAGAGATATGATACGGAAATGCGCAGTGATGGCGTAGAAAGTATTCTCAAGCTTGGAATTGCTTTTTCGGGAAAGAAAGTGAAAATTAAAACCGAATAGATATAGTGAAGGCAAACAAAGGCCGTGAGCGTCATCCAGAACGGGAATATCCGACACCGGTGACGTCACGGCCTTTGGATTGATGTTTCTGTTGCCAACATCGAAAAAATCTTCTATAATGAAATTCAGGCGCAAAATAAAAGGAAACGAAAGAGGTTATAAAATGAAGGAATTGTTGACAAAGTATAGAGAGGTCGTATCGTATCTGTTTTTCGGCGGCCTGACGACGGTCGTCAATTTTGTTGTTTATTTTGTTTGTACCAGCGGGATGGGGATTAACTATCTGGTAGCCAATGCCATTTCCTGGGCGGCGGCGGTAGCTTTTGCCTATATAACGAATCGGACATGGGTGTTTAAGAGCAAAGTCAAAGGCTTTTCGGCGATTATGCGGCAGATTTCGACGTTTGTGGGATGCCGTCTCCTTTCAGGCGTAATGGATATGGCAATTATGTTTATCAGCGTGGATATGGTGGGAATCCCGGATGGGGTGGCAAAGTTTATTACTCAGGTGATGGTTGTTGTTTTAAATTATATTTTCAGTAAGCTGATTATCTTTCGGAAATAATTCACAATTGAATCACAATTGAATCACAATCCATTCACAAATAGTTGTTACAATGGCATCATAAAATGATACGAAACGGAGGAAACACTATGAGTGATTTTTATAATTATCATGAAGGCAGTCAGGAGTCTTCAGGACAGTCGGCAAATGACTATAATTACTATCGTCAGGCATCGGATGAAACGCGCAGAAGGTATTCTCCTTATGATAGCCCGGAACCGAATAAGCCAGGAAAGAAAAAAAGCAATTTTGGCGTGAAGCTGGTTAAGGCCGTATGTCTGGGATTGGCCTTTGGCCTGGTGGCCGGCGGTGTGTTCTGGGGCATCGGCGGTGCGCTGGGATTGACGGCAGGGAAAAGTGAAGAGGCAAATACAGGCATGAATGTGAATATTGTGAAAACATCCGCCACAGATGTGAAGACGATCAATGCAACGGATGTATCGGATATTGTAGAACAGTGTATGCCGTCCATTGTTGCAGTAAATACTCAGGTTGTAACGACCAGCAGCTTTTTTGGTCAGCTTTATTCCCAGGAGGGAAACGGCGCCGGTTCAGGAATTATTATGAGCGAAGCTGACGGTACACTTTATATTATGACAAACTATCATGTGATTCAGGATTCCACCAGCATTAATGTAACATTCAACGATGGAAGCACGGCGGAAGCCCAGATTAAGGGCTATGATGAAACAGCGGATATCGCGGTTATTACCGTGGATTATAATTCTCTGAGTGAGGATACGAAGTCCAATATTGCAGCGGCGGTTATGGGAGATTCGGATGCTCTCAAGATTGGAAATGGAGCCATCGCCATTGGCAATGCGCTTGGTTACGGCCAGTCTGTAACGACAGGTTCTATCAGCGCTGTGGAGAGAGAAGTTGAGATGACCGATGGAACAATGACACTTGTTCAGACGGATGCGGCGATTAATCCTGGAAACAGCGGCGGCGCACTTTTGAATACAAAGGGTGAAGTCATCGGTGTGAATACAGTCAAATATTCCAATACAGATGTTGAAGGCATGGGTTTTGCCATCCCGATTAATTCCGCGTTGGAGACAGCGCAGGGAATCATTGATGGAACTATTGTCACAAAAACAGATGAAAATACAGCCTACCTTGGTATTTCCGGCGGAACATTAAGCGAAGACGAGGCATCCAAATACGGATATCCGGCAGGCATTTATGTGAGCATGGTAGCACGGGGGTCTGCAGCAGAGCGGGCCGGACTTGTGCAGGGAGATATCATCACCGGCTTTAACGGAGAAGCTATTTCCACCATGGAAGAATTGCAGGAAAAACTGGCAGCCTGTATGCCGGGCGACCAGATAACATTGACTGTTCAGCGTCAGACAGGGCGCGGCTCCTTTGCGGAGAGTGAATTATCAACCATTCTCGGTTCAAAAGCAGATATGGAAGGATAATTTAATATAGAAAAATAAGAAAAAGAGTTATCAGGGAAAGCGGGTTGCCGGAGAGGCATGCGCTTTCCCTTTAGTGGTATACTGTCAACATTTGACGCAGTATATTGTAGACATTGGGGAGGAACTGTATGAAAGATTATGAAGAGGTAAAGGATACGAAGGATATTACGGAGGAAACCGAGCATAAGGACGACTATGAAGATGTTTGTTATCTTTGTCGTCGGCCGGAAAGCAAAGTAGGAAAATTAATCCGCCTTCCGATGGAGGGAATATGCATTTGTCCGGATTGCATGCAGCGGAGCTTTACGATGATGGGCAATACAAATATCAATTATGAAGACTTGATGAAGAATATGAATCTTCAGGATATGTTTCCGGGAAATATTCAGGATGGTATTCCGAAAAGTCAGCGGCTGAAAAAGAAGAAGCCAAAGGAAAAAAATGAACCGGTCATTGATTTAAAACAGATATTGCCGCCGCATCAGATTAAGGCCCGGCTGGATGATTATGTTATCGGGCAGGATTATGCGAAAAAAGTTATGTCCGTTGCCGTGTATAATCATTATAAACGGGTGGCAACCAATACAATGGATGAGATTGAAATCGAGAAATCCAACATGCTTATGATTGGGCCGACGGGCTGTGGAAAAACCTATCTGGTGCGGACATTGGCCCGGCTTTTGGATGTGCCGCTGGCTATTGCGGATGCGACATCATTGACAGAAGCCGGTTATATCGGCGATGATATTGAGAGCGTTGTCTCCAAACTTCTGGCGGCAGCGGATAATGATGTGGAAAAGGCCGAACGGGGAATTATTTTTATCGATGAAATTGATAAGATTGCGAAAAAGAAAAATACGACAAGCCGGGATGTCAGCGGCGAGTCGGTGCAGCAGGGACTTTTGAAGCTGCTCGAGGGCAGCGATGTGGAAGTGCCGGTCGGCGCCAGCAGTAAAAACGCTATGGTGCCGCTGACAACGGTGAACACGAGAAATATTTTATTTATCTGCGGCGGTGCATTCCCGGATTTGGACGGAATTATTAAAGCCCGGTTGAATAAAACGAGCGGTATCGGTTTCGGGGCTATGTTGTCCGATGCCCACGATCAGGATTCGGATATTGTGAGCCAGGTAACGATTGATGACCTTCGGGAGTTTGGTATGATTCCTGAGTTTATCGGACGGCTGCCGGTGATTTTCACATTGAAAGGGTTGGATGAAGCGGCTTTGGTGAAGATTCTGAAGGAGCCGAAAAACGCCATTATCAAGCAGTATCAGAAATTGCTGGCGCTGGATGAAGTGGATTTGCAGTTTGACGACGGGGCCCTCGAGGCCATTGCCAAACGGGCTATTGAGAAAAAGACCGGGGCCAGGGCGCTGCGCTCGATTATTGAGGAACTGATGCTGGATATTATGTATCAGATTCCGAAGGATGATAATATCGGCAGAGTGACCATCACCCAGCCTTATGTGGAGCATAGGGGAGGCCCGCTCATTGAAATGCGCGGCATTTTCAGTTTGCCGAATAAAACCCCCGTGGCAGGAATAGAATAGACTGATATGAATCCGGGAGTGATTTGATTGGCGTTGACGGAGGAGCAATTGCGCTGCCGAGATATTATTCTGTCTCAGAGTTATGCGGATTTTGTTGTCGAATATGGCGGCAATGTGGACGTTATGATAAATACCTACAGCCCATCCTGCTATGAAATCATCAACAGCAACTTTGCTATTATTCATAAACCGCTTCCTGAAAACGGGCAGTTGGATTCGGATGCTTATGGATATAATATGATTCCTGTGGTCATGGGGCTGATGGATACGACAAGTATGGAGCAGAGCGGCATATTGCCGGTGCATTACAGCCCGGCCTCCGGCTTCCGGGGCAACGGCGTGATGGTTAGCATTATTGACACGGGCATCGATTATACCCATCCGGCTTTTCGTTTTTCGAATGGTTCTACCCGGCTTTTGGGGCTTTGGGACCAGACAGTTGAGTCGGATAAGGCGCCGGAACAGTTCCCTTATGGGACGTTGTATACAAGCGATGATTTGAATCAGGCATTAATGACAGAAAATCCATTGGATATTGTTCCTTCGAGGGATGAGGAAGGCCATGGAACCTTTATGGCCGGGATTATCGCCGGAAGCGAGGACCGGGAAAATGATTTTATCGGTGCGGCCCCGGAAGCTTCAATTATTGCAGTTAAGCTCAAGCCGGCCAAAAATTATTTGAGAGACTATTATGTTTTAAAGGAAGGTTCTATTGCCTTTCAGGAAACGGATATTTTTATGGCCGTTCAGTTCTCGCTGGCTCAGGCGGTCAAATATCAGATGCCGCTGGTGATTTGCCTCGGAATGGGAAATAATCTGGACAGCCACGAGGGAACTTCCAGTCTGAGCCAGTATTTAAACAGTGTCAATAATCTGACGGGGGTCTGTGTTACTGTTGCCGCGGGCAATGAACTCGGAAAGGCCCATCATTTTTCAGGCTTTATTTCGGGAAAGGATGACAGTCAAAATGTAGAACTCCGGGTGGGCGAAGG
The DNA here is from genome assembly GCA_900549105.1 of uncultured Eubacteriales bacterium. GTDB lineage: Bacteria > Bacillota > Clostridia > Lachnospirales > Lachnospiraceae > Frisingicoccus. Next base: position 46,048 of record URND01000010.1, read on the forward strand.
GGAACGGGGATTTCAATTGGAAATATGGGGTTCCCTCGCCGATGTGTTTTCTGTGGAGATCGTTTCGCCGGAAGGAGAGCGGATTGCGCGGAGCCAGTCGCGGCTTGGAGAATCTCAGCGGGTACGTCTCTTATTTGAAGAGACAGAAATTTATATTGCCGACAAATCGGTAGGACTTACCAGCGGACAATTTCTCATGGTTCTCCAGTTCCGAAATCCAACGCCGGGAATATGGTCCCTTCGGGTGTATGGCGACCGGATTTTAAACGGACGTTTTGATATCTGGCTTCCGATGGAGAAGTTTATTGAGGAAGAAACGTATTTTCTGAGTCCCGACCCGGAAATCACTTTATCTTCCGTGGCGACGACCAGTTCTCTGATTGTGGCGGCAAATTATAATCATTATAATGACAGTCTCTATATTCATTCCAGCCGGGGCTATACGGCGTCAGGTTTTATAAAGCCGGATATTGCGGCGCCGGGGGTTAATGTATTCGGGCCTCTTCCCGGCGGGAGGTACGGCCAGATGACCGGCTCCAGTGTGTCGGCGGCCCATGCGGCAGGAGCTGCGGCTCTTCTGGCGGAATGGGGACTGCTCCGAGTGATTATTGTTAATATGGACGGCAATGACATCCGCCGTTTATTGATTCAGGGGGCTGTCCCAAAAGGCAGTGATGAGATTCCAAACAGAGGATGGGGCTATGGGGCAATGAATTTGAAAAATACCTTTGAAACTTTACGGGTTCTGAGGTAAAATAGAAGAAAGCAAAGGAGGTACAAGGATGGCATTTTTTGATGATTTAAAACAGGGACTTAGTGATGTAACAAAAACAGTTTATGAAAAATCCGAACAGTTTGTAGGTATTCAGAAATTGCGTTTAAAAAAGAATTCTTTGAACAGTGAGCTGAAAGCAACGTATATTGAAATCGGCAAGATGGTTTATGAGGAGAAAAAAGCAGGCGCAGAATTTTCAGGGCCGGTTGTCCAGTTGTGCCAGAAAGTCGATATGGGGCTGGAAGCGATTCAGGAAGTAGAAGCGCAGATTGAAGAAGCGAAGGCCAGAAATGATGCTGAAGATGATTTTGATGCAGACGACATCTTTGAAGATGAAGTGGAAGAAATTATCGAAGAAGCTGAAGAGGCAGCAGCGGAAGCTGAGGAAGCTGTTGCAGTACTCACAGGACTCCAGGATGATGGTGTCCCCCTGGCCCACCCGGTAGCCGGCGTGGAGCAGGGGCAGGGTGCCGCCGATCATCACCGTGGGATCCGCCTCCGCCG